>NZ_CP047602.1:1880833-2224166 GCF_009905255.1 Thermoanaerobacterium aotearoense | reverse complement strand
TAAAAACTTTTTCCCTATCACTACAAATTTGAATCCATTTCAGAAAAAAGTTATTAAAAGAAATGTTTTGTTTAAAAAAAGAGGGATATATACTGTTGGCCCGATTGTGGTAAAGATAAAGGATCCTTTCAGCATATTTCAGATAAAGATGACAGTTAATAGGAAATATAATATAGTGGTGTATCCTAAGGCATACGATGTTGCCTTTGATTTGCCTTTAGCTTCAGAAGTAGGTGGATTTGCAAGCCATGCTAAGCAGTTTGAGGATTATACAAATTTGGCAAATTTAAGAGAATATGTGGACGGAGACAGCCTCAAAAAGGTTCATTGGCGAATATCAGCAAAGTTGCAAAGATTATATGTAAAAGAGTACCAACATACAGCTTTAAGTGAAATTGTTGTGTTGTGGGATTTGTGCAAGAATCATTATAAAGCAGATGACGGAACTATAGATGAGATGACTGCCGAGTGTGTGCTTTCACTGGTAAAATATTGTCTTACAAACGGGCTTCCTGTAAGGCTTGTTGATTATGAAACAAATAGACCATTAGCTCAGTGCAGCAGAGTAAATGATTTTAGTATAATTAAATTTTGGACTTTAAAATTGTTTCCTATTTATGAAATGGATTTTGGCAGAAAATTGTTTGAGTACGTAAGCTGCGTTCCAAAAGATTCCACCATAGCTATTATTACTCCTTCCATTGATGAAACATTATTGGCAGTTTTGTCTCAAATCAATATTAATCAAAACATCGTAGTATTTTATACCAACAAAGATAAATTGGATGAAAAAACGGAAAATGGACTGGAAAATTTGGGGATAAAACTTATATCTTGGAGAGATATGTATGAGGGTGTACACATGGAAGTTCAATATAATTGAGTATATTATGACGTCATTATTGACGCTAATTCTTTCGCTTTCAGTATTTGTTGGATTGAATTTTAAAGTAGACATAGTAGAAGTAGTTTCTTTGATTTTGGCGTTTGTGGCGTTTTTGACTATTTTCTTAAGAAGACCGCAGCTTGTAGTCGCTTCTTTGTCTATTTTCATATTAGTTGATTTGTATTATTTTTACATGAGAAAAGATGTGCTTACTAAAGTCGTATTAGAAATTGATAAATACGTTAATTGGTTATATATATACATGGGTGAGTCAAGCTGGCCTGAAGGATTTAGTCAGTTGACAAACAAGTACTTTTTTACTACAGTCCTGTTGGGTGTTTTTTTAATTTCGCTTATTATTACTTTTTTAAACAGGATTTTAAAGAGTTATTTTTTGACCATGTTATTTGGCATACTTGTATTAGTTTTTCAGTGGTACAATTACGTAGACAAAGCATACGTTTATTTAGTATTTTATGTAGCAGCAAGTTTTATAAATATGTCAGTAGTCAACTATCAAAAAGCGGGAAATGGAAAAGCTTCCATCGCAAGTCTTCTGATTATCGTAATTTTGTTTTCATCTATAAGCACAGCTATCGCATACACAATGCCGAAAAATTTTCATCCTGTTGTGTGGCAGACACTAAATGATAAATTTTACGCTGCATTTCCATTTACAAAGACATGGAGAAATGGCATAGGGAGTACAAGTGATGTAAACAACTTTACAACAGATTTCAGTTCATTTTCTCAAGATTTAGGTGGGCCAGAAACTGTAAGTGATCAGGTGGTGATGAGGGTAAAAGCTGATGAAAGTCTGTATTTAAGAGGAGAAGTGTTTGACACGTATGAAAACAATAAATGGACTAATTCAGTTGTTCAGCACAGTTTTGGACGTGATAATTACTTTCAACCGGAATTTGATAAGAACATTAAATACACGATCAAAAATGTTGAGATTTATCCTGTTGCAATGAATACAAATATTATTTTTTCGCCTTGGCAGCCTTACCATGTAAATATCAGCAATATATACGATAGAAGTACATTAACCATGACGACAGCAGGCAGACATGTAAAAAGTTGGTATAGAGTACAGTATTACAAGACGGAAATAAGTGCAAGTTCTCTGGAAAAGGACAAGGTATTAACTGGCAGTGACATGAGCATGTACCTACAGTATCCTTCCAGTCTTCCAGAGAGGGTGAAAGAACTTGCGTTAAACATCACAAAGGATAAGAAAACTGATTATGACAAAGTAAAAGCCATTGAGCAGTACTTGAGAAATACTTATAAATACAACCTGGATGTACCTGATACGCCAGTGGGGAGAGATTTTGTTGATTACTTCCTTTTTGACTTAAAACAGGGGTATTGCACATACTTTGCAACGTCAATGGTTATAATGCTTAGGACCATAGGGATACCTGCCAGATATGTTGTAGGATTTAAGATGCCTTCACAACCTGTATCAGGTAGTGAATACGACATTAAAGAGTCTTATGCACATGCATGGGTTGAGGTGCCTTTTCAAAACAGTGGTTGGGTGACATTTGAGCCGACGGCAATTTATCAAGAGACTTACGCAGGTGCATCTTCAGTCAATAATAGCGATGTGTCAACAGTACAGAAAAATAATGATAGCAGCACTGTTCCTCTTACTAAGTCAAATACCAACCAAAATGTGGCTCAGAATAAGTCTTTAGGGAGTTCGTCCCAAAATAGCACTTCCAACAAAAACACGCATAGAATGGTACTATTTGTTGCCTTGTTTCTTTTGTTAGCTATGTTTACAGCTATCAAATATATTTTGTTAAAAAGACGTCTTACTTCAAGAAGAAGTGCCTTTTTGCACTATTACAACAAAATTTTAAAGAGACTTGAAAGGAGAGGGCTTAAAAGATTTGACAATGAAACTACTGTAGAGTTTCAAGAGAGAATATTGGATATTGGTTTTTCTGACTTCGACAAGATTACAAAAATTTATAATGATTTGGCGTACGGCAATATGGAACCGTCAGAAGAAGATATCATATATATAAAGGAGTATCTTAAGAGAAATATGGGTCATAAAAAGTTTAGTGGGAATAAACCGGGTGATTTGTTTAATTGACATTAATATGTTATCGAATATATAATATATGTGGAGTTGTTATTATTTCTCCTGATAGGAGGCTTGCTGATGGTTTTAAGTTACGAGCCCGGAGTAAAAAGCAGAATTATGGTTTGCGTTACTCCGCAAAAGAGCTGCCAAAGGCTTGTTGAAAGAGGAGCAGAGAGGGCGAAAGAGACAAATGGGGAATTTTGCGTTGTGTATGTGAATAAAAACAATGATATATATAAAGATTTGAAAGAACACAAGATCTTAATCGAGCTCTTTGAGATGACTCAGAAATTAGGTGGTAGAGTATCCATATTGGTTGGCAAAAAGATTTCAGATGCTTTGGCTGAATTTGCTGCTGAAAACGATATTACAGAGATAATAGTAGGCAAATCATTGAGATCTGCCTTTGACGTATTGATTCACGGAGACGTGATAAATCCTCTTATAAAACGGGTTGAGGAGAAAAATATAATTGTTGAAGTCATAGAATGACAGTCATTCTATGACTTTTTTTCTTTAATTTAATCTACTAAGTTTATAGGATTTTCCGAATTATTAGTGTATAATTATTATGAGCAAGTACTAAAATTATATTAGTTTACAATTTTGCCTCAAGAGGTGAGCTTTTTGTTCAATGGCCTTATAGAAATAATAAAGACGATGAAAATAAATGACATCGTAGATATAGCGATAATAGCTTATGTAACGTACCGCCTTATATTAGTCATACGAAAAACCAGAGCCGAGCAACTATTTAAGGGAATCATAATTCTTTTAATACTTACAAAATTAAGCGAGTGGCTGCAGCTTAGAACAGTCAATTATATATTAAGCAATGCAATGACTGTTGGCGTTATAGCACTTTTAATAGTATTTCAGCCGGAACTGAGGAGAGCATTAGAATCCCTCGGTAGAAGCGAGTTTATTAAGAGAAACTTTTTTATAATAAACGATGAAGTCCAGGATATAGCCGATGTCATAAGCGAGATATGTGATGCTGTTCAATTTTTATCCAGATCTAAAATAGGTGCTTTAATTGTTTTGGAAAGAAATACTGGTTTAAATGAACTCATAGAAACTGGCATATCTTTAGACTCCAAAATATCCAGTGAGCTTCTCATAAATACCTTTATACCAAATACTCCCCTTCATGACGGAGCGGTTATAATAAGAGGCGATAGGATAATGGCTGCTGGGTGCTTTTTGCCACTTACTGACAACCAGAATTTAAGCACTGAGCTTGGCACAAGGCACAGAGCTGCCATAGGTGTAACAGAAGTATCAGATGCCGTATCAATCATAGTTTCAGAAGAAACCGGCACTATATCACTTGCTCAAAACGGAAGGATATCAAGGCATTTGGATATAAAGACTTTAAAAGAAGTTCTTTTGAGTATGTTTAAAGTAAAAGACAGCAAAGGCTCTAACTGGTTTAAATGGGGGAATAAGCATGCTGAGTAAAAATCTACCTATAAAGATACTTTCGGTTGTAATAGCATTTATATTATGGCTTTATGTGATGGGTGAGAAGAACCCGGAGATATCTTATGATGTAAGCAATATTCCTGTAAATATAGTGAATGTCAATACGCTTGACAAGAAGGGATTGACTCTTATAGGAGATAAAAATTTCTCGGTGACAGTCAAGATTAAAGGACGAAGAAGTGACGTGATGAATGTAAGACCTTCAGACATACAGGTTGAAGCAGACGTCAGCAGGATAATAACAAAGGGAATAAATGTTGTGCCTGTTGAAGTAAGTTCACTTCCTAAAAATGTGACATTTGTCTCTGCGAATCCTTCGGAGATAAAGCTTGATGTAGACAAAGTCTCACGAGTACAAATGCCGGTGCACGTAAAGGTCAATGGGGCCGTAATGGATGGTTTTGCTATGAAGCCTGCTGTGGCGACTCCTGGTGAAGTAGTGATTACTGGTCCTGAAAGCAAAGTGAATTTGATAAAGGATGTAGTAGCACAAGTTGATATGGCAAATAAATC
The DNA here is from genome assembly GCF_009905255.1 of Thermoanaerobacterium aotearoense. Lineage (NCBI taxonomy): Bacteria > Bacillati > Bacillota > Clostridia > Thermoanaerobacterales > Thermoanaerobacteraceae > Thermoanaerobacterium > Thermoanaerobacterium aotearoense. Next base: position 2,219,178 of record NZ_CP047602.1, on the reverse strand, counting down.
AAAGGATGTAAGCATTTCTGTCCCTGTTGAACCGGTAGACAGAAATGGCAATGAAGTCAAGGGTGTAGATGTGAATCCCGGATATATTAAAGTGGATATAGATGTGAACAAAGCCATAAGAGTACCTGTAAATGCAAAAATATTTGGCAAACCTATGGATGGATATGATGTTGCACAAGTAAGTGTCTTGCCTGAGTACGTTTATGTGACAGGAGATGATTCTATATTAAACAACATCAAAAGCGTTGACACTAAGCAGATAGACATATCTGGCAAAAATGCCTCTGTCACTGAAAACGTGCCTTTTGACCTTCCAAATGGCGTTAGCCTTGTGAAAAGCGATGGCACCGCAAAAGTTTTTATAGATATTGAAAAGGTAGTTACAAATAATATCACTATAAGCAGTATAGACGTTAAAGGTGGCGACAACAAAAATGTCACTATTTTAAATCCAAATATCGTAGTAACTGTCACTGGCCCAGAAAATGTAGTAGATTCGGCTACTTCCAATGATTTTAGCGCTTATGTAGATGCTACAAATGCAACTACAGGCACACAGACATTGCCAGTAAATGTGACGACGAATTTGAATCTAAAGATAGTCAAGGTAAATCCACAATCTGTGGACGTCAATATTCAATGATCTTCATTTTATAAAGAGGATGATTAAAATGGATTTTAAACGACTTACCGTAGTTCTTGGGCATTATGGCACAGGAAAAACAGAAATAACTATAAATTACGCAAGGTATATAAAGACATGTGGATATGATGTAGACATAGTAGATCTTGATATAGTAAATCCATATTTTCGCCCAAGAGAAGTTAGAAAAGAGCTTTTAGATGGATGGGGCATAAAAGTAATTGGTGTGGATGAAAAGTACATGAATGCTGACATGCCGGCATTATCAAGAGATATATACAGCGTCATACAGGATGGTGAAAAGTATGCTGTATTTGATGTAGGAGGCGATGATGCAGGAGCAATCGCATTTGGGCAATATCACAATATATTAGCTGATAAAGATGTAGATGTGTTTTTTGTAATAAATGTGAACAGGCCGTTTACAAAAGATGCAGAATCTGCAATAAAGTACATGACTCTTGTAGAAAATGCGGCAAGAATTAAAGTGACACATCTTGTAAATAACACACATCTGTCGTACGAGACGATGGCAGACGATGTAATAAAAGGGCTTGAAGTGACTGAAGATGTATCAAGGAAAACAGGAATACCCATTAAGATGACAGCCGCTAAAAGAGATGTGGCTGAAAAGCTTAAAAATATGGGATATGACGTTTTCCCTATAGATCTTTACATGAAAACACCTTGGAATAAAATATGATGGAGATGATGAAATTGAAGCAAGTCATATTTAACGAAAACTTGTGCAAAAGCTGTGAACTATGTGTTGAAGCATGTCCAAAACACATAATAGAAATGGACAAAGACAAACTAAACGTAAAAGGATACCATCCAGCCATGATAAAAGAAGAAAATATGGAAAAATGCATAAGCTGCGGATTCTGCGCAATAATGTGCCCAGACACAGTCATAACAGTTATAAAATAAGAGGGGGATATAGATGGCAAAAGTACTCATGAAAGGAAATGAAGCGTTGGCTGAAGCTGCAATACAAGCCGGTTGCAGGCATTATTTCGGATATCCAATAACACCACAAAACGAAGTAACAGCGTACATGGCAAAAAGAATGCCAGAAGTAGGAGGAGTATTCTTACAGGCAGAAAGCGAAGTATCAGCAATAAACATGGTATACGGAGCAGGAGGAGCAGGAGCGAGAGTCCTCATAACATCCTCAAGCCCAGGGATAAGCCTGATGCAAGAAGGAATATCATATATAGCAGGAGCAGAAGTACCATGCGTAATAGCCAACATAATGAGAGGCGGACCAGGCTTAGGAGGAATACAGCCATCCCAATCAGACTACTTTCAAGCCACAAAAGGCGGAGGACATGGAGACTACAAGCTCATAGTCTTGGCCCCATCAACAATACAAGAAATGGCAGAATTAGTACAACAAGCATTCCACATAGCTGACAAATACAGAAACCCTGTAATGATATTAGGAGACGGAATGCTAGGCCAAATGATGGAACCAGTAGACTTTGACATCCTAAAAAAAGAAGAAAACAAAATAGAAGAAAAACCATGGGCCACAACAGGCAAGGGAACAAGAAACAAAAGAAACATCATAAACTCATTAGAATTAGACCCACAAATATTAGAAAAACACAACATAGAAATATTCAAAAAATACCAAAAAGCAGCAAAAGAAGAAGTACGATATGAAATGACAAACTGCGAAGAAGCAGAAATAATACTTGTAGCATACGGCACAATAGCAAGAGTCGCCAAAAACGCAATCGAAATAGCAAAAAGAGAAAACATCAAAGTAGGCTTAATAAGGCCCATATCACTATGGCCATTTCCAGAAGAACCATTCAAAAAAACAAAAGACCACGTAAAAGCCTACCTAACCATAGAAATGAGCATGGGACAGATGATAGAAGACGTAAAAATAGCAGTCAACGGACAAAAAGAAGTCTACTTTTACGGAAGAGTAGGAGGAATGGTACCAGAACCCATGGCGATATTAGAAGAAATCAAGAAAATAAGGGGGAAAAAATGATGACAGTAGTATTTCAAAAAACAAAAGGACTAACAGACACACCATTTCACTACTGTCCAGGCTGCACGCATGGCATAGTCCATAGACTTGTAGCAGAAACAATGGAAGAATTAGGAGTATTAGACAAAGCAATAGGCGTTGCACCAGTAGGATGCGCAGTATTCGCCTACGAATACTTCAACTGTGACATGCAAGAAGCAGCCCATGGAAGAGCACCAGCAGTAGCCACAGGCATAAAAAGAGTACACCCTGACAAAATAGTATTCACATACCAAGGAGATGGAGACTTAGCAGCAATAGGAACAGCAGAAACAGTACACGCAGCAGCAAGAGGAGAAAACATAACAGTAATATTCATAAACAACGCCATATACGGCATGACAGGAGGCCAAATGGCACCAACATCACTGATAGGGCAAGAAACCCTCACAACCCCGTACGGAAGAAAACCAGAAACAAACGGATACCCAATAAAAATGTGTGAAATGCTGTCAACATTAGAAGGAGCAGCGTACATCGAAAGAGTATCAGTGTACGACGTAAAACACGTATTAAACGCCAAAAAAGCGATCAAAAATGCATTCAAAGCCCAAATAAACAAAAAAGGCTTTTCAATGATAGAAGTCCTGTCAAGCTGTCCAACAAACTGGGGCATGTCACCAAATGAAGCACTAAAATGGATAAAAGACAAGATGGAGCAATACTATCCATTAGGTGTATACAAAAACACCTTAGAGGAGGAAAAATAACATGGAAGAGAGGATCATATTTGCAGGATTTGGTGGACAGGGCATCATGTCGATGGGGCTTATAATGTCATACGCAGGAATGATGGATGGGAAAAACGTATCATGGCTTCCGTCGTATGGACCAGAGATGAGAGGAGGCACAGCCAACTGCCATGTTACCATATCTGACGAACCAGTAGGTTCGCCCATAATAAATGAGGCAACTGTAGTTGTGGCGATGAATAGGCCTTCTTTAGAAAAGTATGAACAAGATATTGTAAAAGGTGGATTGCTGCTTATAAATAGCTCGTTGATTACTATAGAACACAAAAGAAGGGATATTGAAGTATACAGAATCCCTACAAATGATATTGCAAATCAACTGGGAAATCTCAAAGTGGCTAATTCAATCATGATTGGGGTTTTGATGGGTTTAAAAAACATGATCAGCGAGGCTGCTATTAAAATTTCGTTTGGCAAGGTTTTTGAAGGCAAAGAAAATCTCATACCTTTAAATATAAAAGCATACGAAAGAGGCAAAGAATTTATATCTTCTATATCTTCTCAACTTGTGGCAAGATAAAACCTCCCATTGTGGAGGTTTCATTTTTAAAGAACTTTTTTTGCTGTTTTATCTATTATAGTTATAGGTGATATGAATGATTTTGTACTATTTTATTAAGGTTATTACTTTAGCGATTATATCCCTATTTTTTGGACTCAACGTAGATTTATTAGATGATTTGCCGGATGGACCATGTATATTTGTGGCTAATCACAAAAGCATATTAGACCCTGTAGTCCTTATGGATTCCATCGATAGAAGAGTTTTTTTCATAGCCAGTAAAGATTTGTATAAGATACCTATTTTAAATTTTATTTTAAGCGCTTTAGAAACAATACCTATCAAAAAAAATTCTGCAGATGTAAACGCGTTAAAGAAAGCCATCAAAATGCTTGATGATGGACGATCTATTGCTTTGTTTCCAGAGGGAGGAATATCACTTGACAAAAGTGTAATAAAAATTTACAAAGGTGCCATGTATATCTCATGCAAAACAGGATGTCCAATTGTACCTGTAGGCATAAGAGGAACTGATGGCGTATTGCCTATGGGAGAGTACTTTCCACATGCAGGAAAGATTTCTGTAACGATAGGTAGAAGCATATACCCAGATATGTCGATAAATAAAAATGATTGCTTGGATAAGATGGCTTATGAAGTGTTAAATTCATTAAATAGCCTTATAAATAATCATGATTTAAAATAGCTGTGATGGATTGAGGTAAATTATTCATAGGATTTGCTCATATATTAAGCATACTTGCGTTAAATTGCAATGGGCTTATTAGTGTGATAAAATATTATCGTATGATTTTTTGATACTGAAAGGAATGGATTATATGGCTAGATTATTTGGCACAGATGGTGTAAGAGGGATTGCCAACAAAGATCTTACGCCACAACTTGCATTTGAGCTTGGAAGAGCTGGCGCATACGTCCTAACGGAATGTTCAAGAAGGCCAAAAATTTTAATAGGACGAGACAGCAGAGTGTCTGGAGATATGCTTCAGAGTGCATTGACAGCGGGACTTACGTCTGTTGGAGCAGAGGTCATAGATGCTGGTATTATACCTACGCCTGCTGTTGCATATTTAACAAGACATTATAAATTAGATGCTGGTGTTGTCATTTCAGCGTCACATAATCCTGTGGAGTACAATGGCATCAAATTTTTTAATAAAGATGGATATAAGCTTCCTGATGAAGTAGAAGACAAAATAGAGAAGATAATAAATGAAAAAAGCCAGTTGCCAACACCTACAGGCTTGGATGTTGGAAATGCAGTAGAAAGTAAGAGTGCACAGAGGGATTACATCGAATTTTTGAAATCTACTATAGACTGTGATTTAAAAGGACTTAGAGTAGTTTTAGATTGTGCATACGGCGCAAGCAGCACAGTTGCACCGATACTTTTTCACGAATTAGGCGCAGACGTGATATTATACGGTTCACATCCAAATGGAGAAAAAATAAATGTCAAATGTGGATCTACAAATCCAAAAGTGCTTCAAGAGATCGTGGCTGGAACAGGTGCTGATGTAGGATTTGCTTTTGATGGTGATGCAGACAGGCTTATTGCTGTTGATGAAAATGGCGATGTTGTGGACGGAGACCACATAATGGCTATGTGTGGTATACATCTTAAAAATACAGGAAAACTAAATAAAAATACAGTTGTCGTTACGGTTATGAGCAATATAGGATTAGACATAGCATTAAAGCAAAATGGAATAGATGTAGTAAAGACAAAAGTTGGAGATAGATATGTCTTAGAGGAAATGGTGAAAAATGGTTATTCAATAGGCGGTGAACAATCAGGACACATAATTTTCCTCGATCACAACACAACAGGCGATGGCGAGATAACTGCTTTAAAAGTAGCAGAATTGCTCGTTAAAAGTGGTGAAAAGATGTCACAATTGGCCAATGTCATGGTATCATATCCGCAAGTTTTGATAAATGCAAAAGTTAAAAATGAGCTGAAATATAAATACATGGACGATGAAGATATAGCTAGAGAGATAGAAAAACTCGAGGAAGAGATGAAAGGAGAAGGTCGAGTCCTTATAAGACCTTCAGGAACAGAGCCATTAGTGAGAGTGATGGTAGAAGGTAAAGATCAAGAAAAGATAGAATCAATGGCCAGAGAATTGGCAAATTTGATTGAAAAGAAGTTAGGATAACTATGTCAATAAAGGAGGTATTATTACTTCCTTATTGATATATTAAATACTTTGAAAGGGGGAATGCCTATGAAACACACAACTGAATAAAAGCGCCTGGGCTTAGGGGAAACTCTAAGTTGACGAGGACAGGGTTAATCGAGTTATCGGCGGATGCCCTGCGGCTTCCTGCGGCCGATAGAGAACCGGGAAAACCATGGGTGACCATTGGCATAGAGCGGTTTGAGCAGGGATAACTTAATAAAAATACTGAGAGGAGACATTTACTATGTGTGGAATTGTTGGATATATTGGTGATGAACAGGCGACACCAATATTAGTAGAGGGACTTAAAAAGCTGGAGTACAGAGGATATGACTCAGCAGGAATAGCTGTAATAAATGATGGCAACATAAATATAAAAAAGGCAAAAGGCAGAATAAGCCAGCTTGAAGAATCATTGAAAAAGGAGAATCTTTTTGGTTCCGTTGGAATTGGCCATACCAGATGGGCAACACATGGCGAACCATCTGATATAAATTCACATCCACATTTGTCACAGTCCGGGATAATTGCCGTTGTTCATAACGGTATAATAGAAAATTATCTGCCATTAAAGAAAAGGCTGATAGAGGAAGGTTACACATTTAAGTCAGAAACGGATACAGAAGTGGTGGCAAATCTTCTTGAGTACTATTACAAGGGAGATATAGTAGAGGCCGTTATGAAAGTCCTCGATAGAATAGAGGGATCTTATGCGCTTGGTGTACTTTCAAAAGACCATCCAGATATGATAGTTGCTGCAAGAAAAGATGCTCCACTTATAGTTGGCCTTGGAGATGGTGAAAACTATATTGCATCAGACGTGCCAGCCATATTGAGACACACGAGAAAAGTGTACTTCCTTGATGATAAAGAAATTGCGATAATTAAGAAAGACAGTGTCAAGATAATAGATGCATTTGGCAAAGATGTGCAGAAATCTGTATTTGAGGTAAAATGGGACGTTGAGTCGGCAGAAAAAGGCGGCTATGAGCATTTCATGTTGAAAGAAATCCATGAACAGCCAAACGCTATAAAAGATACATTAAGAGGACGCATAGTTAATGACAACGAAATAGTTTTGGATAAAGTAAATATAACAAAAGATGAAATTGACAAGATTGATAAGATATTCATAGTCGCTTGTGGAACGGCATATCACGCTGGTGTGGTTGGCAAATATGTGATTGAAAAGTTTGCCAGAATACCAGTAGAAGTCGATATAGCATCAGAATTCAGGTATAGAGAACCTATTATAAATAAAAATACATTGACGATAGTAGTCAGCCAATCAGGTGAAACTGCTGATACGATTGCAGCTTTAAAGGAAGCAAAAAGAAATGGCTCAAAAGTTATAGCAATTACAAATGTGGTGGGTAGCTCTATATCAAGAGAAGCCGATGATGTCATATACACTTGGGCAGGACCTGAAATTGCCGTTGCATCTACAAAAGCTTATACTACACAGCTTGTGGCGCTATACCTAATTGCTTTGGATTTAGCGCTTAAAAAAGGAACAATAGATAAAGAATATGCTAAAGCCATCTGCGATGAATTAAAGCAGCTTCCAGATAAAGCAAAGCACATACTTGATTATAAAGATGAGCTTCAAGAATTTGCGGCAAACCATTTTAATTCAAAAGATGTGTTCTACTTAGGAAGAGGTCTTGATTATGCTGTCGCTATGGAAGGCTCACTAAAGTTAAAGGAAATATCCTATATACACTCAGAAGCTTATGCGGCAGGTGAGTTGAAGCATGGCACATTGGCCCTTATTGAGGATGGCACGTTAGTCATAGCATTAGCAACTCAAGAACACCTTTTTGAAAAGATGCTAAGCAATATAAGAGAAGTTACAACGAGAGGTGGATACGTGCTTGCTTTTGCAATGAAAGGTAACAACCAATTAGAAGGTATAGTCGAAAAAGTCCTTTATATACCAAAGACTATGGAAGAAGTCGCACCAATAATAACAGTAATACCGCTACAGCTTTTAGCGTACTACATGGCAGTAGAAAAAGGCTGCGACGTCGACAAACCAAGGAATCTCGCAAAGAGCGTGACGGTTGAATAAAAATAGCAGATAAGTTGTAAAAAATGTATAATTCAAATAAAGTCCACTCCATGATAATAAAGTTGACTCTATAAAAATAAAGTTCGTTCCAAAATCCCGTAGTCGAAGCAGGAAAAATCCTGAACGGCTGCGGGATTTACTTTTTATTGAGTTTAGAGTTTAGGGGTAAGGGATAAGGCTGAAAGTATTGATTTTATTGGATTTGAATAGAGTATTGATAAAAGATATTGATTAAAACTTTCCACTTTTTCCTTTTAACTTTTCCCTATTTATGACACGACTTTTTTATCTAAAATGAGGCTAAAAACAGGAAGAAAATAGGAGATAGGTGTAAGGAAAATGGGTGATTTTTGACATGACTTTTTATCTGGAAGAAAATAGAGAAATAAGGTTAAGGTTAGATGGGACAAGGGTTTGAGGGGGGTGGGGGTTTGACATGAGTTTTTTATGTGTATACGCATGGAAGATGCTTCAAACTTTATGATATAATTTTAATATGGACCTGATGAAAAAGATGATATTACCTCGTTATAGAATTAAAATTTAAACTGGAGGTCAAACTTTATGAAATCAATGCTTTTTGAAATTAACAAGAAAAGATGGTTGACGCTATTTTTAGTAGCATTATCAGCAACAATATTTAGATTGATACTGCAGGCTTTTATCCCTTCAAGCGGCAATAATCCTTTTCCTCCGAGTGTAATAGTCAAAGCAGGATTATTAATCCCCTCGTTTACGATTTATGCATTAATAACCTATTTTTTATTAGCGGTAGTATTTGTCATAATACAGGGGCATCTACCAGGAACAAAGATTAAAAAAGGTTTAATGTTCGGTTTCTTATTCTGCATGATGTGGGGAATATACTTATTTGAGCCTTTACCTCATGTTTCAAGCACATCACTGACTGAACTTTTTGCTTATCCAATAGTGGATGGAATATCACTTGTATTTTTAGGATTGCTGTTAGGAAAATTTGTTGCCATAGATTCCCGATTGGTAGGGAAAGTATACATTAATTTTAACATTGTACCGTTAATAGCAATACCTGTATGCTTCCTGGCACTAAGAGTATTTTTTTATAGTATAGTTCATATTTATTCCTCTTTTACTACCAATCCGTTAGGAACAATGATATGGGCAGTTGCATCAGGTATCTGGATAGGGGTTTTGTATTTATTTCTCGGACAAGGCATTAAGATAGAATCTCCCATAGTGAAATCACTATTTTTTGGCATTATAGTATTCGGAATTAACCTTTTTCTTTTCAATTTTTTCATTACTTTGGTGTTTGAATCAGATATTGCTGATATAATCATAAGAACTATGGCAGACATCATATCTGTAACGATAGGAGTCTATATTTATGAGAAAGTTCATTTCCTCATGATTTCGGCTCATAGTAAATAGCAGGTATTCAGAAAATGTAAATAGTTAACATCAATGTAAAATAGAAGGATTTCATTGGCTATACTTTATTGTACATTTTAGCGGTGAACAGGTTAACAGGGGAAATGAAAAAGATGTATCGTGAGGTGGACAGGTTGGGAAAATTTAAAATACCGATATACATGCTTGTGATATTTATTAGCATATCAATTGGCTTGTGGATTTGGTTTGATAATGTGTTCTATTTTTTCAATTTCATGTATATAGGCTTTCTTGTGTCTTTCGGCATCTTTTTGCTGATAAAAAAATACAAATATTCAAGACAGGTTGTGCAATTTGGCGTGGGATTATATATGCTTGTCTATCTTGGGCTTATATGCCGTGAGAATATGCAGATTGAAGGTTTCTGGTACTACTTGTTCATGGGGGTATTTCAAGCAGCAGTAATACATTATGCTGTAGCCAAAATTATTGGCCCGCTGTTATTTGGAAGAGGATGGTGCGGATATGCCTGCTGGACTGCTGCGGTTTTAGATTTACTGCCTTATAAGATTCCTCAAAATCCACGCATAAAAAAACTTTCCTTTATACGGTATATCATGTTTTCAGGTTCTATACTATTTGTAGGCGTTTTGTTTCTATTAAATAATCCTGACATTGAAGTTGTGATGTTTTGGAGTTTTATTGCGGGGAATATCATATACTATGCAGTTGGAATAATAATGGCTTTCATACTGAAAGACAACAGGGCGTTTTGTAAATACATATGCCCTATAACAGTATTTTTAAAACCGGCAAGTTATTTTTCGCTGCTTAGGGTAAAAACAGACAGCAAAAAGTGTATTTCTTGCGGGAAATGCAAAAGAGTATGTCCCATGAATGTAGATATTTTAGACAACAAAAGAGGCAGGGAAAATGGAACAGAGTGCATTTTATGCATGGAATGTGTGAAAAGTTGTCCTAAAGGTGCTGTTTATTTTTAAACAGGTAAAATAAGCAGGAGTGGAAATGTCTGGGCAGTTAATAGAGTTAGGGAGCAGGATAGCATTTAAAATAATATTGTATAAAAATGAATTTAAGTAGAGGTGATACCGTGGCAAAACATGAGTTTGGAATAATAGATTCCTTTGAAGAAAACAAGTGGTATAGTGATTATGAACCTGAAAAATACAATTGTATTTCAGTTGATGATGATTTAATAGGAGAATTAACTATAAGATATGATGAAGAATTAATGGTAATAAAAACATATTTTATAGTTTCAACCCAGGTAGGAAAGGGATTAGATTATTGCGGTGTAACGCTTATCCCTCCAGAATCCCTCAAACAATTCAGGGATATTATTATAAAGCAAATAATCACTTCAAGGCAAAAGAACTTCAACTTCTCACTGAAAAAATAACTGAGGCTATAACAGGAAACAAGTATTTAATTCACTATGGGATATAACAACATTGCTCTCTAAAACCATGAATCCTCAGAACTTACCTCTATTTGAGGGCATTTAAGGTACATTACGGGATTAAAGTATGTTATGGGAATTTATAAACAGATATGAAAATTAAGAGAAAAATGTGGTATATATAGTTATTTGAAAGCCAAGATGTACAAATACCTTGACCCTAGAACCTTTTAATAAATAGGGCTATTAGGATTTTTTGAGTGCTTTGGAGATTTAGCGGTCTTTCCAAGGCATTTTGTCTTAATAGTCTGTATAAGTTAGTTTTTTGAAAAAACTTCTTTTAAGTGAATATTAAGCCCATCAAAAATTTGAGATGCAGCACAATCACTACCTTTGTAAATAGCAGCCTGTTTGTACTCATCTTCTTCTAATACATATACCTCAACTGTTTTAAGTTCTGGATTTACCATCCAATATTCATTTATACCAAATTCCATATAAGTACTGTATTTTCTTATTCTGTCATGGGCTTGATTAGAAGTGGAAATTATTTCAATAACTAGGGCTGGTACACCCTCATATGCGTTTTCCATTAATCCAGTTTTATCACAAATAACTATTAAATCAGGCTGAACTTTTACTTTGGTAGTTTTTTCTTTATTTGTTAACCAGACATCCAGTGGGGAGATAAATACCTCACAAGATTTGCCTCTGAAATAGTTTCGGAATTCTGCTGCGATGTTTAATAAAACCCGCTGGTGTTCTACTGACGGAGATTCGAGGTAAACTACTTCACCATCAAAATATTCTAATCTATGTTCGTTCTCTTTATCCATCTGCAAAAACTCTTCAAGGCTTAGAATTTTCTTTTCAAGAGTCATATTTTCACTTCCTTTCCAAAGATATTTTACGATATTCTATAGAGATGATACAAGGGGTTAAAGGATTAAAGGTTAAATGGATTAAGAATAAGTAAGGACATTTTAATTCTACCAATTAGTAGCAGCATCAGATTCATTATCTGAGTTAGATTTTAGTCCTTTTATGTAACCAAATAACATTTTGATAATTTCAATCAACATTTTATCTAAAGCATCGTATTGTTCCCTATTGATATAATCATTTTGATAGGCAGTAAGAAGATGATTTCTACATTCTCCTGCACTGCCAAGTGCGCTGTTGGCATGGAAGAGTTCCCTTTTTATGAATAATTGGGTATTTCCTTCGGCAATATTTGCTCCAATACTGCGGCTGGCTCTAATTAATTGGTCTGTAAGTCTATATTGCTCATATCCTGGAAACCCTTTAACCAATTCCCCTATCTCCTGCTCAAGACTATTTGCTTTCTGCCAAACCTTAAGCGTCCTAAAATCCTTTATTACTAAACTTTCACTCATAAAGTTCATCCTTTCAAATTTGGTTTTCCACATTATACGGATTGTTGGATGTAAGTCAAATTTTAATGCTAGAATTTTTGTAAAGTAATTATTGAAGGGTAAAAGGGTTAAGGGGCTATATAATACATTATTAATCCTTAGCCCATGTACCTTTTGCCTAATACCTAAACTAGTTTTTGTCGCTTAAAAATCTATTTAAGTATTGTAATATCAAGGACTTTTGGGAATTTACTAAATACATAATTATATATGGAAGGGTAAAGAGGAGAAGGAAAAGGATTTAGGGAAAAGATGATAAAAACACTTGAAAATGTATTTAGTAATTTTATATAAAATAATCGCCCATTAATAAAAAGGTATTTTACTAAATCAGAATCAAATACCTCCGTTACAATAAATTTGTTTGCTTACCTAATTTGATAGGTAAGCATTTTTTTGAGAAAAAACTTGAAATTATAAAAAATGTTTCGTTAGGATGCTAAAGAACATAAAGGAACCTTGCACTTTAATAAGGGCCTTTTAGAAACAAAATTAGAAAAGGAGTGCTGCATATGGATAACAAAATAATTATTGGAGTTGACCACGGTAACAGATTTATAAAATCTTCAGAAGGTATTTATTCATCAGGATATGTTGAAAGTTCAACTGCTCCAGTTATTACAGAAAATTTACTGTACTATAACGGAAAATATTACTCAATCGGAGGAAAAAGGGTTAAATATCACTACGATAAAACAATAGATGAAACTTTCTTTATCCTCACACTTCCAGCATTGGCTATGAGGCTAAGCAAAGAGGGAATAACAAGTGCAGACGTGATTTTAGGAGTTGGAGTACCATTATCCCACTTTCAATTAAAACAAAAGTTCATAAACTATTTTAAAAGAGATAATATTCATTTTACTGTTTATGTTACACTAAAAGTACCCCAGTATTTCAGTTGAAAAATCCCCCACTTTAAGATAAAATTTCTCTCATGAAATAAGATCATGAGGGAGCGGTGGAGTTGATATCATTGTTAAACAAACAAGAAATAATTTTATCATATATTAGAGATGGTAAATCTCAAAGACAGATATCTAGAGAAACTGGTATCGATAGAAAAGTTATCAGAAAGTATATTAAAAAATATGAAGAAAAGAGAAGGGACTTGATAAATGAAGGGAAAATAGATGGAAATACAGATATTCAAGAGATTATTGATGATATAGTTGAAAAGCCTAAGTACAATGTTGAAAACAGGCATAAAAGAAAATTAACTGAGGAAGTGATAAACCGCATAAAATTTTATCTTAGAGAAAATGAGCAAAAAAGATATTTAGGACAATCTAAACAACAAAAAAAGAAAATTGATATATATAATGCCTTAAGGGAAGAAGGCTATGACATTGGTTATACATCAGTTTGTCAAACAATAAATGAAATATTAAATGACCAAAAAGAAGCATATATAAAGGCAGAATATCAACTTGGGGATGTATGTGAAAGAAGTTAAGTTATTTATTAAAGGCAAGCTTAAAACATTTCAAATGGCTGTATTTACAAGCGCCAAAGGTAATTACAGGTTTGCAAAACTTTTTCCAAAACAAGATACTTCATGCTTTCAAGAAGCACATGCAGCATTTTTTGAAAACATAAAAGGCGTTTATCATACTGTAGTATATGACAACGCAAAAGTTATGGTCAAAAAATTTGTGGGAAGGAGTGAAAAAGAACCAACAGAAGGGCTTTTAAAACTATCAATATATTACTGCTTTAAATTTAGATTTTGCAATACATATAGAGGTAATGAAAAGGGACATGTTGAAAGAAGTGTAGAATTGGTAAGAAGAAAGGCATTTTCTAATAAAGATTGCTTTGACTCAATGGAAGAAGCTAATAACTATCTTTATGAAGTATGTAAAAAACTGAATAATACAAAAAATCATTTAAAAGACAACAAATCACCTGCAGAGATACTTGAAGAAGAGAGACCGTATTTGTTGCCCCAATTGCCACCATTTGATGCGGCAAGATGTGAAGACTTGCGGGTAGATAAATATTCAACAATAGTTATAGACTCATGTCATTATTCTGTACCGGATGCTTATGTCGGCAAAATCATATTTACAAAAATATATTCGCATAAAATACTATGCTATTACGGCAATGTAAAAATTACCGAACATGAGCGAATATACGGATTTAACGAATGGTCAATAAAAATAGAGCACTACTTGAATACACTAAAGAAAAAACCTGGGGCACTGCCGTCAAGTGCAGCGCTTAATCAGGCAGACCCAAGGTTGCAACAAATATACCATACCTATTATATCACTAAAGAGAAAGAATTTATAGATCTCTTGCAATATGTAGGTATAGTAGGTATACAAAAAATACTTGATGCTATTGAGAAATTAAGAAAAATAGATCCAATTGACATAACAACAGATAAAATAAAAATAATATGTGAAAGAAAGGTTGATGAATATATAGAAAATACAAAAACAAATAATGAAATAGAAGATAAATCGAAAGAAATGCTTTTAAAGTTCGGCAGCTTAATGCCTAAAGAGGCCGAAAATTTCAAAGAGGAGGCCGTCATTTAAAATGAACAAAAAAGAAATATCAAAAGAGATAGAACAATTTGCAACAAGCTTAAGACTACCAGGAATAAAAAAATACTTTCAGGAAAATGCAAAGGAGGCTGCGACAAGAGATATAAGCTATGAAGAATACTTATACGGATTGCTTCAAAAAGAATATGATCTAAGACAGGAGCATGCAAAAGAAAACCGTATAAGATTAGCTAATTTTCCATATAAGAAGTACCTAGAAGACCTAAAAGTAGAGTATCTACCAGATGATGCAAATAGAAAATTAAAGGTACTAAGTTCACTTGAATTTATTAAAAATGGACAAAATGTAATACTTGCAGGTAATCCTGGCACAGGCAAAACGCATATAGCAATAGGACTAGGCATAAAAGCTTGTTTAGCAGGATATAGAGTACTATTTACAACAATTCCAACTTTAATAAATCAATTAAAAGAAAGTAGGTCAGAGAAAACATTACACACTTTTGAAAACAAATTTGCAAAATATGACCTAGTAATAGCAGACGAACTTGGCTATATCTCTTTTGACAAAGAGGGATCTGAGCTTTTATTTACAAACTTATCATTAAGAGCAGGAAGAAAATCAACTATAATAACGACAAACTTATCATTTGAAAGGTGGGCTGAAATATTTCAAGATCCAGTGATGACAGCAGCGATGGTAGATAGACTAACGCATAAAGCCTATTTAGTAAATATGAATGGAAATTCATATAGACTTAAAGAAACGGAGGAATGGATAAAGAGTCAGAATATTGCTTAATTTTTTATACACTAAGTGGAGGAAAATTCGATTGAAATTTGGAGTATTTTTCACTTGACAAATGCACAAGGTCATACTTTTGCATGATATCAGGGAGGACTCTCCTAAATTCATAATTTTTTACTCCCTTCCTTATATAGCAGTTATCCACTTCTAACCTATAAGTCATAAGCATATCTTTTGTGCAGTAGCCATATGTTTTGATTTGATTCAATATAAAGTTTTCTATAGCATTCCTGATGTTTTCACTTCGCTTACTGTCTTTTACATTTACAAGATAGATTTTATTAGCAAACTCTTCTCCAAAGCAATTTTCTAAATATTTTTTACTCATACCTTTTATAGTAAAGCGGTATTCGAGCATTATTTTTGCCTTTTCATTTGCTATTTTAAAAGCCTCATTATAGTCAGGAACGGTGTAGAAGGAGATGCCGTTCTGAGAATTTTCTTTAGAAATTTGAAGAGCAGTTTTTCTTAGGTTTTGATTCACATCTTTGTATGGGATTTTATGCAAAAGTCCTAACGTGCAGAATAAATTGATATATTTATTTATATTTGGAGCATCCTTGTTCATTTTTTTTGCTAAATAACGGTTAGATAAGAAAAACAGACTTTCCCCTTTTACACTAAAGAATCGGTTGCTAGTGTCATCCTTCCCAATTTACAAAATATGCATCAGTATAGGGTAGCCAAACTTAATAATTCGGTTAAGGCTTGGGAACTCATCTTTCTTTTCGTCAAGTTGGCTTAAAAGCATAATGTTATTTTCGAACCTTTTATTCTGTTTATTTATCCAAGTTAAATCTTCTAGTTCAATATGAAAGTATTCAATCAATTTCCTTATAGCAGTTGAAGTATCACAGTTTTCTTTAATTTTAACAATATCAATAATATCAATGCCTTTCCCATCATTATGGCAAATGCAAACGGGAGAATTACAAAAATACTTGTAATATCCGCCGTTATTTTTTATGACAGCACTGGGGTTATTGTCATTGTGGAATATGCATTTAAAGTTTACATTAGGTTTTGCATCAATGCCCAGGTAATTTATTAAATCCTGCTGCTTTAAAAATGGAATTAAGTTCTCATACTGTATTTCTGAAGAGTAATAAACTCTACGGCTTTCTTTTTGCAGATTGCTGGTTTCAGCCCTCACAGCAACAGGTTTTAGTTCAGTACTTTCTGTATTACCGACCAACTCAATGATATTGTATCCTATGGCAGAGGCAATATCTTCTTGAGTATATTTTACATCTATATTTAGGTATATACACTTTATAGTAAATGGGTCTTTGGGGTTCTTTAAATGCTTATAATTTATTAGTCTTAAAACTCTATTTATATCCTTCACACTGCTATCAGCATGCTCTTTTCTTTCTTCAAAAGCAGCGAAATAGTCAATAAGTTTTTCTTGGAGTGGGGTAAATGCGTCCAAACTTTGCGGTTTCTCAAGGTCAAGAAGCCAGTAAACATGAAAACCGTTTTTGGTTTCTACAATAACGTTTGGATTTAGTTTAAAATTCTCCAATTTCTTTAGAAAAGCAATTTTATATTTCTCTATTTCTTCCTTGCTCCTATACTCATAAACAGTTTTTCCTTCAGAGTCTTTGAAGAGTTCCCCGTTAATGATTTTTGGAACTTTCCCAAAATCCATATCAATAAAGTGTGCATTTATTCTTTTGATAGAATTCTTTTCTTGTCCGCCGCTATTTACAACAAAATAAACACCGTAGCCCTGTTTCTGATATTTTATAAAAATCTTCTGAATAAGCGGATATTCTAAATCATCATCTAAAGTTAATATACAGTCAAATTTTTTTGCTATGTGCTTCTTTTCCTGAATAAGCCTAAAATATACTTTTTCATTTGGCTTTTTAAATAGTGATAAAAATTCAAAATCTGATATGCCTAATGCTTTACGATTTTCATAGTTAATTCTTGAATTCATTAAAACTCCTCCTTTTCAGAGGAGTCACTAGATATTATGTTTTCCGTTTACATTGAGGCATTTTCCCGTAGTATTTTTATAAATCTCCGCTTGAAAATAAGGTGTTTTCCGCTTTGATTAGCGACTCCATTGTTGATTTTTTAGTATTATAATTGCTGTGTTGCTGGAATCAAATTTTTACATAGATTTTTTGTAAAAAAGACTAACAATAAGAACCTAACTGTAGATGTGGGTTCTTATTGTTAGTCTTTTAAAAAATTATGAAGAATTTAAAGCAAATTGCATAAAATTATAAGCCTTATTAGTATGTAACTCTCCACTAGGCTACCATTGAAGTTTCAAAACATTGTTTTTGCTGTAATAATCTAAAAAAATAAATATATAAAATTTGATTTTTTTAATTCTGTGTATAAAATATCAATAAAATTATTTGAAAACAGGTGGTTGTTTTGGAGAGCATAGACGAAATCTTAAAATATTACATTTTTATTACATTTTCAAAAAAGTGCTTAAAATCCGAAGACTCAAAAAAACACCTGTTATACTAAAAATAGTTAGACTTAAAAAACAGTGGCCGCTGTTATATATAAAAATATCACAAAAGGAGAGATGAAATATGATTAACAAAGTTTATGAATCTTTTCCAAGATTAGTTTATTCAAACTCAAACATTATTGAATGTGGTGGTTACTTCCAAAATAAAATTGAAAAAGATGAAGCATTAACTCAGGAAGAATTAACTATTGCTTCATATCTATTGAGTTATCTACCGACACAAGTCAATTTGACAAAGAATGAACTTAAAAACTATTTTACTAAGGAAGAAGTATTAGTGCTAATTTCACTATTTACTAGCACATATTTATGTAATTTTTCGTCAGCCAAGGAAAAACTAATTTCAAATGTTAGAGCCGCCATTTATTATGAATCTATAGATGGAATTTTTAATATTGATGGCGAAAAACTTATTAACAAACTAGAAAATCTTACAGAGTTTCAGGCATTTACGGTTCTAAGTATGATTGAAGAAGCATTTTTTCAGGGAAAAGTATCTGATGAAGAAATGAAAAAAATATTTAATATTGATTAGTTACTGATACATCATTAGACATTATAGGAATAAAAGGGTTTTAGTAGATAATTCGGGCTGCTAAAACCCTTTTAATGAGGATAATCAGTACGATTTAAAGGGATGAGTTTAGAAAAAATCGCTCCAAAATTTGATTAGATAGATTCTGTTCATATAATACTTTTAAGTCAAAAACTGAATGGAGTGATTTTTTTATGAGAGATGTAACGATTTTCGACAATTTTACTGTAATGGAAACTTTTATGATGAATGGTGTGCAGGTTGATAAAGGGTTCGATGAGATGCTGGATATATTTTATAGGGTAAATCTTTGCCCAGAAAACAGTGCCGATGATGTTAATGCTTTATTTATAGATTGCTATTATAGAAGTATTGCTGATTTAAAGAGAGATTTGAAGGATTATATTGGGTAAATCAATCTTAGACGTTAGGACGAATGAAACTTATGCTACTCTCAACACGTCAAATAAAAATATAACTGTAAAATAGTACGGATATAAGTATTTTATATTATAATTAAAGAATAGAATGATTTTAATGAGAATAAAGTGGAAGGAGTATAACTTAAAATGGAAAAGCAGTTTGAGTGTTTAAGGTGTAAAGAGCAAATGAAGTATCTGAAAGAATATCGCTTTGATTCCCAGGATAATAATAGGGGAATATTGGGAGCATTATTTGATATTGAAGAGCATTTGACTTTTGACGTATATGTCTGCCCTAAATGCAGGCATACAGAGTTTTTCTTTACAGAATCAAGGGAAGGGTTTGACGAATGGAATGACTGGTAAAGTTATTCTTTAATGTTATGTAATATTTATTTCATGTGTTTATGGTGCAAGGGGGGAAGGGTGAAGGGAAAATACTCGTTAATAAAATTTATATCAGATTTTTTGCTGGGCTTAGGATTTATCTTTACAATTAGTCCGATAATTTTATATTGTTTTATTCATGGCAATTATGAAAGATATATTTGGATTATAAATGGACCATATCCATTCAGCCATTTTGGCAGCGGGCCATTTCAGTTGTTTATGTACTTAAGCCTGCTTATAGTTGGGACAGTATTGATTACTATTTCAATGATTATAAAAAGAATAAAGAAAGAGTGAGAATAAACAGGAAGGGTGATGAAAACAATGAACTGCACAGAATTGGCTTTGAAAGAATTTCTGGTCAGAGCAAAAAGGAATACATATGCTGGAGATGGGGTTCTTTCTGTATCTTCAAGACCGAACTCAAAGGATTTACATTATGGTGAAGGGGATTTACTGTACATAGACTCTTACTTTGGGAGCGTTGATTTTATTGGTGAAGAAGTGGTATTTGAAAATCAAAAGCCCATATGGGGAATGAATTATTATGGGAAAATGCTCATTGATGAAATTCCGCCAGGATTCAGCAAATGCCTGAAAAGTGCATTGAAGGCAGTTCCTGTTGAAAACCCATTCAGAGGACCTGCTTTATTTGAACAGGATAGGTTTGTTTATAAATGTTCATGGCAGGGAGATATATCTGAGTTTAACGGGAATGAGGCAATATACTTTGATGGTATTGAAATATATAGATTGTCTTTTCATGGCGGATATATAAAATAGTATTCAATATTTTTACACACACCGTAAACACAAACTTTTTATGGAGGCATTATCCAAAACCGATGCTTGAGATAATAAGTTGCAGCAGAAGAACGGATATTCCTGCGTTTTATTATGATTGGCTTCAGGAATGTCTGAAAAATAAATATGTAATGGTAAAAAATCCTTACAATAAGTCAACATACATGGTGGATTTATCTCCTGAAAGGGTGCACTCAATTTGCCTGTGGTCAAAGTCGTTTGCCAATGTACTTAAAAATCCTGGATTTTTGTCGCTGTATAATCTATACTTTCAGTTTACAATCACAGGCTACTCCAAATTTCTGGAGCCAAATGTTATTGATACAAATGAGGCAGTCAGGCAGATGGAACAACTGGCTCTAAAGTACTCACCTAAGCAAATAAACTGGAGATTTGACCCTATTATTCTTAGTATCAAGGGAGAGAACGAACCGACACCAGATAACTTTGAAAGAGCAAGGCTAAAGGTGTTTGAGGCTTTATGCAGGGATATTTCTTCCTTTGGGGTAAATCGCTGTACCATAAGTTTTCTTTGCCTGTATAAAAAAGTGGAACAAAGAATGAAAGAATCGAAGTTTACTTGTTCAATTCCTTCACAGCAACAGCAGATTGAATTTGTAAGCCAATTAGTAGAGATTGCAGACAAATACGGGGTCACAATTTATACATGCACCAGCCACATTATTGAAGGAGTACCTGGGGTGAACAAGGGCCATTGTATAGACGGGACCTACCTTGAAGAATTGTTCGGTAAAAGAGCCTCCCACGCAAAAGATGCAGGGCAAAGAAAAGGATGCGGATGTACCAGGTCAAGAGATATTGGAGCATATAGTGGGCAGAGTTGCGGGCATGGGTGCCTTTATTGCTATGCGAGATAATTGAATATGTTATTGAAATACAGTTTCCTGTCAGAAAAATTATTTGTTCATCTGTATTGACAATATGGGAAATATATGTAATAATACGCTAAAAAGTGAGTATGCTTAAGCATTGATGTGCGAGCAGCATAGGGACCATGAATGTCCTACACGAATGGTTGTAACCCTTCGGAGTCACTCTTATGAGTGATTCTGCGGGGTTTTTTATATTTAAAAAATTAATTGAAAGATGCACTGCGGGCAAAATCTGAATTTGGGAGGAGGGAGGTTTATATGTACAATCCAGAGCAAATCAAAAATTTCTATAACAATTATGGGATGCGGGAGTGGGAGAGACTTGATTTGACCGCATACGATAGAATCAACTATCATCTGCATAGGCACTTTCTTCAAGGACATATTGGTAAAGATAAAAAAGTTCTTGATGCTGGCTGTGGAGCAGGAAGGTTTAGCATAGCCATTGCCCAGTCTGGAAGTGAGGTTACTTTGTTAGATATTTCTGATGAACAAATAAATATCGCAAGGAACAAGATTTTAGAAAGTGGATTATCGAGTAGAGTTTCTAATTTTATAGTTGGTGATTTGTGTGAAATGTCTATGATAGAAGATGAAACTTTTGATACAACTGTATGTTACGGGGCTGCACTGAACTACCTTCTTGATAATTTAAGTAAAGGCGTAAGCGAACTTGTTAGAGTCACAAAAAGAGGTGGGACAATACTCATTAGTGTAAATAGTAAATGGGGAGTTATTCATTCTTTACTTGGGAGAGAGAACTTTGATATTTTAGACTTTTTTGGACGGCCTGATTATTGGTATATTGATAAAGTTGTGGATACAGGTGAATTACCGCAGCATCCTGGTGTTTCTCATCCGCCAAGGCATTTCTTTGATGCAAAGGAAATCAGGGAAATATTACATAAGGCAGGGCTAAAACATATTGTGTTAGGGAGCAGCCCATGCCTTACGGCGGGTTTCCGTTCAAAAGTTGAGTTACTTGAGAAAGACAATGAAGCATGGAAAACAATTATTCGATTGGAAGAGAAATCGTATTGTCTCCCTACAATGTTAGACTACGGAGAGTTTCTACTTGCAAAAGGTGTAAAAGAAAAGGAGTGGTAGAATTGATAAAGCCTAAAAGACTAAAACAGAGTTCAAAAATAGCCATTATTTCGCCTTCAAACGGGCTTCCTTTCTTATTCCCTGATATTTATGAGTTAGGATTAAAGAATTTGAGAGAAATAATAGGTCTCGATATAGTAGAAATGCCAACCGCAAGGATGTCTCCAGATGAACTTTATAAAAACCCGAAACTTCGAGCAGACGATATAAATAATGCCTTTGCAGACGATAGTATTGATGGAATTATAACTTCAATTGGTGGATACGAATCGGTTAGAATTCTACAATACTTGAATACTGATATGACAATAAAAAATCCAAAGTTTATAATGGGATTTTCTGATGCTACAACTTTTCTAACATATCTGAATTACATGGGTATGGTAACATTTTATGGGCCTTCTGTAATGGCGGGATTTGCGCAACTTAAATCTTTACCATTACAGTTCACGGAACATATTAAAACGGTTTTATTTTCAAACGATTACCCTTATTCATATGCTCCATATACAGAATGGACGAACGGCTATAAAGATTGGAGTAACAGAGATACCTTGGGGGAGTGTACTGAATTCTACAGTAATGAAAAAGGTTGGGTTTTTTTACAGGGTAACAAAACAGTAGAAGGCAGATTGTGGGGAGGTTGCATTGAAGTTTTAGAATTCATGAAATCTACTGCTTACTGGCCAGATAAGGATTTTTGGAATGACAGGATACTTTTCTTTGAAACATCTGAAGAAAAACCGTTGCCTAATCAAGTAGACTATATGCTGCGAAACTACGGTATTCAAGGGGTTCTTAATAAGGTAAAAGGTATTATTTTTGGCAGACCTAAAGATTATTCGAATAAAGAAAAAGAAGAACTTAATAGCATTATTCTAAGAATAGTGAAAGATGAATTTAATGCTTCAGAAATTCCAATAGTTGTTGATATGGATTTTGGACATACGGACCCAAAAGTGATACTACCTTTGGGATGTATGATGAGATTAAACCCAGAAGCGAATGAATGTACATTATTAGAAAGTCCTTTTATGTGAAACTGAGTTATTTGTTATAGAAAGGGATTATTTCGATTAGTAAAGGAGTTATGAAAATGGACTAAAATGGTGGAATCTGCTGATGCATATTATCGTTTATATAGAAACTGGAGGATAATTGTTGTGCTATCCAAATCGTAGATGATAAATATAGAATAGTGTTATCAAAAGATAGCGCCAATGCTTATAGAGTATACTGGAAAAAAGATGCTTTTTACGAAGAACTAATTGAAAAAGTTGCAAGATATGGGGGAATGAAGATGTTAAAGGCTATATTTTTTGATATGGGCAATACGCTGGTAAAGTATTACGAAAGACATGAGTTTGATGCAATCTTGAAGCAAGGTATTCAGAATGTAAAGGATTATCTGTATTGTGAAGGCTTTAGGATACCTTCTGAAGAAGAACTATGGGAAAAGGTTAAAAGTGAAAATCATGAATCGGCCGATAATGCGGTAAGGCCTCTCGAAGAAAGATTGAAAAAGATTTTTAATTTGAATAAAACGTATATAAACTCTAATATCGAATTAGAAATGTGCAGGTGCTTTATGAAACCAATATTTTCACGTTCTTCCTGCTATGATGATGTACTTCCTGTACTGAAGAGACTAAAAGAGAAAGAGTTGAAAATTACAGTAGTTTCCAATACTGCCTGGGGAAGCCCAGCAGTATTATGGATGGAAGAACTTAAACGCTATCATATAAATATATATATTGATGATGCTGTATTTTGCAGGGATGTTGGCTGGAGAAAACCAGCAAAACAGATATTTGAATATGTATTAGAGAAGCATAACCTTAATGCTGATGAGTGTATTTTTGTAGGCGATGACCTGAGATGGGATATTGTAGGTTCTGAAGCAGTTGATATTAAGGCCATACTTATAAATCGTTCAGGAAACCAAGCAGCAAATGTTAAAACTATGGTCACTGATTTATATCAATTAATGGATTTGGTAAATTAACAACATGGTCAGGATAGCCATGGGCCAGGATGTTAGCAGTTTAAGAGAAATTCATAACTGATACTAAAATAAATGACAAAAGTACTTGAATTTATAGGAGAAGGGTATGGCGGTGGGACTTTATAAAATAATAAAGTTAGAACCCAAAGACTATTACAAATGCTCAAACATATGGAATATGGCGAAGAATCCCGATAGGACAAAGAAGTGGTATGATGAATTAGTAAACGGCAATAGAATTACTTTTGTTTATACCGAGAATGATGAGTTCATCGGTGAGGGTTCTCTGGTTTTCAGGAATGATGACCCTGATTATACAATTCCTGATAAACGAATATATCTTTCTCGGTTGATTGTTAAAGTCGAATACCGTAACCGTGGCATAGGTGGCATTATTATAGATTATTTGATTGATTATGCAAAACGGCTCGGATACGAGGAAATATCCGTCGGAGTTGACACAGATAACTTAATTGCAAGGCATCTATATGAAAAAAAAGGCTTCACAAATGTGATTTTTGAGGGAGAAGATGAGTATGGTGAATATGTAAAACTACTTAGAAAGTTATGATAAGCAACTTTTTATTATATGCATGACCTTTGGTTACTAAATACGTATCCGTTTAATATTGGAAAGTAAAGATTATTTATATTTTGTGTAGGGGGAAAAGGTAATTGAAGAAGCAAGGAAAATGAATATTGATAAGATATTGCTTACAATTAGAAACGATAATGCCAATTCAATTAAAGTCGCTCTTAATAACGATGGAAAAATTGAAAGAACAAATGATGAAAGGCATTATATCTGGATTGATTGTTAACCCCACTAAATGAACGTATTTTTTTTGTGTACATTGTTGGTATTTTGGCAATGTAAAATCTGATGTTTTAAGAGAGCAAAGTTGGTAAGGAACAATTATCATGATATAATGCTTGGTACAAAGTTTTTAAATTGGTGGGAAAATTCAATTAGGGGGTAAGGCTTTGGAAGAGATTAGAGATATAAAGGTAATTCTTAAAACATCGGATATTACTCGGGTGCTTGCAGAAAGTGTGTACAATCCAACACAGGAAAGATTAATGAGTAGAGTGGATGAGTATACCAATAACACAAATGTTGCTGCATTCGGATATATAGTGGATGGTTCTATCTGTGGGGTAATTGTTCTTGATACAGCCCAAAAAGAGAAAATTATAATATTAGATATAGCAGTAAGCAAAAGTAGTCAGCATTTAGGAATAGGGAGCAAACTGATTAACTATGTATTGGTATGTCTAAAGCCCAGTATTATACTTGCGGAAACAGATGATGATGCAGTTGGATTTTACAGAAAGTATGGATTTGAAATCAATAATTTAGGCGAGAAGTACCCGAATATTAAAAGATACGAATGCAAGTACGTAAATAATATGTAGGTCTGCAATAAAGGGGGCTTAAAATTTGGTACAGTACGATGAATTTAAAGATATACCTGGATATACAGAATGGAATATTATTAAGAAAATAGAAAAAGGCTGGTCCCAGGATGCAAAATATTATGTCCAGAATAATAATGGAGAAGAGCATTTACTCAGAATATCTGATATTTCAACATGTTGAAAAATATCAATGATATGCTTGAGTACTACGATTGTTTTAATTCATATATACTCAAATGGTATAACTCTGCATTAAGTAAAGGAGAACTACATTATGAATTTGATAGTAATTAAGGAAGTATCCTTTGAACATCTGGGCAATAAAAGCAGTCATCCATGGAAAGAAAGAGGTAATAAATATTATCATGGAGAAAGAGTTGCAAAGTTGGTTATTAAACTCAGAAAGTTTATCATTCCAGAGGATGATAGTCATGATGATATTCTGACTGTTGCAGCATGGTTTCATGATATTATGAATGGTATTGAGAATCATGCAAAAGAAGGCGCAAAAAAGACACGAGAATTGCTCGATGGATACTGTTCACAGTATGAGATTGAGGAAATTTGTAAGATAATTAGTGTTCATGATGATAGGTATTCGGACCGTAGTTTATTTTCAGATTATATAAAATTACATCAGGATGCTGACCATCTTGACCATTTTGGAACTTTTGACATATGGATAAGGTTTTTTTACGCAGCACATCATGATGAGACTATTAATGAAGTAGAGACTATTAATGAAGTAATTGACTGGTTTCAAAATGTACGCAGTAAGGAAGTCGATAAGTATCGAGAAGAATTGAATTTTGAGATTAGTAAAAAAATCTATGATGAAAAAAGTGAATTTGTCCGTAACTTTGGTAATAGAATGAGTGTTGAATGTACTGGTGGAATATGGGATGAAACTGAGATTTTGAAATAGCGGGAGGGATATTATTACTTGGAGAACTATATTACAAATGGTGAAGTTAAATTATGGACTGAAATAACAGGTAATAACAAAGAAAATTACATAATGCTATGTAATGGTGGCCCTGGCTCGCCAGATTATCTTATATTTGGTTAACACATTATGAAGAATTAAGGAGTGCATTGAGGAATTTTATCTCTGAAATACTTGTTTAAATATTTATAGTCAGAAAGGAAATTGTGCTATAGAATAATCATAATCCATTGCACAGTAGTTAGATATTATGAATTAATATATGGTACTTCCAGATGGAGATTTTTGTCGTAATGAAGGGGGTTTTTAAATGGGAAATGACAGTTATTTTTTTCAGACAGAAAGGTTGATTCTGAGAGTTTATACGAAAGAGGATGCTGATATACTCCATCCTGTTATAAGTAGAAGGGAAATTGCAGAGATGACAATTATGATTCCACACCCATACCCTAAAGAAACCGTATACTGGTGGATAGATTATATCCAAAAAAATATTGAAAAAGGAGAAGGTTTTGAATTTGGTATATTTAGTAAATCTGACCCTAAAACATACATTGGCAATATAGGACTTATTGGTATATCAAAGCAACATAACAATGCTGAGTTAGCCTACTTTATTAATCCAGATTTATGGAACATGGGATATGCCACAGAAGCATGTAGGCTTAAAAATAAAATTATAGTAAATTTTTTTGTGTTTATCTCAATAGATGGGTAGAATCCAAATGCAGGGATAAAGAATGTGAATTTTGCAAAAGCAGACCTGTTAAACTTAGCCTGTAGTTTAGTGAGAAAAAAAGGGTAGGAAATTTTACAACTCAAAAGATAACCCCAAGGATTTGTAAAAATATTTTTTACAAACCGTATCTTTTTTTACATTTTTGGTGTATAATAAAGTAGGAGGTGTAAAAAATGAGCATGGAATTATTATTTGAAAATAGAAAACTAATTGGCAAAAATATATTGAATATCATTAAAGACAACGGATATACAAAGTCTTCCTTTTCAAGGCTTACTAATATTTCACGGCCTACTTTAGATAAATTAATAAAAGGAGAAGTTGACAGCCTTGCCACCTTCAAAACTCATATTCAAAAAATTTTGGAAAGCCAGGACATGAATGAAGAACAACTACTAAACTATGTTCCAAAATATAAGACGAAAAAGGAACTTGTTTTTGCACTGTCTGACAATGCTCCAGAAAATCATGCCCTGAACCCTAAGGCTCAAGAAATGTTTGGTATTTTAGAGGACATAGTTCATATGTGTGAACTGTATTACAATTAAGAAGGTGCAGATTATGTCGGAATTAGTAACGAGTAAGAACCTTGAGCAGGTTATTGAAAAAAATAAACTGATTAAAGATGATATATTAAGATTAACAAATGATTTTACAGTCAGATTTAACAAGTCGGGGGTAACGGGGCAGGATAAACTGTCTTTTTCAGTATTAAAAGAGAATCATTTAATCCAGATTCCTATTGATGATGAGTATTGGGGCGGGGCTATTATTACAAAGGGAAGTATTAAAATACCAGTTATCAATACAGCCCAGCCCCGTGTCTATCAATATTTTGTGGCATGGCATGAAATATATCATTTGTTCTATGACCTTAATTTAAGGGAAGAGACACATAATATTGCCGTTGATATGGATTTGAACGAGAGAAGAGCAGACTATTTTGCAGCAAAAATGATTTTTGGGAATGTTTATGACTACTATTATTCATTAGATGATGAAAATTTTATCGACAAAGTTATAAAATGCATGGATGTATATAAGGCACCATACAAGGCAGTACTGATAGAACTATTTGAAGAAGCCGTTACAAAATATAATGATTTGGATTTAAAAGAAAAAATTCTAGAGCATTTTGATAATAAACCTGATGATTTAGTGCAAAAATTTATAGATTTGGAATTAGACGCAGAGTTAGTAAAACCCTCATATGTTGTAAGTTTAGGTGGGTTGGAGAAGAAAATACAAAGTGTTATAAAAGAAAACCCAGATGTCTCCCATCATAAAGATAATTATCAGTTTCTACTCACGCTAAAGAATAAAATTAAAAAAGGAGTGGAGGGACTTGCCAAATGAAAGGAGAAGGCATAAAAGAATTAAAAAAATACCTTTCTATAGGCAAGCCTCTCAAAGTTTGCATCCTGGATAATAACTCTGTTGAATTTTTAACATGGGTACGCAAGAACGTCAGCCCTGAAAAGATATTTAGCCAGTATGATATGATTCTTATCCCCAAATGGGTATGGGTTGAGGTCTGTGATAGTGATAATAGAAAAAGTTACATAAATGATTTAAAACATTATTCGAAGGTCCAAATTATAGATGAAGTTGATTATTTAACATTGGTGGATTACAAAGAAGCAGAATTATACTATCTGTTTTTGTATTGCTGCTACAATGTGAGCAGGCTTGTTAGTTTTATTAAGAAAAACATCTTAAAAAACAGACCTGTAGAAGACTTGGACCCCTATGAAGAATGGCTAAATATATTTTATGAAGAGGGACTAGACCAAAGAAAACTTTCAAACGGAAGAATTCAGAAGAAGAATGCAGGAGAGATATCTATTGCCGTTTTAAGTTATATCCTTTCCTATTATTACAGTGGAAGCATTGATACTATTACTATCTTTAGCAGTGACAGGGATACATATGAATTTGTTTCTAAGGCTAAAGAAATACTTTATAAAGACGAGCGATTTAAAGACAGAAGCAACACTTCCATAACTTTCAAATCAAATGATTTTCTGATTTATGAATGGACAAGGCTGGGATATATAAACGAAGATAATATTGATGCTTTTGTGGACAATTACAGGCAGACGAGGAGAATAAAATTTACGAGAAAAAAACAGGATAATTCAATTGAAGAACAAGACAAATTAATAGAAAATACTGTCTTTTTAGAGATGTTAAAGGACAGCACGATACATTTAATCTTTTGAATATACTGGACTATAGTAAAAAGGTTTTAGTAGATTTTAAGCCTACCAAAACCTTTTTCTTATTGCTTTAATATTTCTTATCTTTTTTAAAGTAAGATTGAACCTTTACGGTAAAAGAAAGAAGCATAATAAGAAATATTCCCAATAGAGAACCTGCAATAAAGCGGATAAACATATTTTCTGCAATTACAGTAAATGGTATTAGAAATATACTTATGAGAATTACCAGTTTTATAGTCAAAAAAACACTATGCCTCATAAAATACCTCCTTATGTTCAGGTTACATAGAATCTTATCCTATTACTACATGGTATTTCAAGTGAGATTTTAACGTTTAAAATAAAGTCGGTCCATGATATAATGAGATTAGGAAATAGGTTTAGGGAAATGGACTAAGTGCCATTGACACAGTCACCTAATAAAGGTGTCAAACTGTAGTCAGTGGCATTTTGTTTTTCAGAGAACAGATGAATAAGGGAAAAACGATAAGAATTTCATTAGAAAAAAGGCTAAAAGCAAGGGGGAAAGGACTTAATGAAGTGGTGGTTGAATTACATTACGATATCATTCTCCTTTGTTCCGTACTCTTTTATACTTAATTCCTAACTCGGGAGGTATCTGCATGGCTAAACGGAAAACAGATTGGGATGAAAATAAATTAAATAAATGGATACAGGAAGGCAGGGGACAGGGGGAAGGCAAGGATTACAAGCCCTGGCTTACTGTACAGGACTTTCCCAGCAAAGGCAGAGTTACACGTGTATTTGGATGGAAAACAAAAAGAATTCATCATATTTTCACGGATTCGGAAGCACGATATTTTTATTTGTTAGAATGGGAGGATGATGTTTTAGATATCAGGGAGCACTACCCCTTGTTCAACTGTGAAGAAGTCATACAAAACCATGCTGGTTTAAATTTTGATTTATTTAAAGACAAAGATACAGGAACGCCATACATTTTATCTACTTCATTTTTAATAACCTTGAAAAAAACAAACGGCAAAATAGCATATGTTGCCAGAAGCCTTAAGGCGGATTATGAACTTGAGCAAAAGACGGCATTAGAAAGGCTGGAAATAGAGAGAAGATACTGGCAGAGTCAAAATATTGATTGGGGAATAGTAACACAAAAAGAGATTCCAGTGGTTAAATCAAAGAATATAGAATGGATTCACTCATCCTTATATCCTGCTGATGAAAGAGGATTTACAGATGAAGAGGTTGACTATTACTGTAAGGCTTTCATTGATAAATTGGCAGGAAGCAATACTTCAATTAGAGATTTCACTACCCAATTTGACAGGCTGTTTAACTTGGATACAGGGTCAGGGGTGTATATATTCAAGCGTTTAATTGCTCTTAAAAGGATAATGGTGGACATGAATAAAAAAATCGACCTTAATGATTCGACCCAAAGTATAGAAATTATTAAGCAAAGTTTGCCAGAGAGGGTGGGGGTACTTTGATTGCAGTAAATACACTAATCAAGTGGGTACAGGATAATGATAAAGAAAGTGTGGAAAGGATTTTGTGGCTTGATAGGCAGCAAAACTTTGCATACGTTATAAACATATATTTAAATGAAAGTCCTTTCCCAAGAAGTATTTCTGATATCGAAGAGGGCATAAAGCAGGGGATTGCATTTATATTGGAAAACGACCCATTTGTTAAGGTTGTTCATGAAGAAGAATTGTCAGAGAAATCAAGACAAATACGGGATAAAGCATGGGAAGTTATTAAAGAACTTGTTACACTTGAACCTGCTATTTTTGATAAGAAAGAACGGAGGGAACTTGTTTTAAAAGCCTCGTCTATTTATCAACTACATGAGAAAACTGTTTTAAATTATCTTAAAAGATTCTGGAAGAGAGGGAAAATAAAGAACGCTTTGCTTCCAGACTACTATTTATGCGGAGGTACGGGTAAAGAAAGGCGGGCAGGAGACAAAAAGCGTGGACGCAGGCGAAAAAATGTGGAACTGATAGGTGAGGGAATCAATGTAGATGAAGAAATAAAGAGGATATTTAACATCGCTGTCAATAAATACTATCATACAGGCACTAAAAAATCCCTTAAACTTGCATATGAACTGATGAGAAAAGAGTTCTTCAGCGATGAATTCAGGATACAAAACGGCATAAAAGTTCCTATCATAAAACCTGTGGGCGATGTACCTACATATGCACAATTTCGTTATTGGTATTATAAGAATATCAATTTCAAAAAGAAAATTACATCCAGACAGAGCAGTAAAAAATATGAGCAGCAGCACAGGCCTCTTCTGGGAAATTCAACTTCAGAAGCCATTGCACCAGGAAGCATCTATCAAATCGATGCAACTGTAGGAGACATTTATCTTGTGAGCCGCTTTAACAGGAACTGGATAATTGGAAGACCGGTGATTTACGGGGTTATAGATGTTTTCAGCAGAATGGTTGTTGGTATTTATGTTGGCTTAGAGGGTCCAAGTTGGATAGGAGCGATGATGGCTCTTGCAAATGCAGCGTCCGACAAAGTTGCCTTTTGCAGGGAGTATGGAATAGATATTGAAGAAAAAGACTGGCCTGTCCATCACTTGCCAGAGGCTATTCTGGCTGACAGAGGGGAACTTGAAGGTAAGAATGTTGAAAACCTTATTAATGCTCTGCATGTAAAGATACAGAATACTCCCCCGTATAGGGCAGATTGGAAAGCGGTTATTGAACAGCATTTCAGAATAACCAATTTAAGGGTAAAACCACTTTTGCCTGGTACTGTAAACCCTGATGTGAGAGAGCGGGGCGACAGGGATTACAGACTGGATGCCAAACTGGATATATACCAGTTTACACAGATTATCATTAAATGTGCCCTGTACCATAATAACCAGTACTACCTAAAAAACTATGACAGGGAAGAGATGATGGTTGCTGATGAAGTAGAATGTATTCCACGGGAAATATGGAACTGGGGGATTGCAAACCGTGCAGGCAGATTGCGGAGTGTACCAGAGGATATCATTAAACTTAATCTCATGCCTTCGGATACGGCAACAGTAACAGCAAAGGGGATAAAATTTAAGGGCTTGTATTATGCTTCTCAAAAAACTCTCAAGGAGAGATGGTTTGAAAAGGCGAGGAATAAAGGAACATGGAAGATTGATGTATCTTTTGACCCCCGCAATATGAATTTTATATATATCAAGGAGCAAAATGGTATGGATTTTGAGAAATGTTTTCTCCTGGAACACCAAGATAGGTATAAGGATAAAAATTTTGAGGAAATTCAATACCTACTTGAAGAGGAGAAACTTCAATTAAAATTGTTGGAAGATAAGGAACTTCAGGCAAAGGTTGATTTAATAACTGAGATTGAAAGTATTACAAAAGAGGCAGAAAAATCTTTTAAAGAAGAAAAGTCAGATGAAAGCGATTCGAAGCGCAAAAAAGGCATTAGAAATAACAGGAGAATAGAAAAGATGTTAAATCGGGAAAAGGAAGCCTTTGAACTGGATAAAAAAGACACAGGAAATAAGGCAGAAGTTATATCGTTCAATAGAACGGAGCAGAAAGAACAGTTTGATGAGAATGATGCCATAGACCTTTTATTAAGAAAACAAAAGGAGGCCTTAAAGAAAATCCATGAATAAAGTAATAATACCTAACGGTGCTAACGCTGTAATTGCGGAATACAAGGAACAGTTGATACCTGAATACAGTGGAAACCCGTTTATTGAAGCGCTGCCGCCAATTTATTCCCAGGAAGAAGTGGTGGAGAAACTTGCACTTTATCCGCGCTATAACCCAGAAGAAAGGCAATTGGAAAGCCATTACCGCATCCATATGGTTCAGCGGTTGTTTCAGTGCTTCCAGCTCCTTGGCATTCACCTTGACCTTGAAAGCAGGATAAGCAGGGTTATAAGGCAGGGATACCTGGCACGTAACCCATTTAAACCTTCTTATGCTGAAAGCCTTCAGGACGGTTATAAGGCGATACAAAGCCTTAAATGGGAGTTAAGCAGCAATGAATCCTTCAGGACTACTGCAGCGGGCTTTACAATTATAGGGGTAAGTGGAATGGGCAAGACAACGGCCATCAACCGTGTATTATCCCTTTTTCCCCAGATAATTATTCATTCACAATATAAGAATATCAATTTTAGTATGTACCAACTGGTTTGGCTGAAGTTAGACTGCCCATTTGATGGTTCCTTGAAGGGTCTCTGCATAGAGTTTTTCCATAAGGTAGATGACCTGTTGGGTACGGATTATTATAAGAAGTCCGGGG
This sequence comes from Thermoanaerobacterium aotearoense, assembly GCF_009905255.1. NCBI lineage: Bacteria > Bacillati > Bacillota > Clostridia > Thermoanaerobacterales > Thermoanaerobacteraceae > Thermoanaerobacterium > Thermoanaerobacterium aotearoense. The sequence continues at coordinate 2,185,151 of NZ_CP047602.1, read as the reverse complement.
TAGGCAGGAAAACCGTAGACAATATGCTCTCTATTATATCCCAGATAGCCAGGAATACAGCCTTAGGCGTATTGGTCATAGACGAGATTCAGCATTTAAATGGGGCAAAAAGCGGCGGGGATGAGAAGATGCTTAACTTTTTTGTAACCCTTGTCAATACCATTGGAGTACCAGTCATACTTATCGGAACTACAAAAGCATTATCGGTTTTGCAATCGGAATTTCGTCAGGCAAGGCGCGGCAGCGGTCAGGGAGATATGATTTGGGAGAGGTTAAGTAAAGATAAAAGTTGGGAACTGCTAATCAATGCACTTTGGGATTATCAGTGGACCAAAAAGGAAGTACCGCTAACACCTGAATTAAACGATGTGCTATATGAAGAGTCACAGGGCATCATTGACATTGCGGTAAAACTTTATGCTATGTCCCAAATACGGGCAATCCTCTCAGGCAGGGAGGATATTACTGTAAATCTGATTAAGCAGGTTGCAAAGGATAATTTGAAATTGGTCCGCCCCATGCTGGAAGCCTTAAAATCAGGAAATATTAAAGAAATTGCCAAGTATGAGGATATTTGTACTGTAGACATTGATTTTCTGGGATTTGTGGACAAAAGCAAACAGTCATTAGACTGGGATATGAGGATGAAGATGCTCCAAAGGCAGCAGAAGGAAAAAGAAAAGGAAGCCAACCTTTCAAAGAAGGAACAGGCAATTTTAAAATTGCTGGACTTGAATATTGATGCAAAAAAGGCTCAAAAAGCAGTAGAGCAGGTTTTAGATAGTGAAGAGAGTCTTGAAGTCTCAGAGATTGTAATAAAGGCTGTGCAGATGATATCAACCAATGATAAACCAAAACAAAGGGAAAAGAGTAAAGCAAAGAAGATGGATGAAAATGATATAAGGTTTATTGTGGAAGAAGGCAGGAGAAATAAAAAATCAGCCTATGAATCATTAAAAGAAAAAGGACTTATCAGGCAAGTGGAAAATGATTTTTTCAAGGCGGTGTAGCACAAAATGATGACGTTTTTTCCTGTGCTTTATGAGGATGAAGTGTTATACAGCGTTCTTGCAAGGTACCATGTGCGTAGCGGGAATACAAGTTATAAGGCTACAATGAAAGACCTTTTTGGTTCAACTTCTGTAACAGCGGTGATGGACCTGCCTTCCAATATACAGAATCTTGTTAATAATATGCCCTTTAATTCCCGGTATACAGAAGAATATCTCATAAAAAGCCATACACTTTTCCCATTCTATTCTGCCTTCTTACCTCCTGAGCGTGCAGAAAAAGTTCTAGAATCAATGAAAGGGGAAAACGGAGGAAGTATATACAGCCGAACTGGAATTATGGCCAGTTCTATAACATTAAATCAATATTTTAAGTTTTGTCCTGTCTGCGCTAAAGAAGATAAGTTGCAGTACGGAGAGTTATACTGGCATAGGGTTCATCAAATCCCTGGTGTGCTGATATGTCCGAAACATCATGTTCCTTTATATAACAGCCAGGTGCTTATCAGGGTATATAACAAACATGAATATAGGGCTGCTTGTGAAGAGAACTGTGTAAAACCAGATATTGATATGATATACGCTGATGATGTTTTTGAAAAACTGGTTAGGCTTGCAGAGGATGCTCAGGTTTTACTTAACAGTGATTTTGATAAGAGAACTATAGAATGGTATAAAGAGCAGTATCTTGCAAAGATGATGGAAATGGGATTTGCAAATGTAAATGGGAAAGTGCACCGAAAGAGGTTTATAAAAGAGTTTATTAATTATTATGGTGAAGTATTTTTAGATATAGTACATTCCGGTGTTGATGTAGATAACGATTCAAACTGGCTAATGGATATGGTAAGGAAGAAAAACAAGACTTCTCATCCTATCAGACATTTGCTTTTGTCCCGTTTTCTTGGAATTTCACTTCATGATTTATTTTATAAAAAGATGGAATATAAGCCTTTTGGAGATGGACCTTGGCCTTGTCTGAATGCAGCGTCAGACCACTACCTAAAGCCTGTTGTTTCTGACTTAAAAATTGTATATAGTACGGATTCAAAATATCCTGTCGGGACTTTTTCTTGTACTTGTGGTTTTGTTTATACCAGAAGTGGGCCAGATGAGTCTGAAGATGCAAGATATAGGTTTGGAAGAATTAAGGCCTTTGGGACAGTGTGGGAAGAGAAACTTAAAGAGTTAGTAAACCAAAAGTTGAGTTTAAGGGAAACAGCGAGGTTACTAGGGGTAGACGCTAATACGGTCAAGAAGTATGCCCGAAAACTTGGGCTAACTACTTACTGGGAAAAGCGGAGTGAGACCGATAGTGAATGTGATAATGATGGGAACAGTTATTCTTCAATGAATTTGGACAGGAATTACTACAGAGAGAAGTGGAAGGAATTAAGAAAGCAATATCCAGAGATGGGGAAAACGCAATTACGGCAGATAGATAATGCTTTATTTGCCTGGCTTTATAGGAATGACAGGGAATGGCTGAACCAGAACTCGCCTGATAAAAAAGTGACTAATGCTGTCAACACCAGAGTTGATTGGAATCAAAGAGATAATGAGATATTATCTCAGATAAAAGGAATAGTTGATAAGATGCTGAATTCGGATGGAAAGCCTGAAAGGATTACCATTAGTCTAATTGGTAGTAAATTAGGAATAAGAGGCTTGCTTGAAAAGCATTTAGATAAACTTCCAAAGACAAAAGCATATCTGGATTCTGTTATAGAGACAAATCACGACTTCAGGTTAAGGAGGATTCGCTGGGCAGTTAAAGAGTTAGAGAAAGAAGGGGAAGAACTGCAAATGTGGAAGATAATGAGGAGGGCTGGTGTAAGAGAAGAGTATGTGACAGAATTAGAGGATATTTTATGGTAGATATTAATTTTAATGTAATGAAATATTACATAAATGAATAAATTATTGACACTATGGAGAATATAATGTAATATAATATTACAAAAGGAGGTTGAGTTAAATGCCCAGTATAAATGAGTTGGGTGAAAAAATCAGGGCTGCCAGGGAGGAAAAGGCATTTAGCCAAAGTGAAGTTGTTGAGAAACTCATGGAAAAGGGTATCAATATGAGCAGAGAAACACTTAGCAAAATAGAAAATGGCAACAGGAGTATATCTGCTGTGGAGTTAAATGCTTTATGTAGTATTTTAGGCATAGATATAAACAGCCTTTTTAATGAAGATGATGATTTAGTTACTCTTTTTAGAAAGAGAAATTTTTCTGAAAACACCATTAATGAAGTTGGAAAACTCCAGGATATGATAAAAGTATTCATTTATCAAAAGAAAATATATAATGGGGAGTTTAAGCCTATAAAGAGAAAACCATTATGGGAGGAGTGTTGATATTGAATATGGCTGATTTAAACCTCCCTGATGAGTTAACCAGGCTGCGGTTAAAGGAATTAGCAGAAGAAGTAAGAGGCAGATTTGCTAAAAAAGGGCTCTCTGATATATTTGACGTTCTTGCTGAGGCTGCATTTTTAATAAGAAAACCTATGGAAACAAATGAGATTTCAGGGTTTAGCACTTATTTTGAGGAGCAGTTCATCGTATTTTTAAACAGTAATTTTACTTTAGGTCATGAAAGATTTACAGGAGCCCATGAATTGTATCATATTATATATAATCCAAATATATTAAAAAAGGAAAAGGTTATTTTAGACAAAGAGAAATATAAGGAAGAAGAAGAGGCAGCGGATATATTTGCCTCCGAATTTTTAATGCCAGAAGATTATATAAAAGAAATTTTTTACAAAATCATTAATGTAGATAAAAACAGTGTTTTACCACGGCATATAATAAGAATGCACAATTATTTTAAAGTAAGTTATAAAGCAATGTTAAAAAGGCTTATTCAACTTGGCTTGTGTTCTCCAGATAAATATGAGGAACTTGTTAAGATTTGTTCCATAGAAAATACAGAAAAACTCCAATCTTTAACCAAACGGGAAGGCTATAGCACAGACTTAATTATTCCTTCAAAAGTAACATATATTTCTAAAGAGTATATTGAGTTTGTGAAAAACAATTACGAGAGAGGGAATATTTCATATGAGAATATGAAAAGCAGTTTTGAGTTCATCGGGTTAACACCTGATGATTTCGGATATGAATATCCCCAGGAAGAGGATTATTAAAATGCGCTATATAGGTGCAATTTCCGACACTGATATTTTAATCAATTTAGCCAGGGTTGATAGATTGGATGTTTTGGAATATTTATTTAAAGAAATAATCATTCCTCAATATGTATATGATGTTGAAATTAAGAAAAAAGCAGAAAAGTATTACAGTATAATAAATCACGCTATTAATAAAGACGGGAGTATATTTCGTGTGCTAGATAGAAAAAAGGATAAGTCTATAAATATACTTGCGAAAGATATAATTGAAGATATGAGAAAAGTTATAGGGCCAGGAGAAAGCGAATGCGCAGGTTATGCTCATGCATTAAGAATACCTATCATAATATCGGATAATTACACAGAATTCAAATGGATGGGTGAGTTTATAACATTAACTCACAGAAATATTCTGGCTCTATGCGTTTATTTCGGTAATATTGAACAAAGTGAAGCAGAAGATATTTTTAATCGAATTAACAGTCAACTATCATACCCGACTCAAGATACGTTTGATGACCAGTACAGAAAGGCTATGAGGCGATTTAGTAAAAATGGCTGGGAAGCATATTTAGGTATAACAAGTGTGTGGTGATACATAATTGGCTTTCTGTAATCCTTTATACCTATTTCCTTGTTCCATGAGCCTAACTATGTATAATTCAAATAAAGTCCACTCCATGATAATAAAGTTGACTCTATAAAAATAAAGTTCGTTCCAAAATCCCGTAGTCGAAGCAGGAAAAATCCTGAACGGCTGCGGGATTTACTTTTTATTGAGTTTAGAGTTTAGGGGTAAGGGATAAGGCTGAAAGTATTGATTTTATTGGATTTGAATAGAGTATTGATAAAAGATATTGATTAAAACTTTCCACTTTTTCCTTTTAACTTTTCCCTATTTATGACACGACTTTTTTATCTAAAATGAGGCTAAAAACAGGAAGAAAATAGGAGATAGGTGTAAGGAAAATGGGTGATTTTTGACATGACTTTTTATCTGGAAGAAAATAGAGAAATAAGGTTAAGGTTAGATGGGACAAGGGTTTGAGGGGGGTGGGGGTTTGACATGAGTTTTTTATGTGTATACGCATGGAAGATGCTTCAAACTTTATGATATAATTTTAATATGGACCTGATGAAAAAGATGATATTACCTCGTTATAGAATTAAAATTTAAACTGGAGGTCAAACTTTATGAAATCAATGCTTTTTGAAATTAACAAGAAAAGATGGTTGACGCTATTTTTAGTAGCATTATCAGCAACAATATTTAGATTGATACTGCAGGCTTTTATCCCTTCAAGCGGCAATAATCCTTTTCCTCCGAGTGTAATAGTCAAAGCAGGATTATTAATCCCCTCGTTTACGATTTATGCATTAATAACCTATTTTTTATTAGCGGTAGTATTTGTCATAATACAGGGGCATCTACCAGGAACAAAGATTAAAAAAGGTTTAATGTTCGGTTTCTTATTCTGCATGATGTGGGGAATATACTTATTTGAGCCTTTACCTCATGTTTCAAGCACATCACTGACTGAACTTTTTGCTTATCCAATAGTGGATGGAATATCACTTGTATTTTTAGGATTGCTGTTAGGAAAATTTGTTGCTATAGATTCCCAATTGGTAGGGAAAGTATACATTAATTTTAACATTGTACCGTTAATAGCAATACCTGTATGCTTCCTGGCACTAAGAGTATTTTTTTATAGTATAGTTCATATTTATTCCTCTTTTACTACCAATCCGTTAGGAACAATGATATGGGCAGTTGCATCAGGTATCTGGATAGGGGTTTTGTATTTATTTCTCGGACAAAAGGCATTAAGATAGAATCTCCCATAGTGAAATCACTATTTTTTGGCATTATAGTATTCGGAATTAACCTTTTTCTTTTCAATTTTTTCATTACTTTGGTGTTTGAATCAGATATTGCTGATATAATCATAAGAACTATGGCAGACATCATATCTGTAACGATAGGAGTCTATATTTATGAGAAAGTTCATTTCCTCATGATTTCGGCTCATAGTAAATAGCAGGTATTCAGAAAATGTAAATAGTTAACATCAATGTAAAATAGAAGGATTAAAATGCATTTTAGTAAAGGAGATAGGCGAAATGACTAAATTAAGTGATATGCCAAACATAGGCAAAGAATTGGAAAAGCAATTAAAAATGCAGGAGTGGAAACTCCTGGGCAGTTAATTGAGTTAGGAAGCAAGGAAGCATTTCTGCGGATTAGAACTATTGATAGCAGTGCTTGCATAAACAGGTTGTATGCTTTGGAAGGTGCTATACGGAATATAAGATGGCATTTCTTATCACAGGATATCAAGGATGAGTTAAAAGCATTTTATTTATCTTTAAAAGTCAAACAATAAAATGCTGGAAGTTTTTAAGATTTATTGATTACAAATGATGATATTGGATTAAGTAATTTTTCAATTCAATCTATTAGAAGGGATAGATAATTTTGCTTTTTAACAGTGAACAGGTTAACAGGGGCAGGAAAATCGTAAATACAGGTATAATTATTTTAATTTTTCTTTTACTTGCAGATATTGCTATAAGTTTAGTATCTAACGGTATTAAAGGATTAACGGGAAAAACATTTGTTGGTGGAATAATTTTATTTAATATATTTTTGTACCATAAAGGCAACAGGATAGCATTTAAAATAACGATGTTTCTGCTGTCAGGAGTTTATATTTTTATCTTTGGTTTACTGCCTGTCTATTTGGTTTTGGGACTGCTGCGCATGCTAAATATTTTAGATGCTTATGGCGGTGCTTTATATTTAGTTGTCCCAGCCATAATTATTACAGCAGTAAGCATTTTGGTATTTAAAACAGAATTTTATAATGATGTTCTGGCTTTTAAAAACTACTACGATAAGATATATAAAACAAGAATTTAAAATAGGTAATGGAGAATAATGCCATGCCAAATATCAGGGAAAAAGCAATTCAAATTATATTATTTTTTTATTTTAGGAATCTTTTTTAGATTCCTGGCAAAATACGTTGATACTATACCTTCTAATGGTGCAGTTGGCAGTTTAATTAATATAATTAGCCATATAAGTTCCAGAATTGGAATATGGGTTTTTATTGCTACTGTATATACAAAATAAACTCCACTCCATGATAATAAAGTTCGCTCTATAAAAATAAAGTTCGTTCCAAAATCCCATAGCAGATGCAGGAGAAATCTTCATTTGCTGCGGGGTTCGCGTTTTAACAGGTGAAAGGGCTTGAAAGGATTAAGGAGTAAGTAATAAGACTAAAGGCATTGATTTTAAAAGGATTGAGAGTATAATATTAATTATATATTGATACCGAAATTGATAAAAAGAATAGAAGAAACACATGCGAAAATGCAACATTATACCTTTTCCCTTGCACTTTACACCTATTTAGAACCGACTTTATTTTAAAATTTGATACAAGAATTAAGGAAGAAATGTAATTAAATGGTATGAAAATATGAGATTTTAGAGCGGACTTTATTATATGGAAGAGATTGGGAGAATAGGGTTAAGACTAGAAGGGATAAGGATTTTTGGGGTGTTGGATTGGAGCGGAGTTTATTTTAAATATACATAGTTAGGGGTAAGGATTTTTAGGGATAAGGAATAAGGGGGAAGTTGTATAATAATAAAGTTTGCTCTGTGATAATAAAGTTAGTTCTGAAATAATGAAGTTATGCCATTGAAAGGTTATAAAGTGGTATAAAAATAGGATTAAAGATTAAGAATTACAAATGCAGAATGCTTGTTTCATAAGTAGCAAAACTTTATCAAAATAAAATTGAAGTTATAACGGGAATTTATTATCAGGATTCAGAGCATGGATATTAAAAATAGAAGGAGATATTTATAGTAAGATATTTAGATAAATAAAAATTAATGCTTAATGATAATAGGATATTATTTTTACTATTGCAAAATATAGAGAAATGATAAAATAGAAGTGCATAAATACATGTAAAAGGAGTCGTGAGAGTATGAAAATTCTTCAGTTGAAAATAACATTAAAAGACGTAAAGCCTCCTGTCTGGAGAAGGGTATTGGTTAGAGACGATATCACGTTTTATAAACTCCACAGGATAATCCAGCATGCGATGGGATGGTTTGAATCCCACCTTTATGAGTTTAGGCTGGGAGAAATGATTATTGGGGAAAAAGATGATGACTGGGACTTTTACGACAGATATGAAGTTAAAAGTGCAAAAAAAATAAAGTTAAGCAGCATGAACTTTGCACCAAAGGATAAATTCAGATATGTTTACGATTTTGGTGATAATTGGAGACATGACATTGTTGTTGAGAAGGTGCTTGACCCGGAAGAAGGCGTTAAATATCCAGTATGTATCGGTGGTAAAAGAAACTGTCCTCCTGAAGATGTAGGGGGACAGTGGGGATATGAAGATTTCCTTGAAGCAATCCAAGACCCGCAGCATCCAGAGCATGAATCCATGCTTGAATGGGTGGGGGGTTCTTTCGACCCTGAAGAATTCAGCATAGATGAAGTCAATGATATGTTGAAGATGATAAAGTAAAAGCATATATATTTTATCGGACTTTGTATGGAGGAGATAAGGTGATAAAAGAGGGGGAAAAATAATATGTCAGACAACATTAATAAAGTAGTTGTTATTTATAAATCAAAATATGGCAGCGCACAACGCTATGCACAGTGGATTGCAGATGAAGTCAAGGCGGATTTATTTGAAAGGTCTAAAATTACACTAAATGACATACTCAAATATGATACAATTGTTTATGGCGGTTCACTGTATGCTGCTGGTATTTTGGGTATCTCGCTCATAAAAAAGAACTTTGACAAATTAAAAGATAAAAAAGTGATAGTGTTTTCTGTAGGTGCGTCTCCTGCACATCCTGAAGCAATAAATGATATTAAAAATAATAATTTTACTGAAGAAATGAAGGGAAAAGTCTATTTTTTCCACCTGCGGGGTGGCTTCAATTATAATAAGTTAAATTCAATTGACAGGGTTTTAATGTATCTTCTAAAGAAAAAAATTGAGCATAAAAAACCTGATGAACTTACTGAAGATGAAAAAGGAATGCTTGCATGCTATAAACATCCTGTTGACTGGACGAATGAAAAATCAATAAAACCGATTGTTGAATTAATAAAAAGTAGTACAAAATGACAATTATATACAATAGAAATTGAAATTATAATAAAAAATTTGGTATAAGAGAAGGAAGTAAAAAATGATAAATGAAAAAATAAACAATTGTTGTTGCTCCGATTGAAAAGAGACATATCATAAAATAGAAAATGGCGATATATGCCCTGCATGTAAAACATCAGGAGTCAAAGTAAAAAATATTACAGTCAGGCATTTGGTAGTTGATGCCCTTGTAGAATCGGTCGGAGATATGGATTATTATATATGCATGAATGAAGAATGTAATATTGTTTATTACAATCCAGAAACAGGTGTTAAGTTTGATAAGCAGCAGGTGAAAGCGCCCATATGGTTTAAAAAAGACGCTAACCCTAAATATGCCTGCTACTGCAGCAAAGTTACAGAGGAGCAGGTTATAAATGCCGTAATAAAAAATGGTGCAAAAACAGTTAAAGATATTATAGAAATCACAGGGGCGACGAAAAACAGCCAATGTGAAAAGAATAACCCGTTAGGAAAGTGTTGCCACAAGATAATTCAGGAGGCTATAGATAAAGGGCTATCAATGAAATAAAATATAAACTTAAACTGGAGGTTGGTCATGGCATATATTGATATAATTGATTATGTAGTTGTACATGAATTGTGCCACTTAAGAATTATGAACCATTCAAAGGACTTCTGAAATCTCTTAAGCCCCTTAATCATTTTGGACAATCTACGAACTTTTATGTAGAATAAAAACAACAAGTTTAAGGGGAGTTCTAAGATGAAAGGTAAAGCTAATTCAGAGGAATTAAAGCAACAAATTTTAAAGGAAGCTGAAAAACAGGCAATATTTCAATAGTTGCAAGAAATCATGGTATTGCTCCAACAACAATAAGTGGATAGATGAAAGGCAAGAGTGCAGCAGGGTCAAGAGATCTGGAGTCAATCAATTTTAATTCACTAAACTATATAAAAGAAGTTGAGAAGTAGAATGATAAGCAAAAAGTATTGTGTTATACTTGAAAAATAGAATGAATTTATCGAAAATAGTGAAAGCATTGTATTAAGAAAAACTAAAATAAAATTGGAGCATAATTATGAAAATAAAGTTTTACAATTTAGGCGAGATAAGCGATGAACAGTTTAATTTTGCAGTTATATGTGCTGCTTATAAAGGCAAATGGATATTTGTAAGGCATAAGGACAGGAACACATGGGAAATACCTGGCGGGCACAGGGAAGAGAATGAAAATATTAATGTAACTGCTTCAAGGGAGTTGTTTGAGGAAACAGGTGCGGTAAATTACGAGATTGAGCCCGTATGTGACTACTCTGTTACCATAGGTGAAATAACTACATTCGGGAGATTGTTTTATTCAAAAGTAAACGAAATGGGTTATTTGCCAGATAGTGAGATATGCGAAGTAAGGCTTTTGAAAGTGATGCCAAATAATCTTACCTATGCAGAAATACAGCCACGACTTCAGTGGAAAGTATTACAACATTTGAGTAGCAAGACATTGAGGTTGCTTGAAAAAGACAAAACAAGGAATATAAATATCATTAACTTTATTAAAAACTACTCTGTACAAACATTTGATACAGTTGGGGATTCTGTACTTGTAAGAGGGAAAAGCGATGAAGATTGGGTTTACATCAGCAGCAAATCCAATGGAGAGTTCCTTCAACTGATTGAGGGATTGGATGGAGATGACAAATGCTTTGCAGTACTTGAGGACTGGATGCTCCCACATATTGTGAAAAATAGGGAAATAAAGTCACGACTGACCAGTATGAAACTAGTCTATGATTCTAATGTACCACTGCCGACCGTAAAATCACATATTGTTGACTTATCAATTGCAGATGCTCCATATATATTCGAGAACTCCAAGTATAAAGAGTATATAACAATTGAATATATTGAAGATAGGATAAAAAATGGCATTGGTCTTGGCATCTATGAAAATGAAAAGTTGGTGGCATGGGCGATTACACATGATGATGGAGCCATAGGTTTTTTGAATGTATTGGAAGATTACAGAAGGAAAGGATATGGCATGGATGTAACTGTTGCAATGATAAAGAGGCTTCTGGAACTTGGCGAACTGCCATTTGTACATATTGAAGAAGATAATGTAAAGTCTATGAACCTGGCATTAAAAGCAGGATTTAGAAAGGATAGACGGATACATTGGATTAAGTTGAAATAATATGTAAGGGGTAAATATATAATGAACTTTGAAATTAAGAAAATCAACAGAGATAATTTTAAAGACATCAATGTTTGTGATAGTAAATTTATGGTGTATGCCGGACTTGAGTTAGAAATCTTTAATGGCGACATTACTTATATTATCAAATGAATTGCCTTTCTCATATGAAAAGCATTATCCAAATGATGGTATAAACTATGAAGAGTATATTGACAACCATGATAAAACGGTATTTCTGGCATATATGGATGAGGAGGTTGCAGGTCAAATCATATTACGAAGGAATTGGAACAAGTATGCTTATATCGAGGATATCAGGGTTAAAAGCAAGTTTAGGAGAAAAAAGATTGGGCAAAAACTAATGAATGCAGCAATAGGTTGGGCTAAGGAAAATAATATGCTGGGTATTATGTTTGAGACCCAGAACAACAATGTAGAAACCTGTAAGTTTGGAGTATTTTTCACTTGACAAATGCAATTTATAATGCTATTAATTACAAGACACCACAAGAGATTTATGAAACTGCTCTTCTAATGGCATAAAAAATTAAACTTTTTGTGGCTACTCTATTGACACAAGTTCATATTTGTTAAATAATGAGTATTATAGATAAGTTTCTTGAGTAATTTATACGTTTAAGACATTTTTCTTAAAAAATATATTTAAAATTAAAAGTTAGGGTATGTATATTTTGAATTTAGGACATATGTCCTTTGTATTTGTATTTAAAATGTTCTATTATATATTAATGGAGTTAGATAATGATGACAATACATAATATCATTGATATTATTGAAAAGAACGCTGAAATTTTTAAAATTTTAAAAGACTGTCCATATGAAATATTAAAACAGTGGGAAATAAAGGATTATGCAAAGGGGACTGTAATATGCAATCAAGGTGAAGTGTATGATTATTTTTATATAATCGTAAGTGGCTCAGTAGATGTATATATAGTCGCAGAAAATGGTAAAAAGTATTCGCAGGCAGTTTATACACGAGGGTATTATATAGGAGAGTTAGAGATATTTGATAAAAAACCTTATATCTGTTCTGTTCAAGCTTTAAGCCCAGTAAAAATTCTACGCTTAAAACGAGAATATTTTTTGAAATGGATTGAGATAGATAAAAATATCAATAATTATGTAATGCACACATTGTGTAAACAATTTTATAATCTATCAAAAAAAGCTGGTGAGGATACATTATATTCATTAAAGAATAGAGTATGTAATTATCTAATAAGCGTTGGATATAAAAATCCGAATTATAAGAAAAATATCATAGTCAATATAGAAAAGAAACAATTAAGCGAAAAATTTGCAGTTACCCAAAGAAGCATAAATCGCATATTGCAGTTTCTCAAAGAAAAGAATATCATAGATGTAAATAATACATGCATAATAATAAAAGATATGGATGAACTAATAAAAGAAGAAAAGAAAAGTAGGTTTGAATGATTAAGATGTAGCAAATTATACTGAGGGAGGGGAAGATAAATTATGGTATATGAAATTCAACCGCATATAAGGTTTGGTATAGATGAAAGCGCAGATTATGCAATACTTCCAGGTGATCCAAAGAGAGTAGAAAGGGTTAAGGAGTTCCTCGAAAATACTAAGGATGTGGCATATAACAGGGAATTTAAAACGGTTTCGGGTTTTTATAAAGGTGTGAAGATTCTTGTAACTTCCACAGGTATAGGAGGGCCATCGCTTGGTATAGCTGTTGAAGAGTTGAAAAATCTAGGAGTAAAAGCTATGATACGTATAGGAAGCTGCGGTGCACTTCAGCCTAATATTAAATTAGGAGATTTAGTTATGGCTTTAGGAGCTGTAAGAGATGAAGGAACCTCTGCCACATATATTGAAAAAAGTTATCCTGCTGTACCTGATAATTATTTGCTGGAGAATATTATAGAAAGCGCAAAAAGCCTTGGAGCTACTTATCACTGTGGGATAATAAGAAGCCATGACAGTTTTTATACTGATAAGGAAGATGAAATAGATAGGTTTTGGTCGACTAAAGGTGTTTTAGCTGCTGATATGGAAAGCGCACCATTGTTTGTAATCGGCAGGCTTAGAGGGATTAAGACTGCATCGATACTTAATGTTGTCGTCGCTTATGAGGGTAATCTTAAAGAAGGCATCAACGAATATGTAGATGGAAAAGATGCGATGGTTTTAGGCGAAGAAAGAGAAATACTTACTGCCCTTGAAGCGATTGTGCGTTTAAACAGATAATATTGGGATTTAAAATATTAATCCCAATATTAAAAAAAGACCAGCTAGTAAAAGTCAATAGGTTTTAGAAAGAAATTTAAAATTTTTTATGTTGTAAAAAAGGGTATAGCAAATAAACTCAATTAAGAGCCGAACTTTGAAAACTTAATATGGTTAATAGCTATTTCCAAGTATAGTGCAAGACTTTAAGCAGCTTTATGAATGTTTTGATATTGTAGTTTGTGTTCATCAGGTGTCTTTAATACAATGGCAAGTTCTAATTCAGGAATTTTTCCTTTCATAGAGTTGTGAATTAAAGGTTCAATATCAAAAGAGGTATCAAGAGGATTTTCAAGAAGCTTATCGAGAATTCTTTTAGAGCTTTTACCAAAAGTGTCTGAAACAACGTTTTCCAACTGAATGTTAGAAACCGTGAGACAATTTTGGAGGCGGTTCTTCTCACTGGACATAAAGCAGGTTAGTTTGTAACGATAGCGCATAAGGTCACGTGGTTGGCGAATATCAGCAGGAGGCATAAAGCTACCGGCAACAAGATCATGCTTAAACAGGTCAGCAATCCATTTCGCATCTTTCTTGTCAGTTTTTTTACAATGGATAGCCTTAACATACTTAGGATGTGCAAGTACAATAGAACAGTCTTTTTCCAAGACGTTGTACACTGGAATCCAGTATTTGCCTGTACATTCCATACAGACATCTTTACAATTAGATTCAAGTAGCCATTGTAACAGCTCTTTCAGGCCTTTAGTGTAGGTAGAAAAGCGATGGCTCTTGTAGGTGGTAATACCTTGTTTGTTGGTGGAAGCGTTGCTAGCAACCACAAAGGTTTTGTGAACATCAATTCCACAACAGATTTTATACACAATTTTTAAAGCCATAGGAAACCACTTTCTAAACCGATAGGTTCTAAAAATTAAAGGGATAGGCAGCATTGACTGATTGTCTAGCATTAAACGAGAATGTTTAAACAAAGATAAGGTTGCGTGCTCAGTGGCACACTTATTTGTGCTTGAAAAGACAATCTACACATATAAAAATGCGGTCACTACGCATACGTAGCAACCCACTCACCTCCCCGTGATTTGTAGTTTACTGATATCCCTATGACATAATTATAGAACAAAATTAGCTCTAAGCGGCACATTTCATTACGTTTTGTGCCTTGAGCGAAGCGAAAGGAATGATTATAAAAATGAAAAAAGAAACTTTAAAATTCGACAAAAGTATGGTTGACATTTATAAAACAATTCGTGGAGACTGGGGCGAATTAAGTCCTGTTACACAGATTGTAAGCTCCAAAAAAGCCTACAATAGACATAAAGAAAACCAAAATGTACGCAAACAAATGCAGGCGTACCTTTTCTAGTTTTAAAAAAAGGAGGAGAAAAAAATGGCTAACATTATAACACAAAAATTTTCCTTGACAATTAAAAAATTTTGAGCTTATAATCCCATCTTTGACAGTTGAAGAAAAGAAAAAGCTTGAGAACCGTTGAAAATAAAGAGGCCCAAGCTTTTGTATTATTATTAAAAAGTGAGTAATGTATTTATGATTTTGTACTTTTTAAAATTTTTTTCATTTTGCTTTTACTTACAATTTGATAATCAGTACGGAAGCTGAATGCTTCGTGTAAATCATCTGTAAAGTCTGTTCTTGTGTAAATAGGTATATAACCATCACCTTTTACTTCTAAGAAATTCATATCTCTTAATCCATCTATGATTTCATGATATGTATATTTTCCGTTCAATTTCTTTTCAAGGAGTCTATAGATAACCAAGGAAATGAAACAAGTTGTAAAATGAGCTATTATTCTATCATCACGGCTTAAATATACAGGTCTGGCCTTAAATTCGCTTTCCATAATCCGGAAACATTCTTCAATTTCCCATCGCCTTCTATTTATATTGATAATTGAAGAAGCATCATCTTCAAGATTTGTACATACTGCATAAAAACCAACAAATTGCGCTTCTTTTGCAATGAGTTCGGTGTTGATACGGTTTTCTATTTTCCAAGGGTTTGAATCAATTGCTTTTTGTGCTCGTTCTATCTGGGAATCTCGTATATTTCTCTGATAATCTCGATATTTAATGGAATATGTGACGATAAGTTTCTGTTCTAATCCGTTTTCTTTTATCCAGCGTTCTTTATAGAACACCTTATCCTTATATTTGTCCTCATCTAGTTCAGCAATGTTATATGTTCTTCTGTCACCAACTAAAGACCAACCATTTGGGTCAAGAGCCCATTCCTTAAGGTGTGTTTTCAGTTTTTTAATAGATTGTGTTGTAATAAATGCCCGTTCACCTTTAATGTTGAATTTCCTGTTACTATCGGATGCTAGTCCTGCATCAGTACATACAATAAATTTAGAGAGATTAAAGTCAGAAAGAATTTTCTCTTCCAAAGGTTTTAAAGTCAACTGTTCATTGGTATTCCCTTTGTTAATAGCAAAAGCAAGTGGAACACCATCTCCGTCCATAAAAAGCCCCATTTGTACGATAGGATTTGGTCTATGTTCTTTTGAAACACCATATTGTTTTAATCCATCTTCTTGCTCTATTTCAAAGAAATAATTTGTACAATCATAATACAGTACGCCTGTATTTCTCTTGGAAATTTTAAGACTGTTTTTGTACAGGTAAGACTGTATGAAATCAGCTTCCTTGGCAATTACTTCAAGAGCCCTGTATATATGTTGAAGTTCAAAATCAGGTTGTTCAATAAATTTAGTAGAAAGTTGAAAAGTTGCAAGTTTTGAAGAAGGATAAATAATTCTTGCATAAATAAGTCTTGAAAGCACCGAGTCTAAGTCGAATGTAAATTTGTATTTCAAAGATATTTTCTCGCAAAGCTTATTGAGTTTAAGTTCATGGTATATCTTTTGAAGAAAAAGATAACCACCATTAAAAGAGCGTTGCTCACCCTTTGTAATCACTTTGGATTGGGAGTATTTCACAATAATATCGCGGTTTTCTTCTTTTTCTTTTTTGTTAAGTTCTTCTATATATTTTTTTGCCCATTCAATAGGATCCTGTCCACCAAGTTTTTCTTTAAGTTCAGCATAAGTACCAAGCTTTTCAACAACTTTTGTAGAACGTCTTCCATTTTCGTATATAGATTTTGTTACGTACAGGGATGCAGCATTTTTTGACCGTGATATACATAATCTCATAATGAAATTCCTCCCATCTCTTTTATTATAGCACATTACGCAATATTTCCATGGCTAAATTTGACTATTTTTTAATAAAAAAAGCCTTGTTTTCAAGGCTTTTACTGATTCCGATGTTTATTAAACTGTCAAAGACCCGAGTTGCTACAAAGCAAAAAGCATATACAGAAGTGACTATTGACAGATATAAGAAACAGGAGTATATATACTTATATGAGTATATAAGTATAATTAAAAAACGTAGTTGTTTAATTTATAAAGTATGTCTGATATAAAGCCAGAATTTTACGAAAGGAAGATTGATTTTATGAATAAATTAACTGATTTTTTTAAGGTATTGTCTGATGAAACACGTTTAAGGATACTTATTCTGTTATATCACAAAAAACTATGCGTATGTGAGATGTGTGGAATAACAGGAGAGTCACAGCCAAAAATATCAAAACACCTTGCTAAACTTAGGGATATAGGTCTTGTAAAAGATGAAAGGCAGGAACAGTTCATATTTTATGATTTAAATCTTAATGAGCAAGTGTACAAAGGGATATTAGAGAAAATAGTGGATAATATCAACGATTATCCAGTACTCAAAAGCGATATTGAAAAGTGTAAACATGCTGAAAAATATCTTGAATCGTGCAGAAGGTAAGGAGGTTGTTTTTTACATGAATATATTGGCTCTGATATTTGGTTGGTTAAATGAGCAACTATTAAAAATGACATGGCTTTCAGAACTTGTAAGGCTTCTTGTAGAAAAGGCATTTCACTTGTCCGTTAATGGCAGGCTTGGTGCAAGCATCCATTTCTTTATTTATGATACCATAAAGATTTTTATATTATTATCGGTCTTGATATTTGTTATATCCTATATCCAGAGTTATTTCCCACCAGAAAGGACAAAGAAGATTCTCGGAGGGATAAAAGGTATTAAAGGGAATATACTTGGGGCATTGCTTGGAACGATAACGCCTTTCTGCAGTTGCTCCAGCATACCGATTTTTATAGGCTTTACATCGGCTGGATTGCCTTTGGGGGTTACCTTTTCGTTTCTAATATCCTCTCCGCTTGTGGATTTGGCATCACTGCTATTGTTAATGTCATTCTTTGGTGCAAAAATTGCCATAGCCTATGTTGTTGTAGGCTTGATTTTGGCGGTTATCGGAGGGACTTTGATTGACAAATTGAGCCTTGAAAATTATGTAGAAGGATATGTAAGAGAAATCGAAAATGTTGACGCAGAAGTGCCTGAAATGACCCGTAAGGAGAGAATATTCTATTCAAAGGAACAGGTTAGGGATATTATCCAAAGAGTGTGGTTATATGTATTAATCGGTGTCGGTATAGGGGCAACCGTTCATAATTGGGTTCCTCAATCAATCATAGAAAACGTGGTTGGAGGCAATAATCCATTTGCGGTATTGTTTGTTACTGTAGTTGGTATTCCAATGTATGCTGATATATTCGGTACTTTGCCGATAGCTGAAGCGTTATTTGCAAAAGGAGTAGGAGTGGGGACGGTGTTGTCATTTATGATGGCGGTAACAGCTCTATCTCTTCCTTCTATGATTATGCTTAGCAAGGTTGTAAAGTCTAAACTTTTAGCAATCTTTGTATTCATCGTATCAACAGGGATTATATTAATTGGATATTTATTTAATGCATTTTCATATATTTTTGTATAAACAGGTTTGATACAAGATTATTGGTTGATATTCCTGGAATAATTAATTGCTTACTTTTTATCTCATTCAATGCAAAAAGATGAGATAAAGGAATATATAAAAAGGTTGAAAACAATGTAATATATTTATGTGTAAAGGAGAGAATTTAAATGAAAAATAGTCTGTACAGGCAAATCTCAGCAAATCAATAATTGCATGTTATGCATTGACTACGTCAAAGATGAGCCTTTAGGTGGCAGAATAGAAATTGATTATGCAAAATGTACAAGATGTGGAACTTGTGCTAAAAAAGCTGTTGTATGGCAATAATAGTGATAAAAATATCAATTAATGAAGGAGGATTTTCTTATGGTAATTAAAATTTTAGGTTCAGGATGTGCTAATTGTAAAAAATTAGAGGCTAATGTCAGGGAGGCTGTAAAAGAAATGGGTATTAAAGCCACTATTGAAAAAGTGCAGGATTTTAAGGACATTATGTCTTATGGTGTAATGAAAACGCCTGCGCTAGTAGTGGATGAGCAGGTAAAAGTGATGGGAAGAGTTCCGTCAGTGGAAGATATAAAAAAATACTTGTAAATCATGACTGCCCATCTAATGGGTGGTTTGCTTTGAACTTATACGCTTCTGTTACTAGCCAGCGTCTAAAGGCGCTGGCTTTCACGTGACCCGGCATGGGCGATAGCTAGGCGGTGAAAGTCTGCAGTGGGTGAGGCACGGAAACTACTATTGGCTCCCATACAATAAACTTTAAGATATATGGGAGGAAAGTTATCGCTCTTACCTGGGTAGGTCTCAAGGACAAGTCATTAAAGTAAACTATGAAATGACAACACATACAGTGATGTATGGCTGAACCTTGAGAAGTCAGCAGAGGTCATAGTACTTATCTAGCTATGAATAGATGTGGAAGGATTACAGCTGTTGTATATTTTCTATCAAGTAATCCAATAATTTTTTCTACGGCAAGCAGGAATTTTTGAAGTGCATGTAGAATTATTTTTATAAGACCTCACCTTCCTATTTATTTGCTAACTCATCCTTTTGGGAGGATGGTGAGGTCTTATTTCTATATAATATTATCGCTATTTTCCTGCTTTTTCATCTAAGAAAATTTTACACTAAAGTGGTGAGATAATGGTTCCACAAGGACATATGAATGTATTACGGAAGATATATGAAAAATTAAATGACACAAATATAAATTGGGTTATTACAGGAAGTACTGCTTTTGCTATTCAAGGTATTCCTTTTAAGCCAAATGATGTAGATATTCAAACTGACAAAGAAGGTGCATATAAGATAGAGGAATGCTTCAAAGAATTTGTTATAGCAAAAGTATGTTTTTCATCTAATGGCAAAATATCATCGCACTTTGGCCGCCTTGAAATCGATGGTATAAAGGTTGAAATCATGGGGGACATACAAAAAAATATAAATGGTACATGGGAAGAACCGGTGAATTTAGAAAAATATAAAAGATATATAACTCTACAAGATATGAGAATTCCTGTTTTAGATTTGGAATATGAATGTGAGGCGTATCTAAAAATGGGTAGAGTAGAAAAAGTTATATTGATTAAAAAATATATAAATCAGATGAAAAATGAAGACGGTACTATTTTTTCATTTGACGGTTTAAATTAATTGCTATAAAGTATTAAGAAATTCTGAATTTCAGGAGGATTGTATATGAGCAATTTTGAATTTATAAGTGAAGGCAGAGAAATACTTGACTTAGTACAGCTATTATGGGACAGATAAATTGGTAATTTCAAATTAGATAGTTAGGAGTAATGAGTGGTGAGAAAAGTATCAGTATTTTTAATTAGCGTTTTGCTATTGATATATCATTTAGTACTGTATTAGTAGTGGCATCTGTATTTAAAACATTGAAAAAAAAACCTTATACTGAAATTATTTATATGAATTGGTCAATAAAGTTGACTAGCACATATAAGGAAGTTTATTCAAAAGACAGTGGTCCAAGTTTTCATGTAGATGGTGAGAGATATCACATATTTGATTTTAAAA
The DNA here is from genome assembly GCF_009905255.1 of Thermoanaerobacterium aotearoense. Lineage (NCBI taxonomy): Bacteria > Bacillati > Bacillota > Clostridia > Thermoanaerobacterales > Thermoanaerobacteraceae > Thermoanaerobacterium > Thermoanaerobacterium aotearoense. The sequence goes on along the minus strand of NZ_CP047602.1, from coordinate 2,164,494 downwards.
GCAGTGATGATATTGAGCTATCTTTAAAATGGAACGATGGTAATAATACGTCAATAGAATCAGCAATAAATCATGTCCTAAATTCTCTAACTATTCCAAATGAATACATGCCAGATTTAAATCTAAATATAAATATTATTTTAAAAAAGAAAGAAGACTTTTCGGCAATATATTTGGTATTTGTTCCTGATGCAAAAAGGCTTTACGTAATCGAAAATATTATTCACAAAAATCGTAAAAGGCGCATTCTTATCATGTCATTTGGGGTATAAATTAGACAAAGATGAAATCAAAAATGGGTATACTACTGAAGCGGTTAAAAGAGGAATTGATATAATTTTTAATGATTTTAAGTTGCACAGAATTGAAGCGAATATCATGCCCAAAAATAAGCCATCATTAAAAGTAGTCGAAAAATTAGGATTTTACAATGAAGGAATAGCATATAAATATCTGAAAATTAATGGTAAATGGGAAGACCATATACACATGGTTTTATTAAACGACAAAGTGTGATTAGGAGGTGCACAAAATAATGAAAGATTTGGCAGGTGAAAAAGATAACAGATTCAAAGTAAGATTTGCAGTAGAAAGTGATGTACCGCTTATATTAAACTTTATAAAGGATCTGGCGGAATATGAAAAACTTTTGTCAGAAGTTGTGGCGACAGAGGAACTATTAAAAGAATTTCTATTTGAACGTAAAGTGGCAGAAGTCGTCATAGGGGAGTACGATGGAGAACCTGTAGGATTTGCATTGTTTTTTCACAATTTTTCTACATTTTTAGGGCGACCTGGCATTTATCTTGAGGATTTGTACATAAAGCCTGAGATGAGAGGTAAAGGATTTGGCAAAATAATGTTGGCGTTTTTGGCTAAATTAGCCTTGGAAAGAAATTGCGGCAGGCTTGAATGGAGCTGTCTCGACTGGAATGAGCCTTCTATTAAATTTTATAGGCAAATAGGTGCTGTACCTATGGACGAGTGGACTGTATATAGAGTACATGATAAAGCATTGATGGATCTTGCAAAAAGGTTTGATGAATTCTTTACGTAAGTTTTTGTAGATAGATTAGAAGAAGCCTCAGATACATGTTTGGAATATGTTTCTGAGGCTTTTGATTTTCAAGCGATAAAGTCTTTTATTAATGATATATTATGGAAATCAAGGTTCGCATATACTAATGACATATAAAAATATATATTATATAATATACCGGAAAGGGGGAATGCGGTTTGCGTAAGATTAAAATGTTGTTTTTATATCTATTAATGTTAGCTGTAGTTTTCATGCCTGTCATATCATACGGTGATAACGGACTTCCGCAGTTTCAGTTCGGTTCAAGATTGTTGTACACTGGGACCTACGGCACTGATGTATCAGAGCTACAAAGCATATTAAATAGTATTGGCTTTAATACAGGTACTATCGATGGTATTTTTGGCAACAACACATTAAATGGAGTATTAGATTTTCAAAAAGCAGAAAATTTGGTTGTAGACGGAATTGTAGGACCTAATACTTACAATGCTATTCAAAATGGTTTGTGGGAAAATCCAGTCGTCTATGATGTACAACCAAATGACAATATCTATTTCATAGCGAAAAAATACGGGACATCTGTTCAAGATATTCTGGATGAAAACGGACTGAGTGACAATGCGTCTTTATACGTTGGCGAGAAGTTGCTTATACCACATCCGCCAGTGACAGTACCGCAACAGCTTGACAATGCCTCTAATTATCAGCAGCTTAAAGACAATATTGAGACGCTGCTTAGTCAGCATACAGGAAATTACGGAGTATACTTCATAGACTTAAATTCTGGCGAGACTTTTGATATAAATGGTTATGGATCCTTTATTGCTGCCAGCACATATAAAGTACCTCTAAATTTTTATGTGTATACACTTATAACCGAAGGGAAAATAGATCCGAATATGGAAGTCCAGTATACATCACAGGATTATGAAGGTGGTTCAGGTTCTATACAGTACGATCCTGTTGGAACTTATTATACAATTAGGGAGCTTTCAAAAAAATCTATAGAAGAAAGCGACAATATAGCATCAAATATGTTGATGAGAGTTGTAGGATATGACAATTATTTGAATTTCATAAAAAGTTTAGGTGCTTATGTTGTGCCATATTCAGATAATGTTACATCTCCAAGGGATTTAAGCATCTACATGGAGGATATATTAAATTATGCAAATGCATACAGCAGTACGTCAGGGGAGCTTCTAAGTTATCTTGAAAATACTATTTATAACGATAGGATATCATATCCTTTGCCAAGCAATATAACTGTTGCTCATAAGATTGGCAATCTTTCCAATGTGGTAAATGATACTGCGATAGTATTTTATCCGTCAAAACCGTATATATTGACGGTGATGGGCAATAATGTTGACGGATCTGATAATTCAGATGCCTATACTGTAATAAGAGAAATCTCAAAAATGGTATACGACTTCCAGAATAGCCATTAAAAAAAAGCCGGTTTTACCGGCTTTTTTAAAGTTCATCCTGTATAATTTTTTCTATTATATCGCTGACACCATCTTCTAAATTAGATTTTGTCACATAATTAGCACTACTTTTTATGACATCATCAGCATTTCCCATAGCGACACCAAATCCTGCTTTGATTATCATTTCTTTGTCATTGTCTTGATCGCCTATTGCTACAACCTGATTAATGTCTACATTGAGAATATCACATAATTTTATGAGTGCAGATCCTTTTGTAATGCCGTAAGGGAGAATTTCTATAAAATATTCGTCTGACTGTACGCATGTAAATGGTTCATTGGATAACTGCCTTATTTCGTCTACAAGCTCTAAAGATGTGTTTCTATTTCCTCTGAAAAGCACCTTTATAATTTTATCAAGTTTGCTGAGATCTTCGATTAAATCGCATTTTACGTGTTCTATTTCCATGTATGATTTGATGAAATCGGATATCTTATTGACAAATATGCCGTCTATACTGTATACAAGAATGTCTACGTCGTATTTTCCCTCTTGCCATTTTTTTGCTATAAGCTTGTACAAATCATCAGAAAGATAATTTTCATGCAGTATTCTTTTATTTATGTGATCGTATATTACACATCCGTTAAAAAGTATGACAGGCACATCGATATCAAGTTCTTTTATGTATGGAGTTGCTGATATGATGCCCCTACCTGTTGCTAATGTAAAAATACCTCCAATATTGCGAAACTTTTTTACACTATTTTTCGTGGCTTCAGAGATCTTTTTTTTGTCATCTAACAAAGTTCCATCTGCGTCTGCTACAACCATTTTGTATTTCATATGATCACCCCAAATAATATTTACACCGTATCTATTATACAATTTTTTTGATTTTAAGACCAGTGAAAAATTTTTTATGATATTGTTCGTAAATTATATATATGTTAAAATTATAAAAAAATTATGGGGAGGAGATTAAATGATAACTTGGAAAGAAGATTTCAGGCTTGGCATTGGCGAGATTGATAAGCAGCATAAGAGGCTTTTTGATATTGCAAACGAAGCGTACGATTTATTGAAGAATGAATTTGCCATTGATAAATACGATCATATTGTAGACATAATAAAAGATCTGAAAGATTATACGATTTACCATTTTGACTATGAAGAAAACTACATGAAAAGCATAGGCTTTAAAAAGTTGCTTTCTCATAAAGTGTTGCACGATGATTTTAAAGAGAAGATCAACAACATAGACTTAGATAAGATAGATCAAAATCAAGACGAATACATAAAAGACATTTTAAACTTTTTGGTGGATTGGATTGAAAAGCACATATTGAAAGATGATAGGTTATATGCAGAAAAGCAATAAAAAACAAGGTGGCACTAAAGCGCCACCTTGTAAATTACTTTAACGGTGTAAATGGGCAGTATCCTATTTCATCGCACCTATTTTTCATGTCAGCCCATAAATTATCATCGACGATTGCCTCATAGGCTGTGGGATATAAGATGTAATTTTCTTTAAAGATGTGATCTCTCATATTAAATACGATGTAGCTTGATAGTTCTTTCACTCTGTATTTAAAATCTGCAAAATCGATGTAGTCAACGTTATTTGCAAGCTCTACCAAACTTCTTTTCCTTAATCTTATTTCATCGTGTTCAAGCCGCATTATCCTTGTTGGACCTGTTATACCCAACTTTTCAAGCTCAGGGAACAATACATCTTCTTCTCTTTTGTGGTGCTTTTCAGCGCTTAAAATGCCTTCTGCAGTTTCATTTAAATCTGATAACAAGGCTCTGTCTTCTTGTGGGGACGACATCTTCTGAATCTTTATGTTTAAAAGCTCTAATTTGTCAAGAAGCTTTAGTATTTCATCGTGTTCTAATATAAGTGTTTGCAATACGTGATCGTGAGGCAAAGATTCTTTCAAGCCGTTTAACTGTCCTTCCAGCATTTCCATGTGAACGGAACAAAGTCCTCTCAATTCTTCTGCCTGCATTCCTTCATCAACTAGCTTTTGCTCTGCTAAAGATAGTTCTTCAGCAGTAAGGTCTTCTATCAATTCTTTTGCCTCGCTTTTTACCGTCTCAGGATCTTCGCTATTGTTAAGCCTTCTAAGTACGTCTGCTAATTTATCGACTCTATTTTCCATAATATACATCCTCCTTTTTTCTATTTTCAGTATACAATAAATCACATTGAAATACTGTGATTTAAATCACAGTATTTTGATAGTAATAAATTTTTGTTGTTTTATTTTTTTATAGTTTTGTTTTAAAATAAAATTAAACTTAAAAAAAGGCGGATGAATATTGTGAAAGTATTTTGGTTAATTATCTTTGTGTGGAATATTATTACGTTTGCCATTATGGGCATAGACAAGTACAAAGCTACTCATGAAAAGTGGAGGATTAAAGAAAGAACTCTTTTTCTTTTATCATTTTTGCTGGGAGGTATAGGCGTTTTTTGCGGTATGTACATATTCCACCATAAGACAAAGCACATAAGCTTCAAAGTTTTAGTACCTTTGGCTGTATTTACAAATATACTGTCTTTATACTTTTTGCATAAGATTTTAAGCATCAATCATTTTTAGAAAAGATATTTTATATGCTAACATGTAATGCACATTGATAGTAATTGAATTTCAGTTATTAACAAACTTATCCACAATATCCACAGAAAATATATCAACATAAACGATCGAAGTCTTAAAAGGGAGTGGTAAAATGGAGCGAACTAATGATTATCAATTGGAGTTGAAGTACCTTAACAGGACTATCGATTTTATTGAAGATGAAATATACAGATTGAAACAAATGATTATGGTGGAAAAGTCAGATATAAGAAAGCTTAAAGAAGAAGTTTTAAATTATGCACCGACCACACCTAACAATTTTGATAGATTAGTAGAAGTGAACCCATATATCAATGAGCTTAAAAAACATATTGTGTACTATAATGAAATTTTAAAAAATCTTAAATCATTGAATAAAATGGTTAGCTCTCCTTATTTCGGCAGATTTGATTTTGTAGAAAGCGGTTCAGATTTATTAGAAAAAATATACATAGGGCTTAGGACTTTAAGAGATCCAGACACATTTGATATTATCGTATACGATTGGAGAGCGCCCATATCAAGTGTGTTTTACAGGTTTGAAAAAGGCAGAGCCTTTTACGAAGCTCCAGACGGGATTATAGAAGGAGATGTAGTGTTAAAGCGTCAGTACAAGATTGAGAATCAAAAGCTAAAATATTACTTTGACTGCAATGTAGTAATAGACGACGAAATTTTAAGAGAAGCCTTAGGGCGTAATTCTACAGCGAAGATGAGGACAATTGTCGAAACTATTCAAAAAGAACAAGATAAGATAATAAGAGATGTAGATGGAGATGTTTTAGTGGTTCAAGGTGTTGCGGGAAGTGGAAAAACTTCAATAGCATTGCATAGGATAGCCTATTTGCTTTATTTTGAAAAAGATAAAAATTTAAAGAAAGATGATATACTCATAATTTCACCTAATAAAATTTTTAGTCAATATATAAAAAATGTGCTGCCAGAGTTGGGCGAAGAAAATGTAAATGAAATTATCTTTGAGGATTTTGTGAAAAATGCCATAGGCGATGTGGTACTCGTTGAGGAAAGGTCCGATTATGTAGAAAGGCTTTCATCGTGTGAAGACAAAGTCATGTTGGATTCTGCAAGACTTAAAAATTCTTCAGAATTTATTATGGTTTTAGACAGACTTTTATCATACTATGAAAGGAATATGATAGAGTTTAAAGATGTGTATTACGATGGTAAAGTCTTATACAATAGGTATGAGTTAAAGAATGAATTTTTAAATGACAAGATGAACCGGCCAATTAAAAAAAGGCTTAAAAGATTAGAAATGAAGATATTTGATAAAATTCATCCTTTTAGAAAAGAAAGGCTTTCTAAAATTGAAAGATTTGTTGAAGATCGCAAAGGACATGAATTTGAAGTAAAGGCATACAGCCGTTTTTTGTCAATAAAAGAAATGAGGAGGATTAAAAAGCAAGTAAATAGTTTTACAGATATCAATTTCTTAGATATTTATAGATTGCTATTTGCTGATAAAGATTTGTTTAAAAGGCTTTCATCCGGGCTAAACTTAGATTTATCTGAAGATTTTTTTAAGATAGCCGAATTGACTTGTAAAAACATAGATGATGGAAAAGTGTATTACGAAGACATTGGGCCTATATTATATTTGAAGTACAAGGTGGAAGGAGTTACGGCTTACAAACAAATAAAACACGTTGTGATTGATGAAGCACAAGACTATTCACAGATTTTTTATGAGATATTTAAATTGAGTTTTCGTGATGCCAAATTTACCATATTGGGAGATGTGAACCAAACACTTGATAAGGGGATAAATACGGCTTTTTACGATCTTATGGAGAAAGTTTTTGCTGGGAAAAGGATAAAGAAGTTCTTCATGGGAAAAAGTTACAGATCGACTTATGAGATAAATGAATTTTCTATTGGATTGCTTAAACATCCTCCGAAAATAACGCCATTTGAAAGACATGGCGATAAACCACAATTGGTCCGCAAATATAGTTTTGAAGAAATATGCAGAAGCATAGCAAATAATGCTTCGGAACTTTTTGCGGATGGGTATAAGACAATTGGCGTCATTGCAAAGACAAAAGATGAAGCAGATAGAGTCTACGACACCATGAAGAATTTTGTCAATGTGAAACTTTTAAACTCAAAAGATGATGAAGTGATAGAAGGTATAAACATAATTACGCCTTATGGGGCTAAAGGCTTAGAATTCGATGTGGCGTTTGTCTTTAACGCATCAAGTGAAAATTACAGGACCGAATACGACAGAAATCTTTTGTACATTGCATGTACGCGAGCGCTGCATAAACTCGTAATATATTCTCTTGGTGATTTTTGTAAGTTTATAGGGTGAATTTTATTTTTGCCAGTAAATTTGCTATAATTTTATAAAACATTGAAGAAGGTAGGTGGTTTTATGGAAGTTATTAAGATTGATACGCCATCAAGAGAGACTATTATTGATATAACTGATGAAGTGAGAAAAATTGTAGGAGCAAGCGGCATTAAAGATGGCATTTGCTTCATTCATGTGCCACACACTACGGCCGGTATATCGATAAATGAAAATGCTGATCCCGATGTAAAGGAAGATGTATTAAAAGGTCTTAATGAGATCATTCCGAAAATAAGATTCAGGCATTTAGAAGGAAATTCGGATGCCCACATAAAATCTGTCTTGGTAGGGACAAGCATCAGTGTGATGATAGAAAATGGGGATATGCAGTTAGGCACATGGCAAGGCATATACTTCTGTGAATTTGACGGTCCAAGGCATAGAAAAGTGTACGTTAAAATAGTGTAAAGATAAGGGGGATAATTGTTGTGACCAAAGAGTATATATCTAAGTTAACAGATGACTTAAAAAATATCATTATATACAAAAATATAATGAAAGATGCCACAGTAGACAAAGCCATAAAAATTTTGAATTTACTTGTCAGTGAAAAAGTGGATGAAGGCAAAGTCTACGAGCTGTACAGAGATTTATTTTCAGATTTGTCAAATTACGCTGTAGCGAATAATGTGTATTCTGAGATCTGGAAATCGAAGATAGATGAATTGGTAAAAATCGATGAAAATATATTTAGCATGTTATCTGAAAAATTTGGACAAGATTACATTGATGAAACATTGAAGATGGCTGCAAAAATGGAGCTTGAATACTTAAAAAACCTTTCGGAAGTGGATTTTGCGGATTGTCTTAGAGAGTGTTTGATATTTAATGCAATTTCATGGGAACGTCTTTTAGCATCATATGAAAGAGATAGACAATATTTGATAGACTTGAATAATGCTGATGATGTGGCAAAATACTATAGAGAAAATGGTTGTGGCATATACGGAGCCTACAGGGCATTTAGATGGCTTGATGGGGAAATTGTCGGTGTAGAAAATCCTGATCCTATTGAATTTGAAGATCTGGTAGGATATGAAGATGAGCACAGAATTGTCATAGATAACACAGAAAGGTTTTTGAGAGGTTTACCGGCCTCAAACATTTTGCTTTATGGAGATAGAGGAACTGGCAAATCTTCAACTGTAAAGGCTGTATTGAATATGTACTATAAAAGAGGTCTTAGGCTTATTGAGGTAAGTCGCCAAGATCTTTTGGATCTGAATAAAATTATAAGTTTCATAAGCAAAAGAGGACTTAAGTTTATCTTGTTTTTGGACGATTTATCGTTTGAAGAAAATGAGACTGAATATAAAATTCTAAAATCAACACTTGAAGGTGGTATAGAGAAACTTCCTACCAATGTTTTAATATATGCCACTTCAAATAGAAGGCACATGATAAAAGAGTATTTAACTGACAATGCACAAAGTGAAATTCACTCATTAGATACAAAACAAGAAAAACTTTCATTGGCAGATAGGTTTGGAATAACTGTTACTTTTACATCGCCTGGCAAAGAAGAATATTTAAAAATAGTCGAATCTTTAGCACAAAAGTACCATATTGATTTAGACAGAGATACATTGATAAGAGAATCGATGAGATGGAGCTCTTGGCATAATGGCATGTCACCAAGAACCGCCAGACAATTTATCGATCATTTAAGAACTTGCTGATGGGATTTCAAAATCCCTTTATTTTTTATTTTTCGTAAAAAAATTTTTCGACATAATTCGCTCTTATTCAATAAAAACAAACTCAGTTTTATGATTACAAAATCGTGTAATCGGCTATTTGAATGGTGTTAAATGTTTACACATGGAATATTATATCATTTTCTGTCGATAAAAAATATTCTAAAAAAAAGAAGGATTTTTGAGGGATAAATAGAATATTATAATAGAATTTTTACTTTAATAGTAAATTTTTGATAAAAATTCAAAGCTTAGAACGAATTAAGGGGGTAAAATTATGTATTACAAAAGAGTAAGCGAGTACGTATCGACAATAAACTATGGTGACAAGACGATAGTGAGGAAATACGCTGTAGTAAAATCAGAGGTAAAAGTATTTAATGGCGGCGAAAATGTTGATCTGCCGTCGTACGGAATCGAAATTGTGGAGCAGATAACCGAGAAGGGTATAGTGAAAGAAGAGCTTGGTGATGTAGTAGTTCATGTAAGTCCATACAAAGACAAAGTGGAAGATATGGCAAAAAGATTTTGTATCGATGACTTGTCACCACTGCATTTATCAGACGTAATAGATGATCTTTACTACCAATACATATATATGATTACGATGAATACGCAAATGAGTGCAAAATTGCAATATGAGGGCTTAAAGCCTTCTTTTTTTATTGCAATTTTAAGTTTATAATAACATTAATAGAACGATAACGGAGATGATGTTTATGAAGATCGTATCAAATGGAGAAATGAGAGAAATAGAATCTATAGCCATAAACACCGTTGGATTGCCATCGGTATGCCTTATGGAAAATGCTGGTCGTGCTGTGGCGGAACATGCTGCAGAATACCTGTTTAGTTGCAAGAGAAAAAATATCGTGATTTTGTGTGGGAAAGGAAATAATGGTGGAGATGGCTTTGTTGCTGCAAGATATCTTTTCAACAAAGGCTTTGATGTGAAGGTTTTTGTAGTATCAAATATAGGATTGATTTCTGGTGATGCAAAGAAGAACCTCGACATAATAATCAATATGGGGATTTACGTGGCGGAAATCCTTCAGAAAGAGCAACTAAAATTTTTTGAAAAAAACATCAAAGAATCTGATTTGGTCATAGATGCGCTGTATGGAACAGGCCTTGACAGAGAAGTGTCAGGCATAAGCAAGGATGCTATTGACATTGTGAATGGATCTGGCAAATACGTCATATCTGTCGATATACCATCGGGAATAAATGGTGATAATGGGAAGGTAGAAGGGTGTGCAGTAAAAGCAAATGTTACTGTAACCATGCAGTTTATGAAAAAGGGAATTGCTGTATATCCAGGTGTTGATTACGCTGGAAAAGTCATTGTGGCAGACATAGGCATACCACGCAATTTAGTTGACAATATTCAGTGCAGGTACAATATGATTTCACAGGACGATGTTGTACTGCCGAAAAGAGCCAGAAATACCCATAAAGGAGATTATGGCAAACTCTTGGTTGTAGCTGGTTCAAAAAATATGACTGGTGCAGCAGCTTTGTGTGCTATGAGTGCAATAAAGACAGGATGTGGCATAGTAAAATTAGCTGTTCCAAAGGCTATACAAGGAATTATGCAAAGCAGTTTGAGGGAAATCATAACGTATGGGTTGGATGACAAAGATGGGGCATTTTATTTAGGTTCAGTTGATGAAGTATTAAAGTTGGCGAATACTGTTGATGCTGTAGCAATAGGTCCTGGGCTTACAAATAGCTGCGATGTAAGAGAGTTTGTCAAGGAAGTCATATTAAGGCTTGAAAAACCGTTAGTTCTTGATGCTGATGCATTGAATGCTATATCTGATTCAGTGGATATGATAATCGGGAAAGATGTCATTTTAACACCACATATTGGTGAAATGTCGCGATTATCAGGAGGTTCTGCTAATGAAATAAATGATAATATATACGAAACTGTTGAAAAGTTCATTTCAAAGTATAAAGCTACACTTGTTCTCAAGGGTTCAAGAACAGTAATAGGAAACGATACTGAAGGCATATATATTAATTGTACAGGGAATCCGGGTATGGCTACGGCAGGCTCAGGAGATGTTTTGACAGGCATGATATCGTCATTTTTGGTTCAGGGATTAAAGGAGGTAAAAGCGGCCATTTACGGAGTTTACTATCATGGAAAAGCAGGCGATATGGCATCAGAAAGGTATGGAGAATACGGACTTACTGCGACAAACATACTTGAATATATTCCCTATGTAATGAAAATGTGAAGAGGTGATGTGATTGAGGAGACTTTTGCTTGCGTTATTGCTTATATTGACTATTTTTTTGCCAGGATGCATAAAAAAGTCTCGCTTAGATGTGCCTTCAAATGTAAAAAAAGCGATTCAAAATTTAAAAACATATGCTTCAGATGTGGAGATTCAGCTTAATAATAATAAAAATACAAAGAGATACACTATGAAGCAGTTTTATAAAGATGGAAAGTACCGCATGGAAATATACGATGAGTCTAATAAACCTGATAAAGTTATCGTGTACGATGGTAATAGGAGTTACGTGTATTTTTCGAAAATAAATCAGACATTTATAGAGGATGATAGCGAAAATATACCTGCATACTCCCTTTTTACATCATTTATAGACAATTTTAAAAAAGCCGGAGAGATAAAAGAAAGCGGTGATGGTGAATTTTACCGAATCGATGTTCCGATCTTAAATGGAAATACTTTTATGTACAATGAATCAGTTGAATTTTCAAAAAAAGATTACAAACCGGTATCTATGAAGATTTACGACATAAATGGGAAGGTTTTTGCTGAGATAAAGTATAGAAATTTCGTGTATAATCCAGATTTAGATGATGGTCTTTTCGCTGAGAAAGATATTTCTACATTTAGCAGATACTTGAATACTGATATTAATATGACTGTAGACATAAAAGATGTTTATAGATACTCAGGAATAAATCCAGTATTTCCCCAATACATGCCTAAAGGTTATGCCCTTGAAAATATAACCATAGATATGTCAAATAATAATTCAATTAATTTAACATATTTAAACGGTAATGATATAATAAAAATTGTTGAAAGTGTTAATGATTTTGATGGAAAAGGCTTTGATAAAGAGCGCATTGGAAATATTACTTATTATAAAAAAGGGAATAGATATATTTTAGATAGAAGTGGTCTTATTGTTGATTTGATGATTAATGAAAAAATCAGTTCTGATGAAGCATTGATGATTTTAAATTCTTTAATATGATTTGGAGGTAATTATGTTTAATTTGTATAGACCAACATGGGCGGAAGTTAATTTGGATAATATAATTCACAATTACAAGGAGATAAGAAAGATCACTGATAAAAATGCCGGTATAATGGCTGTAGTCAAGGCAAATGCGTATGGGCACGGTTCGTATGAAGTGTCAAAGGAATTGATAAATTGCGGCGTGGATTATCTGGCTGTTGCGACAATTGATGAGGCTTTGGAATTAAGAGAGCAAGGCATATCAAAGCCAATACTCGTTTTAGGATATACTCCTGCAAAATTTGCTGATGTGTTCATAAAGTACGATATTACGCAGACAGCATTTGAGCTAAGTTATGTAAAAGAAGTAGCAAAGGTAGCCCAAAAACTTGGCAAGGATGCTAAGATTCATGTTAAGATAGACACGGGAATGGGACGCATTGGCTACAATGACATGAATAAAGCTTATGAAGAAATTTTATCCATGTCATCTCTTTCTGGAATCAACATTGAAGGCATATTTAGCCATTTTTCGTCCTCAGACGAAAAAGACAAGGAGTACACGGTAAGGCAGCTTAAGATTTTTTTAAGCCTTATAGAAAGGCTTAAAAAGTCTGGTATATACATTCCTATTAGGCATATAGCAAACAGTGCTGCAATATTAGACATGCCTGAGACACACCTTGACATGGTAAGACCGGGGATTATACTTTACGGCAGTTTTCCTTCAGATGAAGTCAATAAGAAAATCGATTTAAGGCCAACCATATCTTTAAGGTCGAAAGTCGTTTATGTTAAAGATGTAGAGAAAGGAGAATATATAAGCTACAACAGGACATATAGGACAAACAGGAAAAGTCGCATAGCCACTTTGCCTATAGGATATGCAGATGGATTAAACAGGCTTTTATCAAATAATCACAATGTCATAATAAATGGCAAATACGCTCCTATAGTTGGCAAAATATGCATGGATCAATGCATGATTGATGTGACGCCGATTGAAGATGTTAAAGAAGGTGATACAGCCACTATTATGGGAGAAGCAGATGGCAAATTCATAAGTGCTGATGAAATTGCAAAGAAATTAAAAACTATTTCTTATGAAGTATATTGTGGAATATCCAGACGGGTACCAAGAATATATATATTTAATGGAGAGATAACAAAAGTAGAAAATTATTTAAAATGTTAAATATTATGTATAAAAATAATAAAGATTGACATTAATATATATAGCAGTATATAATAAATTATATAAGTGTGTTAGGAGGTCATAATTGTGGGCGAGACAAAAAGAATACTCGTCAGTTTGCCGGAAAGCTTACTGGAAGAAGTTGATGTACTTGCAGCTATGGAAAATAGAAACCGCAGTGAATTTATAAGAGAAGCCATGAAATTGTACATTAAAGAGAGAAAGAAGATGAAAATAAGGGAGAGCATGAAAAAAGGGTACCTTGAGATGGCGGCTATAAATGCAGAACTTGCGGAATTGGGCCTAACCGCTGACAACGAATGCTTTAACGGATACGAAAAGAAATTGAAAAAGTGTGATTGATATGATTGTAAAGCGCGGAGATATTTTATATGCTGATTTAAGCCCTGTCATAGGCTCAGAACAGGGTGGTGTTAGGCCCGTACTCGTGATACAGAACGATATCGGCAATAAGTACAGCCCTACGGTTATTGTGTCAGCAATAACATCTCAGATAAACAAAGCTAAATTGCCGACACATGTTGAGATAAATGGGACAGAATATGGTCTTAATAAGGATTCAGTTATTCTATTAGAACAAATAAGGACTATAGACAAAAAGCGTCTAAGGGAAAAGATAGGTCATTTTGACCAAGAGATGATGGAAAAAGTAAATGAGGCATTGCAGATAAGCCTTGGGTTGATAGATTTTTAGGGACAGCTTAGAAAAATGTCCTTTTATTTTTATGGCGTTTTTCAAGATTTAAAGAGATTTTTGTTGAAATAGGCAAATTTTTTGTATAAAATAGAACTAAAGAGGGGGCTTAGCTTGTGAAGAAGATTTATGGATTGATATTGGTATTTGTTGTGATGTTAGCTGTAATTGGAATTGTGTACGCTGATTCGACTCAAGATCCCGGCAGTCAACAGGATCCGATAGTTACAAAAAGCTATGTAGATAGCAAGTACGATGATTTAAAGAATTACATAGATAGCAAAGTAGGTGCAGTAAGCAGCAGCAATTACGATATAGTCGAGTTAAAGCCGGGTGAAAGCATTACACTTTATCAAGGATCTGAGGCTATAGTCAGAACTGACAATACATCAACGATTGTCACAAGCACTGATGGCGTATCGGATTTGACAGGTGGGAAAGATTTAAAAAACAATGCATTGATACCAGCAAATCATCTGTTGCTTTTCCCACGGTCAGATGGCAGAGGAATAAAAGCGAAAGCTGATACTATAATCGTGGTAATGGGAAAATACACAAAAAATTAAAATGCGCTTTAAAGCGCTTTATTTTTTTTCTAAAATATGGTATTGCTCAAGGTTATATTAAAGTGATATAATTCAAGTGATATAATACTAAAATAATGAAGGAGAGATATTCTTTGAGTCTAAAAAAAATACTCGTATTTTTTGTAGTACTATCATTAGCAGTATCTGCAATTGTAGATGTATCCAGAATTGGCGTTGAAAATAAGTACAACACGGTGGAAACCGTGGCTGATCTTTATAACTTTGAAAATTTGGCTGAGAATACGGGAATGAGCATACAGGACGTGCTGACAACATTTAAAGAGAACGGCTTAAAAGGAGTGGCAGTGCCTGAAGTAACGCTAAACAGGCTTCAGGAAATCGGCAAAATAGCGCTTTACAAGATGTCGGATGTGGAAAATATTTATAACCTCAAGAATACTACTGGCAATTCTGCATTGACATCATACCTTAAAAGTTTAAATGACAGCCAAAAAAAGATCGAGAAGGATTATATCGTTGTAACTACAGACGATGTTTCAACTTATGATTTCTTGAAGTCATCTTTGACTAAAAGGATGCCTTCTGACAAGCTGACCATTTTAAAAAATGGAGATGACTATGCATTTATTTTAAACGAAGACATGAACACATTTGCTGACCAAGGCTTAGGTTTTGACAAAAATGATTTAGACATGGTAAAATCATTGGGTCTTGATATAATACCAAGGATTGAAAACTACAATGGTATAAAAGACAAAGACATACAAAACTACGTAGAGCTTTTAAAACATTATGACGTGAAGACAGTAGTGTTTGGCGGAAATGATGTATTGGGAAACCCTGATAAAATATCGTATGCGGCATCTTTATTTAAAAAGAACGGAATCGCCATCGGAATTATTGATACACCTATGGGCAAAAACTTGCAAGATGGAACAGAAAAATTCACGAAATTTGATGGTTATAATGGAGCTAAAGTTTACGGTCTTTCTGAAGCTGAGACAGCTAAGTACGATACAAGTGGAATAGTTGACAGATGGTACAGATCTATCATAGAGAGAGATGTGCGAATCATATACATTAGGGCAAAAGTAGATACGACTAAGTCTCAAAATTACAATTTGAAGCAGAACATATCAATGTTGAAAGAGATAAATGACCTTGCAAGTTATGCGGGACTTAATTTAGGCGTAGTAAAGCCTTTAAGTCCGGTTCATCAATCAAAGGTAATGGAATTGTTGATTTCTTTAGGCGTTGTTGCAGGCGGAATTCTTCTTTTGATGCTTTTTGGGCTTAAAGACAGGTATTCTTTAATACTTACGATTTTAGGCATTGTCATATCGGTACTTTTGATTTTAACAAAGTACAATGACCTTGGCGTTAAATCAGTAGCTTTATTGTCATCTATAATATATCCATCATTGGCTATAGGGTATTTTATCGATAGCAGCAAAAAAATTATCGAGAGTGGAGAAGATGGTCATTATGTGAGAGAATCACTTTACATTTTCTTTAAGACAGTTTTAATATCTTTAGCTGGTGGGCTGATAATTGCAGCGATTATGGCAGACAGCAAATACATGTTGAAGTTGGATTACTTTAGAGGCGTAAAACTGTCATTTACGGTACCGGTAATCGTATATATAGCGTATTATTGCTATAAAGTGTGGAATATAAATACATTTAAGAAATTGGCTGATGCTTCCATCAAGATACTAAATACAGAAATTAAGATATGGCATGTATTGGCTGTTTTGATAGCTGGTTTTGTAGGAATTGTGTATATTTCGAGAACAGGCAATTCACCAGTCATAAAGCCAACATCGATAGAACTTAAGTTTAGAAGCTTGCTTGAACATTACCTTGTAGCAAGGCCAAGGACGAAGGAATTTTTAGTGGGGTATCCTGCTTTAATATTAAGCATATATG
Source organism: Thermoanaerobacterium aotearoense (assembly GCF_009905255.1). Taxonomy (NCBI): domain Bacteria; kingdom Bacillati; phylum Bacillota; class Clostridia; order Thermoanaerobacterales; family Thermoanaerobacteraceae; genus Thermoanaerobacterium; species Thermoanaerobacterium aotearoense. The sequence goes on along the minus strand of NZ_CP047602.1, from coordinate 2,147,696 downwards.
CTGCTAAAAAGAAATCAAAATCAATGAATTTTATACTTGGAATACTGGCGTCTATCGGAATACTGTCTATGCCTAATACTATGAGTCACGTTGAAAGTGTGCTTAAAATTGCGTTGGAGCGTACTGTGATAAGCTGGGTGTTTGGGCTTGTAATAGGATTAGTTGCATTAAAAGTTGTTGATATTTTTATGAGATATATAAAGATGAAGAATGTTCGCAATTAATTTTACTTACTTTTATTAAGCCATGGAGGTAAAAATAATGAAAATTTTGATATCGGGGTATTATGGCTTTGAAAACACTGGCGATGATGCTGTCTTAGAATGCATCGTCGCCGGACTTAAAGAAAGGGGTGCAGATGACATCACGGTGCTTTCAAATGCACCTTATGTTACTTCATCTAAGTACGGTGTAAAATCTATAAATCGAAATTCATTTAAAGATGTTTTTAATGGGATAAAGGATTCTGATGTCATTATAAGCGGTGGTGGAAGCTTAATACAAGATATCACAAGCAGCAAAAGCTTATGGTACTATCTATCAATAATCTTTTTAGGTATTTTGCTGAGGAAAAAAGTGTATATTGTAGGACAAGGAATAGGGCCTATACAACACAGATACAATAAAATTTTGGCTAATTTTTTATTAAAAAGGGTAGACATGATTACAGTAAGAGACAAGGATTCGCTCTCTATTTTAAAAGAACTTAATATAGAGAAAAATGCTATTCTCGCTGCTGATCCTGTCGTTAACTTAAATGTCTGCAGCGATGAAAGAATAGAGAAAATATTGGAAGACGAGGGAATTGATAAGAATAGGTACATAGTTGTATGTACCAGAGAATGGGGAAACAATGAATTATCGCGAGTAGAGCTTGCTAAAGCGATTGATGATATATCAACAAAGTATAACTTAGAAGTTGTTTTTTTGCCTTTTTACTATAAAAAAGATGAATTAGAGAGTGAAAAGGTGGCTAACTACTTAAAATCTCCTTATAAGATTGTAAGAGGTAAGTACGAGCCTAAAGAGATATTGGGAATAATAAAAAAATGCAGTTTGCTTATTGGAGTAAGACTTCATTCACTGATATTTGCTTTGGTGGCATTAGTCCCATTTATAGGTATATCTTACGATCCAAAAATTGATGGGTTTTTGAATTCAGTCGATTCAAAGATTTTTAAGGTAGATAGGTTTTCTTCAGATGAAATAGTCAAATATGCTGAATATATCTTAAACAATAAAGATGAGTTTGTAGAGAATTTAAAAATTCATCTTGAAGCATTAAGAGAATTGTCTAAAAACAACTTCGTGTATTTAAAAAACAATAGTAACGGGGTGTAAAGATGGCTGGAAGGTTTGTGATTTTTGATGTGCCAATTGATAAAGTCAATATGAAACAAGCTGTTGATACTGTAGAAAAATTTTTATCTGAAGATAAACTTCACATGGTTGCCACTCCAAATGCTGAGATTGTGATGATGGCACAGAAAGATCCTGAGTATAAAGATATTTTAAATAAGACAGACTTAAATGTTCCTGATGGCAGTGGTGTTATTTTTGCATCAAAGATCTACAAGGAAGAGCTGCCTGAGCGAGTTGCGGGATTTGACTTGATGATGGAGCTTATCAAAGTTGCATCTGCAAAAAAGTATAAAATATATCTTTTAGGTGCTAAATCTGATGTGGTGAAAGGTGCATATCTTAATTTAAAAAGGCAATACAGCGGAATCGACATAGTTGGGTTTCACGATGGATATTTTAGTAAATACGATGAAGCTGAAATCATAAATGATATAAATGAGAAAAATACAGATTTATTATTTGTTGCATTAGGAGCACCAAAGCAAGAGAAATGGATATATGAGAATAGAAATAAATTAAAAGCAAAAGTGGCAATTGGCGTTGGTGGAAGTTTTGACGTAATAGCAGGGAAAGTTACTCGCGCGCCAGGGATTTACAGGAAGTTGGGATTAGAGTGGTTTTATCGCCTTTTGAAAGAACCGTGGAGATATAAGCGAATGATGGCATTGCCTAAATTCGCAGTTAAAGTGTTGCTTTCCAAAAAACCAAAGTAATGAATAAGAAAGGACACATTCTTATGAGCGAAAAGGTAAAAAAGATCGTAATGGATTTTATTTGGATCACAATAGGGACACTGTTGCTTACTTTATCACTTGACTTGTTCTTGATACCTAACCAAATTGCTCCTGGTGGTGTAAGCGGACTTGCCATCGTTTTAAATTATATTTTCAAGTGGCCTGTTGGAGCTGTCACGCTTCTTATAAATATCCCGCTATTTTTAATATCAATCAAAGTTTTGGGTTCGGTCTTTGGAGCTAAGACTCTGTACTCTACACTGCTTCTTGGCGTTTCAATTGATGCACTATCGTTTTTAAAGCCTATGACGCATAACCCGATGTTGGCGGCTGTTTATGGTGGGCTTATAATGGGCTTAGGTCTTGGAATTGTTATTAAGTACGGGGCTACGACAGGCGGTACTGACCTTGCGGCAATGACGCTTCACAAGTACATACCTTTTTTGACCGTTGGCAGGATTTTGCTCATAATAGATTTTATAATAATTGCATTGGCGGGAATCGAGTTTAGTCCAGAGCTTGCTCTATATGCACTGGCGACAGAATTTATTGCGATAAAGGTAATAGATGTCATTCAAGAAGGAACTGATTACGAAAGAATCGCTATAATTATTTCTGATAAGTACGATGAAATAAGCCATTCCATCCTGTACGACATGGATAGGGGTGTTACAGAGCTAAAAGGTGTTGGAGGATATTCTAAACAGGAAAAAAACGTTTTGCTGGTGGTTGTAAATAGAAGTGAAGTAACCACATTAAGAAATGTCGTCAAAAAAATAGACCCAAAAGCTTTTGTGATTTTGTCTACAGCTCATGAAGTTTTAGGTGAAGGATTTAGAAACATGTAAAAAGGGACATGGTTATTGCCATGCCCTTTTTATCTATCAAAGTATATGTTTTTCCCTGTAGCTGACAATGGTATGCCTACTACGATTTCACCATCTATAAGATTTAATCTTTTTGCGCTTATGCCGATCCTGTACATTATTCGATTATCTACATTTAGCATGCTGGCAGTCTTTACTGCAGATCCTATTGCAATGCCCAAATCAATAAGCCTCCAAGCGCACATAGGACCGTCAAATTCTGTTCCCTTTTTGAAATCTGGCAACTCATCACACTTGTTGTATCCGCAAGCTCCGCAGTTTAGACCAGCTTTTTTTGGTTTGTTAAGAGAAACAAGCAGTACAGCCGCGGATCTTTCGACATTTTTGCCGTCCCTATCAAAATTTTTCTTTCCAGATTCTACTCCGTATTTAACCATATCTTCATTAAGCCTTTTCAAGTCATCTCCGGTTATGACTTTTGTCTCTATAAAGTCCTGCCCAGACGCTTTCGGTGCTGTTCTTGCAGACAAAGCCATGAGTTCTGCTGCTAATTCGATAACATTCATTGAAATCCCTCCATTTATTTTTATCACAACAATATTATATTACTATTTTTCTATCATACAAAATCATGGCAGCAATGATAAAAGATAATAAAATTTTCACAAAGCATATAAAAAGCTCTTTTATAAGACAATATTAGTATCAAATAAAAGAAATCATACTTCGATGTATATACAGCATTATAGACAATAAACTATACAAGTGCTAAAATATTATTAAATTTACAAAAGGGGAAATACAAATGGATAAAGATATTTTAAATAAAATAGACAAGCTTAAGAAAGAGCGAAATGCAGTTATATTAAGTCACTTTTATCAAAGACCTGAGATTCAAGATATTGCTGATTTTATTGGAGATTCACTGGAATTATCCAGGAAAGCAGCAGAGACAGATGCAAATGTAGTCGTATTTTGCGGTGTTCACTTTATGGCTGAAACTGCCAGTATACTGTCACCTGATAAGATGGTGCTTCTTCCAAATATAGGTGCAGGCTGTCCTATGGCTGAAATGGCTGACTATGATGGACTTTTAAAGCTAAAAGAACAGCATCCAGACGCTTATGTGGTAAGCTATGTTAACACTACAGCAGAAGTAAAAGCGTTAAGCGACATATGCTGTACGTCTGCCAATGCTGTAAAAGTAGTAAATACAATACCGAAGGAGAAAGAAGTTATTTTTGTCCCAGACAAAAATTTGGGACGTTACGTGGAAAAGATGACAGGAAGAAATATGATAATTTGGCAAGGATACTGCAATACTCACAATAAGTTGTCAAGACTTGAAGTCGAATTGACAAAAGAAAGATATCCTGAAGCAGTGATTTTGGCTCATCCGGAATGCAGAGAAGATGTTTTAGATATTGCAGATGGAGTTTTCTCTACTTCTGGCATGATAAAATTTGTAAAAGAAAGCAATGCCCGTGAATTTATAATATGCACAGAAGATGGCATACTACATCAATTGCAGAAGAAATACCCTGATAAAAAATTTATACTTCCTTCTAATAAGCTGGTATGTCCCAACATGAAGAAGACGAAGATTGAAGATGTGTTAGAAAGCCTCGAAAATTTGCGGCCAGAAGTAAAAGTTCCTGATGATATTAGACGAAAAGCTATTATTCCAATTAAAAGGATGTTAGATGTAAAATGAGCTACAGTGTAAATTTTGATTCTAATGAAGTAGAAAGTTACATGAGTGATTATGTAATAGTTGGCAGTGGCATAGCTGGCCTTAATGCATCATATTTGGCAAAGAGCTATGGAGAAGTTTTTTTGTTGACAAAAGATAGACTTTTTCGTTCGAACTCGTCATTAGCACAAGGCGGTATAGCTTGTGTAATATCTCAAATAGATAGCTTTCAGTCTCACATAGAAGATACTATTTATGCTGGTGCAGGACTATGTGACAGAGAAGCTGTGGAAGTCTTAGTCAAAGAGGCGCCATCAAATATTAAGCGCCTTATTGATTTGGGTATTAACTTTGACAAAAAGGATGGCCAGCTTGAGCTTGGTAGGGAAGGGGCGCATTCTGCAAATAGGATAATACATGCGGGAGATTACACTGGTAAGGAAATAATAAATGGACTTATATCTGTTTTAGATGGTGTTAAAATTTTTGAAGATACTTTAGTTCTTGATTTGCTTGTGGAAGATAATATGGTGAAAGGTATTTTAGCAAAGAACCTGATTTTAAATCAAATTTTTATCGTATGGGCAAAAGTGGTGATACTGGCTACAGGTGGTGCCGGAAATCTTTTCTTAAACACGACAAATCCTGATACATCAACAGGTGATGGCATTTCACTTGCGGCACGACAAGGAGCAGTTTTGAAGGACATGGAATTCATGCAGTTTCATCCAACTGCATTACATGGCAAGGATGGGGAGAGATTTCTAATTACTGAAGCTATAAGAGGTGAAGGTGGCATACTTAGAAACGAAAAAGGTGTAAGATTTATGCCATTTTATCATAAGTTAAATGAACTTGCGCCACGGGATGTAGTATCAAGAGCAATTTTAAGCGAAATAAGCAAAAGCAAAATAGATTATGTATACTTAGATGTTTCCAATATTGATAAGAGTTTATTTAAGCAACGTTTTCCATCTATATTCGAAAAAATTGAAAAAATGGGTATTGACATTGAAAAAGATTATATACCTGTATCACCTGCTGCACATTATTACATGGGTGGAATCGCTACAGATCTAAACGGGGAAACTACTATAAAAGGGCTTTACGCTTGTGGAGAATGCGCTTGTACTGGCGTACAAGGAGCCAATAGGCTTGCCAGCAATTCATTATTGGAAGGTTTAGTTTTTTCTACGAGGGCTATTAGCGATTCCAAAAAATATTTAAACAATAAGATTGTTCCTTCTCATTTTCACAATAACGACAAAATTGATGTGGAAATAGATATAGATGGATTGAAGCACGAATTGCGCTATCTAATGGAGAAGAATGTTGGCATCATAAGGAGCGAAAACAGTTTAAAAACAATGCTTAATTGGCTAAAGCTTCATGAAAATATACTTTATATAAATGCAGATGATAGGGCGAAAAACGAACTTTTAAGTTTATACATTGTAAGCAAGTATATGACGATGTCTGCTCTTTTAAGAAAGGAAAGCCGAGGAAGTCATTTTAGAACTGATTACCCGGAAGAAAATGAAATGTACAGAAAACACATATTGATAAGAGGAGATGAAATTTATTTTGATGGACAGGATTATAGCACAAAAATTGATAGATAACTATATTTTAGAAGATTTAACATGGGGTGATATTACCACAGATTTGCTTATACCTAAAGGTGCAAAAGCTAAAGGATATTTATACGCAAAGGCTGATGGAATAATAGCTGGCATAGATGTTTTTTTGATGGTTTTTAATACATTTGATAAAGATATCCAGTATGTAAAGTATTTTAAAGATGGTGATGCTGTAAAAAAAGGAGATCTGATATTAGAAACTTATGGTGAACTGAATTCTTGCCTTAAGGCGGAACGAGTTGCACTAAACCTTATGCAGAGGATGTCAGGAATAGCCACATACGTCAGGGTGCTTAAGAACATGATAAGTGAGACTAAGGCTCAATTGACAGATACGCGGAAGACGATGCCTGGATTAAGGTATTTTGATAAATACGCAGTTTTGGTAGGCGGTGGTATTAACCATAGGTACAATCTATCCGATGGGGTTTTGATAAAAGATAATCATATAAAAGCGGCTGGAGGAATTAAAAACGCACTGACTATGATCAAAAACAGTGTTTCACATACCCAAAAGATAGAAATAGAAGTGGAGACGATACACGAGCTAAAAGAAGCATTGAAATATGGAGCAGATATTATAATGCTTGATAATATGACTATTGGCATGATGAAGGAAGCTGTTGAAATAACCAATGGAAAAGCAATATTAGAGGCATCTGGAAATATCAATGAAGACAATATATTGCAAGTGGCTAAAACAGGTGTTGATATTATATCAGTTGGCGCAATAACGCATTCGGTAAAAGCACTTGATATAAGTTATGATTTATAAGATGTGTTAAGTGGAACAATAACCATGAGGTGATATAATGCAAAAGTTTTGGGAAGGATACGACGACCTTACATTGACCTCATGGGTTTTAAGAGCTGTCACTGCGTACGTTTTACTTTTATTTCTTTTAAGAATCATGGGGCAGAGGACTCTCTCTAATATGAAGATGAGTGATTTTATCATATCTATAGCTTTTGGAAACATCATTGCTCATCAACTTTCTGACAGCAATTTAGGTTTGAGAGGTCCTGTGATTACAAGTGTAACATTTGTTATTTTATACATTCTGTTTAATTTTTTGACGATAAAATATGCTAAATTAAGGAAAATGGTTGATTTGGATGTCATACCGCTTATATATGAAGGCGAAATCATAAAGAGTGGGTTAAAAAAGGCTAAAATAGACTTAGATTTGCTGATGACAGAGCTTAGACTCCACAACGTTTTAAGCGTGAGAGATGTTCATGCGGCATATTTAGAAAGCAATGGGAAAATAAGCATAATAAAAAACGCAGATAGTCAAAGTGTGACATTGAAGGATTTGGACATAAGGAAAGCTCCTATACATGCTCCTATAGCTGTCATTGAAGATGGGATAGTGCTACACAAAAATTTAGAGATGATTGGAAAAGACGAGAAATGGCTTATGGAAAATTTGCACGCTTACAACATAACAGATTTTAAAGATGTTTTTCTTGCAGTTTATGAGACAAACGACATACTATACGTTACCAAAAAATAAGGAGCCTATGCTCCTTATTTTCATAGCTTCTCAAACTGATCCTTTCCTACCCCACAATCAGGGCATACCCAATCATCTGGCAAATCTTCAAACTTAGTTCCTGGTGGTATATTTTGCGTTGGGTCGCCAACTTCTGGATCATATATGTACCCGCAAACTGTGCATTCCCATTTTTCCATGTTTCTCAACCCTTTCTTTTTTTTATCTATAGCTATATTATATCAGTTGGGAATGGCCAAAATCAATATTGAAAATGATTTTATTCCATATTTTGTACAAGTGCATTGCAGATGGTATAAAATGGATTCAATTTGGCATATAATTTAATAAAAAGACGAAAGGTTGTTCAATGATGAGAAAAATAGCTGTGTTAGTTATTTTGTTATCTATAATTCTTGCGTCATGTGGGAAAGCAAAACCTGTTGAAAATAGCGTTAAAACATCCAACACAGTAAAGAGCAAAGCAGTTAATAAGATGGAAGTAGATTACAAAAAATTATACGACGGACTTCCTTATGTCAATCTTCCTCAGTACAATTTTACTTACTCAAATGCAAATGACAATGCTTATAAAAAAATTGTATTTGCAAATTACGACAAGCTTCTCATATACGATGGAAAAGCTTTGGTGCTATTTAGAAATAAAAAGTTTTACAAGGTAATAGATGCAGAAAAAATCAATTTAAAGTATTTCCAAGGCAATAAATCGACAAAATTTATATTTAGCCCTTATGGAAATTTTGCGGTAGGAGGTAATAGCTTGTCGGATGATGAAATGTATTTGATAAACGTCAATACAGGAAAATTATACCAGATATATTCTGGAGATATTGATAAAGTAAATGTCAATTGGTCGCCTCTAGAAAAATACTTAGTTTTGTTAGATGATGATAAACCATCAAAAGCGTATATTGTAGATTTAGACAATTTTAAAATATATGACAAAGACCTTCCATTTGATGTTAATAATGTATGCATTGATGATATGGGAAAGGTGTTTTATGATGGCAATGGAATATTTAAAGATGACAGCAAAATATCGTCTGGCAATTTGATATGCATAGATTATGACAATTTGTTCACTTACGACGATAGGACATTTACTTTAAGAGATGTGCTAACGGGTAAAAGCTTAAATAATTATGACGTTGGATTTAAAATAGGAAGTGCAATGTATAAAGATGGTAACATACTTTTAAAAGATGCAGAGGAGAATAATAGCATCATATACAATATCATTGAGAAAAAGTTTTACAAGATTAATGGAAATGTAATAAACATATCAAAAGACATCTTTGGGAAAAAGTCCTATTATTTTGTAAAAAGGAATGACACAGGTGATATTTTTATTGTCGATGAAGAAAGTGGAAAATCAAAAAAGACACTGTATGCTTTTTCGCCGATAGTAGATATAAATACATACTTAGGTTTTTCTATTGGAAATGAAATAGATCCATCAATAGTTAAAATTGGTGTTAATGATAATAATCTAAGTTACACTGTTGATTTAATAAACTAAATATTTTTAATGCGGAGCAATTGCCTCCGTTTTTTGATTTTTTTGGTGAATTTCATAATCATGCGAGTATGTAGTATAATTTATAATAGATAATATGGTAATTTTTAACGAAAGGGTGTTTGCTATGCCAAAAGAGATAAAGTTAGGATTTGTGGGCTTGGGATACATTGGGACTATTCATGCTACCGCATGTTTTGCGATGCCTTTGATTTTTAAAGACCTACCATTTAAAATCAGATTTGGTTCAGTATGTAAAAATGACATAAACGATATACCATACTTTTTTGAAGGCGGTGTAAGAACCGTTGACGAATTGTTGGAAGATAAGAACTTAAATGCTATTGATATATGTACTCCCAATTTCTTACATAAAGTACAAGCCATCGAAGCAATGAAAAGAAATTTGAATGTGTACCTTGAGAAACCCATTGGATTAAATGGGGAAGAAGCGTTAGAGCTGGCAAGAATGGCAAATGATAAAAATATAATAAATCAAGCGGCTTTGATGTACAGATTTATGCCTGCGATAAACCAAGCGAGGGATATGATTAAAAATGGTGAAATAGGAGCTGTGCTTAATTTTAAAGCTTTAATGTTGCACTCCGGATATTTGAATCCAAAAAGACCTATGTCGTGGAAAATGCGCTTTGACACATCTGGTGGCGGTTCGATAATAGATCTGGGTATACATCTTATTGATGCTGTTCGATTTATGTTAGGAGAAGTAAGTGAAGTTCAAGCAAACTCAAAGACGTATTTTAAACAAAGGCCTGTATCAAGGATTGCAGATGAATACGAAGAAGTAGATGTAGATGATTGGACAGAAGCGCGAATAACCATGAAAAGTGGTGCTTGGGGTACTGTTGAGACATCGAGGATATCTGCAGAGATTGAGGAAGAAACACAATTTTTAATATACGGTACAAAAGGCTCAATAAAAATATCCACAAAGGAGCCCAGATACGCTCATCTATATATAAAAAATGAAAATCAATATACGATTGGCACTTATAAAAACAAAAGCATATTTTCAAAATACTTAGAAACTATATATCCAGATCCTAAGTATTCATTGGGATCTATGGTAGACATGCATTTAGCAAGTCTTATGAATTTTTTCTTAAACATTGTAGATGGGAAAATAGTACATAAAGAAACACCCACTTTTGATGAAGCTTATAAAAGCCAGTTGGTGATAGATAAAATAATAGAATCTGCGAAAAATGATGGTTCTTTGATAAAACTTTAAGTCGTAAAAAGGAGAATAAACGAGAAAATTGCGGTAATTTCTGCATTATCTCGTTTATTTTGAATTATATAGACTTATTTTAATGTTGATGTATTTTTTCAGAAGTGGTATATTAACATACGTCGCTTCGATGAGGAGCGAAAGGATACACCAGAAAAAACCAAAGAAAAAGCAGTTGACAGAGAGAAGATAATGTGGTAATATAGACGATGTCGCGATAAGCGGCGAGGGAAGAGAACCTTGAAAACCGAACAGTGAGATATGCGAGCAAAGGATATAAACATGAGAGTTTGATCCTGGCTCAGGACGAACGCTGGCGGCGTGCCTAACACATGCAAGTCGAGCGATCCGGCACTCAACTAAGCGCTTACAGAAAAAGAGAGAGAAAATGAGTAAACGCAAAGTTGAGTGCCGGATAGCGGCGGACGGGTGAGTAACGCGTGGACAATCTACCCTGTAGTTTGGGATAACACCTCGAAAGGGGTGCTAATACCGGATAATGTCAAGAAGTGGCATCACTTTTTGAAGAAAGGAGAAATCCGCTATAGGATGAGTCCGCGTCCCATTAGCTAGTTGGCGGGGTAAAAGCCCACCAAGGCGACGATGGGTAGCCGGCCTGAGAGGGTGAACGGCCACACTGGAACTGAGACACGGTCCAGACTCCTACGGGAGGCAGCAGTGGGGAATATTGTGCAATGGGGGAAACCCTGACACAGCGACGCCGCGTGAGCGAAGAAGGCCTTCGGGTCGTAAAGCTCAATAGTATGGGAAGATAGTGACGGTACCATACGAAAGCCCCGGCTAACTACGTGCCAGCAGCCGCGGTAATACGTAGGGGGCGAGCGTTGTCCGGAATTACTGGGCGTAAAGAGCACGTAGGCGGCTGTAAAAGTCAGATGTGAAAAACCTGGGCTCAACCGAGGGTGTGCATCTGAAACTAAACAGCTTGAGTCAAGGAGAGGAGAGCGGAATTCCTGGTGTAGCGGTGAAATGCGTAGAGATCAGGAAGAATACCAGTGGCGAAAGCGGCTCTCTGGACTTGAACTGACGCTGAGGTGCGAAAGCGTGGGGAGCAAACAGGATTAGATACCCTGGTAGTCCACGCCGTAAACGATGGATACTAGGTGTGGGTGAAGCATCATCCGTGCCGGAGTTAACGCAATAAGTATCCCGCCTGGGGAGTACGGCCGCAAGGTTGAAACTCAAAGGAATTGACGGGGGCCCGCACAAGCAGCGGAGCATGTGGTTTAATTCGAAGCAACGCGAAGAACCTTACCAGGGCTTGACATCCACAGAATCAGGTAGAAATACCAGAGTGCCTCGAAAGAGGAGCTGTGAGACAGGTGGTGCATGGTTGTCGTCAGCTCGTGTCGTGAGATGTTGGGTTAAGTCCCGCAACGAGCGCAACCCCTGTTGGTAGTTACCAGCGTAAAGACGGGGACTCTACCGAGACTGCCGTGGAGAACACGGAGGAAGGCGGGGATGACGTCAAATCATCATGCCCTTTATGCCCTGGGCTACACACGTGCTACAATGGCCTGAACAGAGGGCAGCGAAGGAGCGATCCGGAGCGAATCCCAGAAAACAGGTCCCAGTTCAGATTGCAGGCTGCAACCCGCCTGCATGAAGACGGAGTTGCTAGTAATCGCGGATCAGCATGCCGCGGTGAATACGTTCCCGGGCCTTGTACACACCGCCCGTCACACCACGAGAGTTTACAACACCCGAAGTCAGTGACCTAACCGAAAGGGAGGAGCTGCCGAAGGTGGGGTAAATGATTGGGGTGAAGTCGTAACAAGGTAGCCGTATCGGAAGGTGCGGCTGGATCACCTCCTTTCTAAGGAGCAAATCCTTACAACAAGGATAAGTAAAGAGTATTTATTTTAAGAGCGAACACATAGCGAAGTGTTCGAAAATGTGTCCGATGAATGAAGCGAGTGAAGCGTACGAGCGTGAAGGACCACGCGAGAGGCACTATGACAGGACGTCGTTAAGTGCCGTTAGCGAAACGAGCTGAAAGAATCGAAGACACATAGAACACGAAGCCTGTGTGAGCGAAAAAATAAATACGATATCTCACTGTTCAGTTTTGAGGGTTTAAGACCCTCAGATAAGTGAACCTTGAAAACTGCACAATGCTAAAAAAGGGTAACGAAAAAAACGAGGAAACAATAGGTCAAGTTAGAAAGGGCGTATGGTGGATGCCCAGGCACTTAGAGCCGAAGAAGGACGCAGCAAGCGGCGAAACGCTCCGGGGAGTCGCAAGCAGACGTAGATCCGGAGATCTCCGAATGGGGAAACCCGCTTAAGGTAATACTTAAGCATCCCATGGTGAACACATAGCCATGAGGAGGGGACACCGCGTGAACTGAAACATCTAAGTAGCGCGAGGAAAAGAAAGAAAGAATCGATTTCCTGAGTAGTGGCGAGCGAAAAGGAAAGAGCCCAAACCATCACCAATGGTGATGGGGTTTAGGACCACAAAAAAGGTATGAAAAAGCGAAGCCGAACAGACCTGGGAAGGCAGGCCAAAGAAGGTGAAAGCCCTGTAGGCGAAAGCGAAATATACCGAGTGGGATCCAGAGTACCACAGGATAGGCAACCCGGTGGGAAGACGGGAGGACCATCTCCCAAGGCTAAATACTCCTAAGTGACCGATAGCGCATAGTACCGTGAGGGAAAGGTGAAAAGAACCCCGGGAGGGGAGTGAAAGAGAACCTGAAACCATATGTCCACAAGCAGTGGAAGCGAAAGCAACCACGTACTTTTTGTAGAACGGACCGGCGAGTTATAGATATGCAGCGAGGTTAAGCGAAAGCGGAGCCGAAGCGAAAGCGAGTCTTAAAAGGGCGGAAGTTGCATATCATAGACCCGAAACCGTGCGACCTACCCATGATCAGGGTGAAGCCGGAGTAAGATCTGGTGGAGGCCCGAACCACGTTGACGTTGAAAAGTCATGGGATGAATTGTGGGTAGCGGAGAAATTCCAATCGAGCTCGGAGATAGCTGGTTCTCCCCGAAATAGCTTTAGGGCTAGCCTCAGGGGGAAGGAAATATGGAGGTAGAGCACTGAATGGACAAGGGGCCAAGAAGGTTACCGAAGCCTATCAAACTCCGAATGCCATATTGAGACCCTGGGAGTCAGACTACGAGTGATAAGATCCGTGGTCAAAAGGGAAAGAGCCCAGACCGACAGCTAAGGTCCCAAAGAGCATGTTAAGTGGGAAAGGAAGTAGGATTTCCAAGACAACCAGGATGTTGGCTTAGAAGCAGCCATACATTCAAAGAGTGCGTAATAGCTCACTGGTCGAGAAATCCCGCGCCGAAAATAAACGGGGCTAAAACATGCCACCGAAGCTACGGATTCTAAAAAGAATGGTAGGGGAGCGTACTGTACAGGGAGAAGGATAAGCGAAAGCGAATCTGGACAGTACAGTAGAGAGAATGCCGGTATAAGTAACGAGAGTAAGGCGAGAAACCTTACCGTCGAAAGCCTAAGGATTCCTGGGGAAGGATAATCCGCCCAGGGTAAGTCGGGACCTAAGCCGAGGCGAAAGCGTAGGCGATGGAGAACCGGTAATAAATCCGGTACCACCGAAATCCGCCAAAAGAGAAGCAAGGACGCAGCGAGATAAGAAAAGCGTGCGGTTGGTAGAGCACGTCCAAGCAGCGACGAAAAGAGCTTTGAGTGAAGTACCAAAGCTCATAAGAGCTGTGAAGGGGAGCCGTAAGGCGAAGTTTCGAAGGGGCTGCCAAGAAAAGTTGCTATCGAGGATTAGGTGCCCGTACCACAAACCGACACAGGTAGGCGAGGAGAGAATCCAAAGACGAGCGGGAGAACCCTCATTAAGGAACTCGGCAAAAAGACTCCGTAACTTCGGGAGAAGGAGTGCCGAAAGGCCGCAGAGAAGAGGCCCAAGCGACTGTTTACCAAAAACACAGGTTTCTGCTAAGTCGAAAGACGAAGTATAGGAGCTGACGCCTGCCCGGTGCTGGAAGGTTAAGGGGAAGGGTTAGGAGAAAATCCAAAGCTCAGAACTTAAGCCCCAGTAAACGGCGGCCGTAACTATAACGGTCCTAAGGTAGCGAAATTCCTTGTCGGGTAAGTTCCGACCTGCACGAAAGGCGTAACGACTTGGGCGCTGTCTTGAAGGGGGACCCGGTGAAATTGTAGTACTCGTGAAGATGCGAGTTACCCGCGACAGGACAGAAAGACCCCATGGAGCTTTACTGCAGCTTGTCACTGAATTTTAGTAATATCTGTACAGGATAGGTGGGAGGCTAAGATGTATGGGCGCCAGCCTATATGGAGCCAACGTTGGGATACCACCCTGATATTACCGAAATTCTAACATATAAGCCGTAAGCCGGCATATGGACACTGACAGGCGGGCAGTTTGACTGGGGCGGTCGCCTCCCAAAAAGTAACGGAGGCGTCCAAAGGTTACCTCAGCGCGGAAGGAAATCGCGCGAAAGAGTGCAAAGGCAGAAGGTAGCCTAACTGCGAGAAAGACAATTCGAGCAGGGACGAAAGTCGGGCTTAGTGATCCGGCGGTAGAGAATGGGATTGCCGTCGCTCAACGGATAAAAGCTACCCTGGGGATAACAGGCTGATCTCCCCCAAGAGTCCACATCGACGGGGAGGTTTGGCACCTCGATGTCGGCTCATCGCATCCTGGGGCTGAAGTAGGTCCCAAGGGTTGGGCTGTTCGCCCATTAAAGCGGTACGCGAGCTGGGTTCAGAACGTCGTGAGACAGTTCGGTCCCTATCCGTCGCGGGCGCAGGAAATTTGAGAGGATCTGCCCTTAGTACGAGAGGACCGGGGTGGACAAACCGATGGTGTACCAGTTGCGAAGCCATTCGCACAGCTGGGTAGCCAAGTTTGGAAGGGATAAACGCTGAAAGCATCTAAGCGTGAAACCCACCTCAAGATAAGATTTCCCATCCGAAAGGAGTAAGACACCTTGAAGAAGACGAGGTAGATAGGCCGGAGGTGTAAGAGTAGAAATACTTTTAGCTGACCGGTACTAATAAGTCGAGGACTTGACCAAAGGAAAGCATTGTGCAGTATTCAAAGTTCATTTAAAAGATTTCCGGTGGCAATAGCGGAGGTTAAAAACCCGTTCCCATACCGAACACGGTCCCAAATCGGGGTCCCCCGAAAAGTCGCAAGACTTTTTGGGGTGATAGTGAAGCCCTCCAGCGCCGATGGTACTGATTACTCGGGAGAGTAGGTCGCTGCCGGTAAAAATTTATAAAAGAGGTAGTCTGTTTTAAATGGACTATCTCTTTTTTTATACAATAATTATAAAAAAAGGAAAAAACACTTGATAAAAATGCAAAATTATAGTAAACTTAATTGTGCATATATGATTTAAAAAGTTATTTAACTTTTACATAATTTACATAATTGTAGTACAATATATTTATCAATAGCGATGAGGAAGGGTAAATGTTATGAAAAAGGTAACTATACAAGATATTGCTAATGAGCTAAATCTATCGCGAAATACTGTTTCAAAGGCATTAAAAAATAGTGATAAAGTATCTTATGAAACAAAATACAATGTTGTAAAGAAAGCAAATGAGTTAGGATATTCAAAACTTCCTTCTAGTTTATTAAATTTATTTAAGATAAAAGAAAAAGACGATGTTAAAACATTTATCGTGTTGGCTAGGAGAGAAATATCTCCATTTTGGAATAGCATTGTGATGGGAATTGCTGATGAACTAAAAGAAAGAGGAAACAAATTACAGCTTGATTTTGTTAGTGATGAAGATGAAGAAAATATCATTCTTCCGATAGAATTAGATGGAGATGTTTCTGGTATTATTATATTAAGTGTTTTTTCAAATAAATATATAGATGAAATAAAAAAATACAAAATTCCTATGGTTTTTCTAGATGCACCTGTTGATATTTCAAGTATAGCTTACGATTATGATATAATTATTCCTGAAGGTAAAAAAAGCATAGAAACAATAACTAAAGATCTTATTGCAAAAGGGTGTAAGAAAATTGGTTTCATAGGGGATATAACTTATTGTAAATCTATTAATGACCGGTTTAAAGGATATTTAAAAGCATTAAATGATGCTGGCATACCGTTAGATGAGTCCATCATTGCAACATATCATACGGAGCATAAATTTTATGTAACAGAAGAAGTTGAAAAGGCTCTTAATGGGTTTGCATATATACCGGACGCAATTGTTTGTGCTAATGATAATATTGCATTAGATGTTGTGTGTTATTTAAAAGATAAAGGTATATCAGTACCTGATGATGTAGCTGTTACAGGATATGATGATTTGGAAAGTATGGCTAAAGTTATAGAACCATATCTTACGACTGTTCGTGTTGGCAATCAAAGGTTGGGTAGGCGACTTGTTCAGCAACTAATGTGGAGAATTGAAAATCCTACTTTTCCAACAGAAGTGATATTTATTTATACGGATGTTATCTTTAGAAAATCTTCAGAAAAAATCATTCATAGCCAGCATGCTGACATATTTAATTAAAAATTTGATTTGTTATTGTTAAAGATTCTTTTATGCACTGTGAAGTTGCAATATTAATTTAACTTACACTGTGCAAAAAGAGTCTTTTTAATTTTAATAATTATTAAGAATAATTTTGTTTTTCACGCATTAATAGTGCATTAAATGTTGCAAAATAACTATATAATGATAATTGGTTGCCAATGTAAAATATAATAATGTAAGTAAAAAAAATACAAGAAATTATTCTGATAAGGATTGCATTAGATTAAAATATCTGCTATAATATAATTAGTCAATATAAATGCAATAATAATGCATAATAAATACATAATAAATACACAATTTATACACATCTCAAAGAAGGGGATTGAAAGCATGAGATATTTAAGGTATTTATTATTTACAATAATGCTTTTAATTTTTAGCTACAATTTAGTATTTGCTTCAACAGGTGATAATTCTACAAGTGTAAAACTCAACAGGTATTATGAAAATTATAAAGAGATTCTTAATGAGGCAGAGATAAAGGGGATTAATTACAACGAATATTTAAAAGAACATGATACGAAGTTAAGACCAAATGTAAAATATGAAATCGATGCAAAGGATTATATAAATACAAATGGTATGCAGGTAAGGGAATATGCCAATTATAAAGGAATGGGCGGTATATCAATATATATTGGGGAAAAAGGATATATTGATTATAATGTCAATATAGAAGAGGAAGGTTTTTATGATATATCTATTGTCTATTATCCCATTGAAGGGACGGGTGGGCCAATTCAAAGAGCTATATTTGTTGACAGTTCTTTGCCATATAAAGAGCTTGGATTGATTGAGTTTCAAAGAATATATGTTAATGCAACAAATAAATGGCAGAGGGATAATAGAGGTAATGACATAATACCAGAACAAAAAGAAAAACCTGATTGGATAACAAGTTATTGTTATGATAGTGAAGGTTATGTTACAGAAAACCTTTCTTTGTATCTGACTAAGGGTGTTCATAAAATTACACTCTACTCTGTACGAGAGCCAATGTTACTTCGCAAGATAATATTAGATAATTCATCAAAAGTTTTGCCATACAGTGAGGTTATTAAGAATCTTGATGGAAAGAGAATGAAAGATACTTTAAATCAAGAGATCCAAATTGAAGCAGAAGATGCAAACAGGAAATCTTCACCTATGCTTCATCCTACACAAGATAAATCATCCCCTTCTGTATATCCGTATAGTGCAAAAGAGTTAAAAAATAATACAATAGGTAGTGATGGTAATTGGAGTATCGTTGGACAATGGTTAGAGTGGGACTTTAATGTACCAGAAAGTGGATATTACTACATTACAATGAATGTACGACAAAATTTCGTAAGAGGAATTTATACTTCCAGAAAGATAACAATAGATGGGAAAGTCCCGTTTGATGAAATGAATAGTTATGGTTTTACGTACAATAGTCAATGGCATATGGTTACATTAGAAAATTCTAAAGGTGAGAAATATAAATTTTATTTAGAAACGGGAAAGCATACCATCAGAATGGAAGTTGTTTTAGGAAATTTTGGTAACATAGTTTCACAAATTCAGGGCGTTATGCAAGAACTTAATTCAACTTATAGGAAAGTAATTCGCATAACAGGAGTTGATCCAGATAGTTATAGAGATTATAATATAGAACAAAATATACCCGAATTAGATAAAGAATTAATAGATGAGAGAAATAAGCTCAATGCTGCCATAAAAGATCTTCAAAAAGTTGCAGGAACAGGTAGCGATAGGGAAGCTGCATTAAGTACTATGGTAGCTGATTTAAATTACGTAATTCCTGATGTTGAAAGACTTCCTGCTATATTAGGAGCTTTCAAAATGGACATTAGTGCATTAGGGACATGGATTACAGGTGTCGTGAATCAGCCTTTAGCTGTTGACGTGATTTACATACATTCACCAAATGTAAAAATTACAGAAAGAGATAATTCTATCTGGAATAGATTTGTACATGAGGTCAAGACTTTATATTATTCATTTGTAATCGATTATAATGCTATTGGCAATGTTGCAAAAGGAGGACGGGGTACAAGGACAATTACAGTATGGATTGGCACTGGAAGGGATCAGGCAAATGTTCTTAAAAAATTGATTGATGAGACATTTACGCCAAAAACCAATATCAATGTTAATGTCATGCTTGTGGATATTAACATGCTTTTACCAGCTACTTTAGCAGGGCAAGGTCCTGATGTTGCTGTTCAAGTTGCTACTGATTTACCAATGAATTATGGATTGCGTAATGCTGTAGTAGATTTGAGAAAGTTTAGAGACTTAGCTGATGTAAAGGAACAATTTAGGGAAAGTGCCATGGTACCATATGAGTTTGGCGGACATACATTTGCGCTACCTGAGACTCAGACTTGGCCGATGATGTTTTATAGAAAAGATATTTTGGATGAATTAGGACTAAAAGTACCGGAGACGTGGGATGAAATGGAATCAGCACTTTCGGTATTAAGTAAAAATCAAATGGATCTTGGAATGTTACCGGACGAGAATATTTTTGCAATGTTATTATATCAAAATGGTGGAAAATATTATAATTCTTATGCTACATCTTCAGAATTAGATAGCGATGTGGCAGTAAAAGCATTTAAAGAGTATTGTAAATTTTATACAGATTATAAACTGGATACGCAGAATCCAGTAGATCAAAGATTTAGAACTGGTGAGGCTCCGATTGTAATTGCAGATTATACTTTGTATAATCAACTTCAAGTTTCTGCACCTGATATAAAGGGACTATGGGGATTTAGCATGGTTCCCGGTACAGTAACGAAAGACGGAAAGATAGATTATTCTGTTGGAAGTACTGGAACTGCTACTATAATGTTAAAACAAACGAAAAATGAAGAAGCTTCTTGGGAATTCATGAAATGGTGGGTTTCTACAGATACGCAAATAAGGTATAGTCAAGAGTTGGAGGCTTTGATGGGAGCTGCCGCTAGATATCCTACAGCAAATATCAAAGCATTTGAAAGCTTGCCATGGCCGTCTGACGATTATGATGCCTTAAAAAGCCAAGCGGAATGGGTCAAAGGGATTCCACAGATACCTGGAAGCTATTTCACATGGCGAAATATAAACAATGCATTTTATACAGTCGTTTTTGCCGAAAACAATAACAAAATGGAGCCAAGAGAAGCTCTTACAGAATATGTAAGGTATATTAACGATGAGATTACGTTTAAGAGGCAAGAATTTGGGCTTTCAATTCCTAAAAAATAAGGAGAGAGAATAATGAATCAATTAGATGTTGCTTTAGATCAACCAATGATAAATGTTGAAAGAAGACATAGAGACGAATGGTCACTGAAAGCTAAAATAATGAAGAATAAGACGTCGTATATAATGATAGCACCTTATTTTATATTATTTTTTCTATTCACTGTCCTACCTGTACTGATGTCGATGGCATTGAGCTTTACAAATTTTAATGTTTTAGAACCACCCAAATTTATAGGCTGGAATAACTATGTTAGGGCCTTTTTAGAGGATGATGTTTTTAGAATTGCTATAAGAAATACATTGATATTTGCAGTTATAACTGGACCAATAAGTTATGTAATGTGTCTTTTATTCGCATGGATGATAAACGAATTTAACGGTAAACTCAGGACGTTCCTTACATTAATATTTTACGCACCATCGATATCAGGGAATGCTTATGTAATATGGAATTATGTATTAAGAGGGGACAGATATGGGATTTTGAATGGAATATTATTAGCACTAAATATTATAAATGCACCAATAGTTTGGATGAAAACAGAAAAGTACGTTATGACATTTTTGATTATTGTCCAATTATGGCTGAGCCTTGGAACAGGGTTCTTAACGTTTATAGCAGGATTACAGACAATTGACAAATCAATGTATGAAGCTGCTGCTATTGATGGCATAAAAAATAGATGGCAGGAACTTTGGTACGTGACGCTACCTTCCATGAAGCCTCAACTACTGTTTGGAGCTGTAATGCAAATAACTCAGTCATTTGCTGTTGCAGATATATCAATACAACTGGCCGGTAATCCAAGTGTCAATTATTCAGGAGCAACTATAGTGACGCACTTGATGGATTATGGATCTATAAGATATGAAATGGGATATGCTTCTGCTATTGCTACTATTCTATTTTTATTGATGGTTGGTTCAAATAAATTAATTGGAAAGCTTCTCAGAAGGGTAGGTAACTGAAATGATAAATGATAAAGTGAGTTTAAAATTTCACTTTCATATAAAAAGGCATAAAAAAATAAACCGGTCGATGGCAGGCAATGTTATTTTATTTATATTTATGGGCATAGCGGGAATATTTATGGCAATTCCATTGGTGTATGTAGTAAGTAATGCATTTAAACCTTTGGATGAATTATTTAGATATCCACCGACTTTGTTTCCAAGACATATTACAACTAATAATTTTTCGGACTTGTTTGTGCTTATGTCAAACTCGTGGGTACCATTTAGTAGATATATATTAAATACGATTATTATAGCAGGTGGTGGAACTTTGGGTCATGTAATTGTAGCATCATTAGCAGCTTATCCATTAGCAAAACATGATTTTCCTGGGAAAAATCTTTTATTTAGCATGGTTGTACTGTCACTCATGTTTACATGGCAGGTAACACAAGTGCCTAACTATTTGATTATATCAAAATTAGGAATTAATAATACTTATTTAGCTGTTATTTTGCCGGCATTTGCTTATGGATTAGGATTGTACTTAATGAAGCAATTTATGGAACAAATACCAGATTCGCTTTTGGAGTCAGCTAGACTTGATGGAGCAAGTGAATTTAGGATTTTTTGGTCAATTGTAATGCCTAATGTAAAACCAGCATGGTTAACTCTTGCAATATTGCAGTTTCAAACGATGTGGGGCAATACAGGAAGCCAGTTTTTAAGGGATGAGCAATTGAAACCACTCCAATATGCATTATTTCAAATTGTCAATAGCGGGCCTGCAAGACAAGGAGCTGCGGCAGTTGTTACTTTGATTATTGCAGCTGTACCAATAATATTTTTCCTAATTTTTAATAGCAGCATTATAGAGACAATGACGACATCAGGTATGAAAGAATAAGGGTGAAAAAAATGGTATATAAAAGAGTTTTAGCATTTATAGCGATTATAATGTTAATATTATCAGATTCAGTTTATGCTTTATCATATATGAATGTCCCATATTACACTTATAATTACGATTATTGGGGAAATATTTATTACACCCCACCTGCTTATATTCCGCAAAATGTTTTAAGTGGTGTTGGTATTGGATGTGGAGATTTTAAAAATCCACAAGATATATTTGTGGATGACAATAAGAAGTTATACATAGCTGATACAGGGAATAATCGAATAGTTGTATACGATTTGAATGATAAAAAAGTATCGGAAATAAAGGGCTTCGTTAATAATGGAGTTGAAGAATCTTTTAAGTCTCCATCAGGTATATATGTGACAAACGACGGTAAAATTTACATCGCTGATACTGGCAGTAACCGAGTTGTAGCACTTAATAGTGATGGTACATTGTATAAAATAATTAAAAATCCTGAATCGAAAGATTTAGGCAAAAATTTTCAGTTTTCGCCACTTAAGGTTGCTGTTGATTATGCAGGCAGAGTATATGTAATTGCTAAAAATTTATTTGAAGGAATAATGTCTTTTGATAATGAAGGAAATTTTACTGGATTTGTAGGCACAATATATGTAAATATAAGCCCGTATGAAAAAATATGGAGAAAGTTATCAACAAAAGCACAAAGGAAAAGTCAAATACAATTTATTCCAACCGAATTTACAGGAATTGATATAACATCAGATGGTTTCTTATATGCTACAAATATAGATGCAAATGGTAAACAATCTGTTAGGAAGTTGAATCCTAAAGGGCAAGATATTATAAAGATGAACAATAATAATTCAAAGCAAACAGGGACACTAAGTGGTGATCTATTTTGGAGACTTAGCGGGAACTACTCTGGGGCATCCCAAATTATTGATGTAACATATAGAGATAATGGAATATATTCAATTTTGGATAGAAGAAGAGGAAGAATATTTACATACGATGATGAAGGAGATCTCCTGTATATATTTGGTGGACTTGGGAGCCAAGAAGGTACTTTTAAAAACCCGATTGCCATTGACACGATAGGCGACGAAATACTTGTTTTGGATATGGGCAGAGGGAATATAACTATATTTGTTCCAACAGAATACGGGAGTCTTATAAATAAAGCAGTCTCAGAAAGGTACAATGGCGATGAAGCATCAGCAGTGGAATTGTGGAAAAGAGTTATAAAACTTGATTCAAATTTTGAATTGGCTTATGTTGGTGTTGGAAAATCATATCTTGCTTCTGGAGAAAACAAAGAAGCCATGAAATATTTTAAATTAGGCATGGATAGAACATATTACTCTATTGCTTATAGGAGATATAGAGATGACATTTTAAAGAAAAATCTTGGATATATTTTAACTGTTATTATTGTTTTAATTGCAATATATGTTATAAAGAGATTGCTTAAAAGAAAAAAGATAAAAAAAGATGGTGGTTCAGTGTATGAGTATTGATAGAGAAAAATTGCTATATCCATTTTATGTAATGATACATCCATTTGATGGATTTTATGAAGTACGCAACAGAAATAAAGGTAGTGTTGCCATTGCGTTAATATTAGTTTTTCTATTTGGTTTGTCATTTTCACTTAGAAGAAATTATGCAGGTTTTGTAGTGAATTTTGTAGATCCTCGGTCAGTTGATAGCAGGACAGAAATTATTGCCGTTTTTTTGGCAGTATTCTTGTTTGCCATATCAAATTGGTCTATAACAAGTCTGACAGAGGGTGAAGGCAGATTTAAAGATATACTAGTTGTTATAGGATATTCTTTACTGCCAATGATATTGACGTATACACCTGCATTAGTTATATCATGGTTTATTGCACAAGGAGAAGGTAGTTATTATTATCTCTTAATCAATGCTGCTACGTTATTTACGGTTATTTTAATGATTATAGGGATTATGACTATTCATAATTATACATTTGGCAAAACGTTAATTACGATTGTATTTACATTTATTGCATTGTTACTTATTCTCTTTTTGATATTACTGCTTCTCTTTTTGATACAACAAGTTTGGCTATTTATACAAAGCTTGTACATAGAAATGATTCTAAGAGTATAGGAGTGCGGAATATGAAAACTATAAAAAGATATCAATTGCCAATTGTTTTTATAATTATTGTTGGATGTATCGTTTCGTATATATCATATGTATATTTTCATTATTATGCATTCGAAGCATATAAAAGTGTATTATCAAAATATAATTATGAGAAAGGCAGCAGTTTTACACCATTAAAAGACAACAAACCTGAAATAGATGGTATGGTTTTGGCTGCTGAAAATGATATTTTGAAATTATATACAAAAACAAAGACGACAGAAATTGCTATATACGATAAAAGATCAGGGCAAATAATCTATTCTAATCCGGTGGATAGAGAAAATGATAAAATTGCAAACAATGTAAATAAGGTGGCTCTCAATTCGCAGTTTACTGTGACCTATTATGATTCAAATATGACTGAAAGTACAATGTACAATTACGATTCAAGTGTTATAAAAGGACAGTATAAAGTTGAGTCTATAAAAAATGGTATAAGATATATATATTTATTAGGCAACTTAGAGAGCCCTACTGGAATTGTACCTAAATATATTACTGAAGAGCGATTAAACAAGGTCTTAAGTAAGCTAAATGAAAATGATGCAGACATAATTAGATATAACTATATTAAGTCAAAGAACTTAGATGATTTTTTAGAGCTTACAACTGGTGCATTAAATAATAAAATTGGAATGCAAAAGATGAATTCTTTATTTGAAAAAGCTGGTTATACAAGAGAAGATTTTGATGCAGATAATAAAGCTGCAATCAAAGCCGGCGCAAAGATGGAAGAACGTACTACGTTTAATATACCTTTAGAATACAGACTTGATGGTGATAAACTAATCGTTTCTATTCCAACTGGGAAAATTGTTGAGACTGGTAGCGGAAAGATTGCAAAAATAGATTTATTAAACTATTTTGATGCGGGAAACATGAATGAAAAAGGTTATATATTTGTTCCTAATGGTTCAGGATCATTGATTTACTTCAACAATGGCAAAAAGGTTGAAGATTATAGACAAGACGTTTATGGAGAAGATGATGCAACTAAAACGTATGATGCTGTAGAAAAGATTCAAAAAGTAAGATTGCCTGTATTTGGAATTAAACATGACAGAAGTGCAGTTTTTGCAGAAATAACAAATGGAGATGCATTAGCCACTATTGTAGCGGGTGTTTCGGGTAATATCAATAGTTATAATTATGTATATCCTTCTTTCACATTAAGAGGCACCGAAAAAGTTTCAATGTTTGGAGCTACGGGTGCATCTGCTGATTTGCCATCAGTTGAAAAAAATATGTACAATCTTGATATTAATGTTTCATATGCTTTTTTAAATGATGATGATGCAGATTATTCGGGTATGGCTAATTATTACAGAAATGAATTAATAAATAGAAAAGTTTTGAATGAAAAACAAGATAATAAATCAATACCATTTTATTTGGATATTGTTGGAGGAGTTAAAATACAAAAAAATATACTTGGTATACCTCATATGGAAGTATTTCCTATGACAACATTTAAGGAAGCCGGCGTTATGATTGATGACTTTATTAAAAATGGAGTATCTAACATAAAAGTAAATTATTTGGGTTGGTTTAATGGTGGTTATTATCATGATGTTGCGACGAAGATAAATGTAGTGAAATCACTTGGAGGTAGGAAAGGTTTAGAAGAATTAAATAGCAAATTAAAAGCATCAGGACAAACTCTGTTTGGAGATGTATCATTTCAGAAGATTTCATATGAAGCAAAAAATTTTAATTGGAAAATGGAGGCATCAAGATATTATTCTGGGTACGTTGTATCATTTGGTTTACCCAACCCTGCTACAATGAGAGAAACAGGGGGACTTGGATACTATGAAAATAACTACTATATTCTATCTCCTAAGTTTTTGATTAGACATGTTTCTCAATTTGATAATGCAATTAAAAGTATAGATATATCTGGAATATCATTAAGGGATTTAGGAGATACATTGTCATCCGATAAACGAAGAACGGATGTGATTGATCGTCAAGAAGCAGAAGAAATTGTAATTAATCAAATAAAAGATTTATCGCAAATTAAAAAAGACATAATGATTCAAGGTGGAAATATGTATTCTCTAGCATATGCTACTGATTTAGAAAATGTTCCTTCTGTAGACAATAAGTTTTATATAGTGGATGCAGAAATTCCATTTTATGAGATGGTTGTGCATGGATACGTAAATTATACTGATACGCCGATAAATCTCAATGGTGGTTTTGATAAGCAAGAAACAATACTTCATTTAATTGAATACGGATTATCTCCGCGGTTTACTTTATCGTATAAGGATTCCAGCGAAATGAAATATTCAAGTTTGAATTACTTTTATTCTACGCAGTATAACATATGGATTAAAGATGCCATTGATATTTACAAAAAGGTGAATGATGTTCTTAAATGTGTTGCGAATAGTGCAATAGTTGATTATCAATCTGTTGAACCAGGTATAAATAAAATATCATATGAGAATGGTTATACGATATATGTAAATCATAACGATGAGGACATAAGTATAGATGGTATAAATGTAGCAGGCAAGAGTTATGTATTAGAGGGGGCTAAATAATGAACAAGAGGTTAACGCTTAAACAAAGAAATGCTATCATTGGTTTAACATTTATCTTGCCATGGTTAATAGGCTTTTTGATTTATTATGTAGGGAGCTTGTTTTTAACGATTCAGTTTTCTCTAAGTAAAGTAATAATAGGCAAGACTGGTGGATATACTACATCATTTATAGGCATTAGTAATTTCAAAAATACTTTGTTAGTAGATCCAAATTTTAATCAGGTTTTGGTCAATTCAATCATTGATATTTTGATTGATATACCATTCATCATATTTTTTAGTTTGTTTATTGCTATCTTGTTAAATCAAAAATTTAAAGGTAGAGCTTTTGTTAGAGCAATATTTTTCCTCCCTATTTTGTTGACAGCGGGAGCAGTTCAATCTAGCTTACAATTAGCAACACAGCATATTATGGGTGGTGCAAGCGCAATGATGAAAGAATTAACCCCATCTATTGGAGTAAATGTCAACTATTTTTTAGGCATTTTTCAGGAATTAGGATTACCCTCTGTTTTAGTTGACTATGTTACAAGTTTGGTGTCTAGGATTTTCGATATTGTTAGGGCTTCAAGTGTACAGATAATAATATTTATTGCAGCTTTACAGTCAATACCTAATTCATTATATGAATCTGCAAAAATAGAAGGTGCTACAAGTTATGAAATTTTCTGGAAAATAACGCTTCCTATAGTTACTCCTTTAATATTAGCAAATGTTGTTTACACAGTAGTTGACTCATTTGTCAATAGCAATGTAGTTGAACTGGCATTCAATGAAGCCTTTACAAATTATAACTATGGACTAAGTGCAGCAATGAGCATATTAAGTACAGTTGCAATACTTTTAATATTAGGGTTAATAACTTTATTTATAAGCAGAAGAACATTCTACTACAATTAGAAAGGAGGAAACTGATTTGCCAATCAGCGTTATAAAGGCATATGTAAAAAATTTTGATAAAATCACTATAGATTCTAATACATTGTCAAAGTATTATGGTAAGCTAAAAGGTTGGCTTTTTACGTTGTTTAAATTTTCAATATTGTTAGGTCTATCTTACATAATATTAGGACCACTAATAAATATATTCAGTAATTCGTTCTTTTCATCAGAGGATGTATATAATCCTGCAGTTTTTATGATACCTATAAAACCTACTTTAAATAACTACCATTTGGCTTTATTGAGATTAGATTATTTTAGTACGTTAGGGCATACGTTAATATATATCATAACTATTACATTGATACAGATATTAATTACATCGATGGTAGGATATGGTTTTGCACGATTTGATTTTCCTTTAAAAAATCTTCTATTCAGTTGTGTGATAATTACTATAGTTTTGCCGACACATACGATCATGTTACCTCTGTATCAGCATTTTAGAAATTGGGATCTTTTAGGTGTATTTAGATTATTAGGTATGAAACCTATTAACCTACTTTCATCTGAAACGCCAATGTACTTAATGACGATATTTGGAACGGGATTGAGATCTGGACTATTTATTTATATATTCAGACAATTTTTCAGAGGATTGCCAAAAGAACTTGAAGAAGCGGCGTTTATAGATGGAGCTGGTCCATGGTATACGTTTTTTAGGATAATGTTAGTAAATGCTATGCCAGCAGTGATTACAGTAGCTGTATTTTCTATGGTATGGCAGTACAATGATACATTTTATTCGCAATTATTTACTATGCCAACAGATCATATATTGACACTTAGATTATCTACAATTCAAGCAACATTGGAATTTATTGATAAAATAAGGGATCCCATGGTATCACAGCTGGCTGTGTATGCAGGTACAATTCTAATAATTTTACCAATATTAGTAATATATTTATTGTTGCAGAAGTATTTGGTAGAAGGTATAGAGAGAAGCGGCATTGTAGGATAGTCTATAAATCTAATTTAACTTGGTTTTCAAGGATTCTTTACTTACTGTACAAACTATAAGTTAGGCTAATGGTAAGTAAAGAAATCCTATGAAAATATAGGCATAACAAAAATATATGTTATGCTGATTAATCAAATAAGAGGAGGTTTTAAAAATGAGTAAGAAGCTCATCGCGGTATTTTTAGCATTAGTCTTAATTTTCTCACTTGCAGGGTGTTCTAACAGCAACAGTACTAAGACAAGTGATAAGACGACATCAACGACAACGGATAACAATTCGGCTACAAAAACTGAAGCAAAACAAGACGAAAGAGATGTTCGCTATCCAGCATTTGATTTTGGCGGTAAGACTATAAAAGTCGGCTTATGGTGGGACTATTATTATGACAGTGACAATACTAGCATAAATGATGATCCAAATCTTAGCAATGCAAAGACTGCACAGATGAGGTTAGACAATGTAAGGAGAATAGAGAAAAAATACAATGTAAAGATCAAATTTGAAAATTTAACTTGGGATGGTATTATAAAAAGCATAAATACATCAATACCTGCTGGAACCCCTGAGTGCGATATTTACTTAACGGATTTGCAATTTGGCATTCCTGCAGTAGCCCATGGATTAGCTCAGGATTTAAGCAAAATTGCACCTAAAAATAGTGACTTATTTAATGACAATAAAATAGTCAGACCTTTGAAAGTAAATGGAGGAACTTATTTATTTCAAGAACAGGGATTGCAGACGAGTGGAATATTCTTAGGGTACAATGCTACTATGATAAAAGAATTAGGATTGGAAGACCCGCAAGAACTGTATAAGAATGGCCAATGGACATGGGATAAATTCGAGGAGTATTGCAAGAAAGGAACAAGAGATACTAGTGGCGATGGAGTAGCAGATGTATATGGATTCGGTGGAGTCTTTACTGATTTAGTTAATGGATTGATGATGAATAATGGTGGCTCAATAGCTGCTACTAAAACTGAGGGATTAAGTTCAAAGCCTACGATGGAGACACTAGATTTTATAAATAAATTATACAATGTAGATCATTCTGCTAGACCTTGGAATACACAAGACTGGAATGACAATTTGTTGGCATGGTCATCAGGAAAAGTTATGTTCTGGACTGCTCAAGCATGGCTATTAAAACAAGAAGCAGATAAAGCATCTTCTAATGGTGGCTCTGGATTGCCATTTGATTACAAAATAGTTCCATACCCAGTTGGACCCAGTGGTGATGGAAAATTATACAGTCCTGTACAAGGAAACTGGTATATGATACCTGTTGGGGTAAAAGACGCAGATAAGGTATATCAAATATTTGAGGATTTCTTGGATTGGTACAATGGAGATACAAGTCTAAGAGATGATCCTACATGGTTTGAAAGCTGCTTCCAAAACGAAGATGATGTGAAATTAGCTTTAGATTGTGATCAAAACCAAAAGCTTGACATATGGTCATCATTGTCAAGTTCAGGATTTGATTTTGGTGCAACGATTTGGCAGCCAATTATAGTAGATAAGAAAAGTACTGTTGCACAAGCAGTGGAAGCTGCAAAACCAGTTTTGCAAGGTGCATTGGATAAATTCTGGAGTGGCAGTCAGCAATAATTAAATATAGATTAAAACAAAAAATTATATTGTAAGGTTATAGTGCTAATTAATAATCTAATATTGTGGCACTATAACCATTATTTTTGTGTATGTTAGATATTATATTGAATTTAGCACAAAAATTCAAAATTAGGAGAATAGATGTGAAAAAGTTTTGTATTCTTCTGATGTGCATTATCATTCTTATAAGTGGGTGCAAATTTAATTCAGTGACATCAAGTGGAAAGTATATTGAAAACAAAAAAAGTGCAGTTGTAGAGAAAAACACTGAAAGTACAGAAAATGTAGGAGCCTTTAAATTATATTTAGAGGCTGAAGATAATGCAGCTGTTACGGGCAATGTAAAAAAAGAAAATAGTATAAAAGGATATTCAGGCAGTGGCTATCTAGATGGCTTAAAAAATGATGGTGATGCAATTAGTTTTAATGTTCGTATACCGAAGGACGATTTTTATGATATAGATTTTATTAGTGCAAGTTATGATGGTTATAAAGAGAATAATGTGTATTTAGATGGCGATTTGATTGGAGTATCAAAGGTTACTGGTACTGAATTTCAGGATTCTGTGCTAAAAAGAATATTTTTAAGGGCAAGTAAGCATGTTATAAAAATGACAAAAAACTGGGGGTGGATTAGACTGGATGCTTTGAAAATAACTAAATCTAAAAAATTTGATGAAGGTATTTATAAAGTATCAAATAAACTGGTAGATCCTAAAGCTACTGAAAGTAGTAGAAAACTGATGCAGTACTTAGTAGATATGTATGGCAAAAAGATTATATCAGGACAATATGCAGACAAAGGAATAAATAGCCCAGAATTTCAAGCTATTATGCAGGCAACAGGAAAGATGCCAGCAATACTAGGATTAGACTTTATAGACTATACACCATCGAGAGTAGCTAACGGTACAGTTGGAAAATCTGTTGACTATGCAATAGAATTTAATAAATTAGGCGGAATAGTAACATTTTGCTGGCATTGGAACGCGCCAGAGCCTTATTTATACAATACTGAAAGTGAACCTTGGTGGAAAGGATTTTATACAGAAGGAACAAATATAAATTTGGAAGCCATAATGGATGGAAGAGATAAAAAAGGATATGAATTATTGTTACAAGACATAGATGTAATAGCTAAGCAATTGAAAAGATTGCAGGATGCTGATATTCCAGTATTGTGGCGGCCACTTCATGAGGCCAGCGGAGGTTGGTTTTGGTGGGGTGCATGTGGGCCGGATGCTTATATTAAGCTATATAGACTTCTTTTTGATCGTCTTACAATCGTTTATGGTATACATAATTTGATATGGGTGTGGAATGGTCAAGACCCTAAATGGTATCCAGGTGATCAGTATGTAGACATTATAGGTATAGATATTTACCCAGGAGAAAGAGTCTATAATTCCCAGTCTGCTAAGTTTAATGAAATATTGGAATGGACTAAGTCTAAGAAAATAATAGCCATGTCTGAAAACGGGTGTCTATTTGATCCTGATTTAACTTTTAGAGATGATGCTAAATGGTCATATTTTGGTACATGGTCAGGGGAATTCGTTACTTTAAATAATACAAATACATTATCAGAAAAATACACAGAAAAATATATGTTTCAAAAAGTGTACAATAACGATAAAGTTATAACATTAGATGAATTGCCAAATTTAAAAATATATGTCGACAATAAATGAGCATGCAGAGGCGGTTTTTATGAACTGCCTCTTTTAAGTTCTGGATTTATGATTTTCTCAAAGGTATAATATAAAAGAAAAAAATTTTATGGTGATGAAATAGTTATGAAAATTAAAGAAGACTTTGTAAACAAGATGAGATTTCTGTTAAAAGATGATTTTGAGAAGTTTATGAATGAATATGAAAACGAGCCATATAAAGCACTTAGGGTCAATACTCTAAAGATTTCGGTTGAAGAGTTTGTAGAAATATCTCCATTTAATTTATCTCAAGTGCCATGGTGTGATTCTGGTTTTTACTATTCTAGCGATGATAAACCAGGGAAGCACTATTACCATCACGCTGGTATGTATTATATTCAAGAGCCAAGCGCTATGGCTGTAGTAGAAGTGTTAGACCCTGTACCTGGAGATTTCGTCTTAGATTTAAGTGCTGCACCGGGAGGCAAATCTACACACATAGCTTCAAAGCTCAATGGGGAAGGTTTATTAGTATCAAATGAGATAAATTCCAAAAGGGTAAAAGTTCTTGCAGAAAATATCGAGAGAATGGGCATTAGAAATACCGTAATTTTAAATGAATCGCCTGAAAGATTGGAAAAAAACTTTGTTGATTTTTTTGATAAAATACTTGTTGATGCTCCGTGTTCAGGTGAAGGCATGTTTAGAAAAGACGAAGCAGCTATAGACGAATGGTCTTTGGAAAATGTATTAAGCTGCTCACTTAGACAGAAAAAGATATTAAATAGTGCAGCAAACATGCTGAAGCCAGGTGGAATAATGGTATATTCAACATGCACTTTTTCTCCTGAAGAGAATGAAGGTGTAATAGATCATTTTTTAAAAAATCACAATAATTTTGAATTAATAGAAATTTATAATTATGAAGGATTTGATAATGGTCATCCTGAATGGGTCAATGGATGTAGCGATTTAAGAAAATGTGCCAGGCTTTGGCCACATTTATTAAAGGGAGAAGGACATTTTATAGCTAAATTGAGGAAGAAAGGAAGTTTTAACGAATGCGATAAAGTAAATAAGAAGCTAAACATAAAAAAAACTGCAGCAAAAGATCTTTTTTATGATTTTGGGAGAAAACACCTTAATCTATATTTATATGAGCTAAACTTGCAGCAAATAGGTCAGCATGTATACCATGTTCCATACGAAATAAATTTGTCAGGTTTGAGGGTCTTTAAGCCAGGATTTGACTTGGGACAATTAAAAAAAGAAAGATTTGAGCCGTCCCATTGGCTGGCCATGTCTTTAAAAAAGGACGATGTGAAGATGTTTTACGATTTAAAAGGTAAAGAAATAGAGTCGTACATTCATGGCGAAACATTAAATGTTGAAATTGACGATGGATGGGTACTTTTAACGATAGATGGTTATTCGATAGGCTGGGGAAAAGCTGTAAAAGGAGTGATAAAGAATTTTTATCCCAAATCTTTAAGAAAATAAAAAAATTATTTTGGTATAAGGTGATGCATATAACTTTGCATCATCTTTTTTTGTGAATATGATTGTCTGTGATTTTGAGTTTTTTATTTTTGATGAGAAAAAATAATGCGAAATTGGGAATAATAATTTTGTAAGTATTTTGGGATAAAGGAGATGTGTTTTTCTTGGAGTTGACTACTTTTTTACACATGCTAATTGGAGCATTGTTTACGCTTTTCCTGCTTATGATTTATGATAAATTAAAAAGTAAAAATAATTATTATGAAGAAGCTAATTTACATGATATTTTATTAAACCACGATGAGCTCAAAAAACACGCCCAAGAATTAGCACAAAACCACTATATAATAAAAGACACTAAGCTAAATTACATGCTTATACCTCGCATGAATAAAAGCTATAGTTACATAAAATCAGTTTACAAAAATATCAACATGGCAGAAAGGACGCAGTCGATATCGCAAGATGCAGAATGGCTTTTAGACAATTTTTACATAATCGAAGAACAAGTTAAAGAAATCAGGAAGAGCCTATCAAAAGGTTATTATTCGGGGCTTCCTGGACTTAAAAATAGCATATTGAAAGGCTATCCGAGAGTATATGCTATTGCCATGGAGTTAGTATCACATACGGATGGCAGAATTGATGAAGACACAATTATAGATTTCATCAATGCATATCAATCGAAGTCACTTCTGTCAAGTGGGGAATTATGGGCGCTTGGGTTAATGATAAGAATTGCTTTAATAGAAAATATAAAAAGGAGTTCTGAAAAAATAACTATAACGCAGAAGCAGTGGAGCAAAGCAGATGAGGTCGCAAATATAATATTTTCAAACAAAAATATGA
Organism: Thermoanaerobacterium aotearoense; assembly: GCF_009905255.1. NCBI lineage: Bacteria > Bacillati > Bacillota > Clostridia > Thermoanaerobacterales > Thermoanaerobacteraceae > Thermoanaerobacterium > Thermoanaerobacterium aotearoense. The sequence continues at coordinate 2,113,271 of NZ_CP047602.1, read as the reverse complement.
CATTTGATGATATTAAAAAATTAATACATGACAAAGTTTTGACTGTTGGGAAGATTCCTACGTCTTTTTTTGAAAGGTTGCTTCAAAGGATAAGGATGGAAGGCGATGACACAACAGTAATTGTGCAGTACATTGATAGAATCCTCCAAGAATACGATACTAATATTGCAGATATTGTTGAACTAGATCATCAGATATTAGCTGCGAGACAAGTTTCAATTGGTAACGCAATAACAAGCCTTAAATATGTCTCAACGTTAGATTGGTCGCAAGTTTTTGAGAAGCTTAGCAATGTAGAACAGATTTTGCGGCAGGATCCTGATGGTACGTATGAAATGATGGATTTTGAATCTAGAGATTATTACAGACATCAAATTGAGGAAATAGCCAAAAGGTATAAAACATCGGAGACGTTTGTTGCAAGAAAGGCCTTGGAGTGTGCAAGGGAAGTTTTAAATGATAATAATAAACCGGAATACATAAATCATGTAGGATTTTATATAATAGGCAAAGGCAGAAGCATACTGGAAAGCAAGATAGGGCATAAGAAAAATTCTGTAAAAGTAAGTCGTGTTGTAAAAAGACACATGGCAATCTTTTATATAACATCTATTGTGGCCTTGACGTTTTTTGCGTCCGCTGCTTTATGGGCTTTGCTAATACTAAATGGCTTGATGATTGTATACGCATTTATCTTGGCAGCTATTTCGATAATTCCTATAAGTGAGTTTGTTGTTCAGGCAGTAAATTGGACTATAATACATGTAAAGAAGCCTACGGTAATACCAAAAATTGAGTTAAAAAATGGTATACCTAAAGAAGCTGCTACAATGGTTATAGTTCCTGTACTTTTGACAAGTGTAAAAAGAGTTAAGGAACTTTTAGCGCAATTAGAAGTAACATATATTTCAAATAAAGAGGACAATCTTTATTTTGCTATTGTAGGAGATTTTAAAGATACAAACAAAGAAAAATTGGAAGATGACGAAGAAATAGTGAATACTGCTCTTCGTGGTATAAGAGAACTTAATGAAAAATATGGTGGAGGAAAAGACATATTTTTCTACTTTCACAGAAAACGCGTGTATTGTCAGACACAAAATGCTTATATGGGCTGGGAGAGAAAAAGAGGTGCTATAGTAGAGCTTAATGAACTATTAATGGGTTCAAAAGATACCAGCTTCTACATAAAAAGTGCCAATATTGAGGACCTGCCAACAATCAAATACGTTATAACACTTGATGCAGACACGAATTTGATAATGGATACTGCAAAACGGCTTATCGGAACAATGATGCATCCATTAAACAAAGCAGTTGTCGATGGTGAGAAAAATGTGGTAGTTGAAGGATATGGGCTTTTGCAACCGAGAATAGGAGTGGATATTTTGTCTTCGTCATCCACCGTATTTTCTTCTGTTTTTGCAGGCAATGGTGGCATTGACCCATACACAACTGCTGTATCTGATGTTTACCAAGATCTATTTGGGGAAGGTATTTTTACTGGAAAAGGTATTTACGATGTAGAAGTATTTAGAACTATACTTAAAGATTTAATACCTGATAATTCTGTCTTAAGCCATGACCTTTTAGAAGGTTCTTTCGTCAGGACAGGACTTGTGACGGACATACTGCTTATCGACGGTTTTCCGTCAAAGTACAATTCATATATGATGAGGATGCACAGGTGGGTTAGAGGTGATTGGCAGCTTTTGCCGTATCTTTCAAGAAAAATTAAGACGAGACAAGGCAACTATGTTGAAAATCCTCTTTCAACCATCTCCAAGTGGAAGATAATAGATAATTTAAGGAGGAGCCTTGTTGCTCCATTTGCTTTGGTTTTGCTACTTGCAAGCAACCTTATGCCTTCTAAAAGCATCATCATGTACGGGGTGGTGATTTTAGCCTTATTTGAACCATTTATAGCGGCGGCAATTGATGCAATGCTGGGCAAAGCGAAAGAAATGAATAGCCGCAGCAGTTCGTTTGCAAACAGCTTAAAAACCACATTTTACGCAAGTTTATTGCAGTTTGCGTTTTTGCCTTATCAAGGCTATTTAATGGTAGATGCAGTAGTTAGGACTGTTTATAGAGTTTATGTATCAAGGAAAAATCTATTAGAATGGGTTACTGCAGCTGACATGGAAAGGCAGCTTAAAAATGATTTTACCAGTTTCTTAAAAAGAATGTGGGTATCTATTCCTGTTGGTGCCATTTTAATTTTGATGAGTCTGTACTTTAAACTGGATATGTTGCCTTACTCCATTTTAATTTCTCTAATATGGTTTGCATCACCGTACATTGCTTATCGAATAAGCAGTCCTATCGTTGAGCATGAATTTGTTATGGAAGAAAATGATGTTAAAGAGTTAAGGAAACTGTCCAGAAAAATTTGGAGGTATTTTGAGGATTTTGTGACAGAAAATGATAATTATCTGCCTCCTGATAATTTTCAGATAGATCCGTATGCAGGTATTGCCAGAAGGACTTCGCCTACTAACATAGGCTTATACTTGGCTTCGACAATATCAGCGAGAGACTTTGGGTATATCACTACTACAGAAATGGTTGATAGAATCGGAAATACGGTTAGCACTATTGAAAAAATGGAGAAGTGGCACGGTCATCTTTACAACTGGTACAAGACAGACGATTTAGAGCCATTAAAGCCGTACTATATCTCTACGGTGGATAGCGGAAATCTTGTTGGATACATGATAGCACTTAAAGAAGGGCTTAAAAAAGTGCCGGATATGCCATTGATTGAAAAATTGTCATCAGGTTTGTCAGATTTAATTGAGATCGTAAATGATGAATTAAAAAGTAAAAAGATAAAATATGAGATGATTGAAGGAGATTACACCATTAAAGACTGGCATAGAAGCTTGGACCAACTTAGAGATAGTTTAAGCAATATCAAATTTAATGATGATGATGGATGGTATATGAAAATTGTTGAAACCATTGATTCGTTTATAAAAGAATTGGATGAGCTTGTGCCAATTTATGATTACGACGAATATGAACAAATATTTAAATCAAACAAAGATATTACGCTAGATAATTTGAAGGCAATGTATGAAAAAATCTTAGAAATGCCGTCATCTAATAGAGAAAAGTTTATAAAGCCTTATGAAAATGTCAAGCATTTGATAGGAAAAGTAGAGAATTTGATAAATAGATTAAATAGTCTCATAGAGAAAACAGAGTTTAGACCGTTATTTGATGAGAAAAGACAGCTTTTTTCAATAGGTTACAATATTGAAGATGAAAAATTGACCAAATCATATTACGATTTATTTGCTTCTGAAGCAAGACAAGCTAGTTTTATAGCCATAGCAAAGAAGGAAGTTGATGCAAAGCATTGGTTTAGAATGGGAAGGATGGTGACAGGGGAAAATGCCCACAGAGGGTTAATTTCGTGGTCCGGTACAATGTTTGAATATTTTATGCCGCTTTTGGTAATGAAAAATTTCAAAAATACTATTTTGGACCAAACATACAAGTTTGTTGTAATGATGCAAAAAAAGTATGCAAAGAAATACGATATTCCATGGGGAATATCTGAGTCAGGTTTTTACTCATTTGATATTAAACTTAATTATCAGTACAAAGCCTTTGGTGTTCCTTGGCTTGGACTTAAGAGAGGATTGTCCCGGGATGTTGTCATAGCGCCTTATGGTACGATTCTGGCTCTTAGGATAGATCCGAAATCTGTTGTTGAAAATATTAAAAGGTTGAAAGAGCTTGGCGTGGAAGGTAAGTATGGGCTTTATGAGGCTGTTGACTTTACTCCAGAGAGAATTCCTTACGGGAAAAAATATGCTATAGTCAAAAGCTTTATGTCTCACCATTTAGGCATGAGCATGCTTGCTCTAAACAATTTTATGAATAAGAATGTGATGCAAGAAAGATTTCATTCAGATCCATATATAAAATCTGTTGAAATATTGTTGCAGGAGAAAGTACCGAACGGTCCAATGCTTCTTAAGGAAGAAGTAGAAGCTCAAAAGGAATTTGATGAGCAGAAGAAAGAAGAAGTTAAGGCTGTAAGGGTTATAGAAAAGATAGATGGTATCCTTCCTCAGGTGCATATTTTATCAAACGGAGATTATTCTGTTGTTTTGACAGATAGAGGGACAGGCTACAGCAAAAAAGAAGGAATAAACATAACCAGGTGGAAAAACATCTTAGATGAAATTCATGGGACATTTATATTTATCCAAAATGTAAACTCTAATACCACTTGGTCTACAACTTATGCTCCGTTTTTTACAAAAGATGAAAAATATAGGGTTGTGTTTAAGCAGGATATGGCTAAATTTATTAAGAAAGTTGGGAACATAGATACAGAAACGGAGGTCATTGTATCACCTGAAGATGATGTTGAGATAAGGCGCGTGACATTAAAAAATCACAGTGAGCATCATAGGGTGTTAGAAGTTACAAGCTATTTTGAGCCGGTCTTAAGTGACATTAATGCAGATATTGCACATCCTGCTTTTAACAAACTATTTATTAAAACGGAGATTTTATTTGACAGCGATATGATAATTGCTAATAGAAGGCCTAGAGATTTAAAGAAGCCGTATTTATGGGTTGCTCATGCTGTATACGTCGATGGCGGTGAGATAGTAGGCGACACCCAATTTGAGACAGACAGGGCTAAATTCATTGGCAGAGGACGGACATTGAGGAATCCTGCCGCTTTAGAGACAGATAGACCATTGTCAAATTCAGATGGTTCTGTTCTGGATCCTATCATGTCATTGCGAAAAAGGATTAAGTTAGACCCAAATCAGGCTGCGAAAGTTGTATACATCACGGCTGTAGCAGAGTCAAAGGCAGAAGCTGTGAAATTGGCAAACAAGTACAAAAATGCCGGTGCAACGGAAAGAGCATTTGAAATGTCAGTATCCAGAGGCAAAGTTGAATTAGATTACTTGAACCTTAAATCAGACGAGTTAGGGCTTTTCCAAAAGATGCTTCCGCATATATTGTTTTCAAGTCCGGTAAGGATGGTAAAAAAAGATACAATATTGAAAAACCAAAAAGGACAATCTGGGCTGTGGGCATACGGAATATCCGGAGATATACCGATAGTCCTTTTAGAAATATGCAAAAAAGAGGAATTGCCCGTATTAAAGCAGCTTCTTAAGGCGCATGAGTATTGGAGGATGAAAGGATTATATGTAGATTTAGTGATTTTAAATAATGACAAAGGTGGATATATTGATGCATTAGGGGACAAAATCAAAGACGTAATAAATGGAAGTTTTGCATACAACATAATGGGGCAGTTCGGCGGAGTATTTTTAGTTAACAGAGGTAATTTAAAGGAAGAAGATTACATCTTGTTAAATACAGTTGCAAAATTATCTCTTACTGCTGATATGCCTATTGAAAAGCAACTTGAATATGATGAGGTGGAGAACAATAAAAAAGCCAAATTGCCACATATAGATAAAAACAATATGAAAAAAGCATATCCGGTTCCACTTAGAGAGAATCTGCAATTGCATTACAGCAATGGATATGGTGGATTTTCTTTAGATGGACATAAATACGTTATAAATTTAGATGACGACAAGGTGACCCCTATGCCTTGGATAAATGTTGTATCTAACTATAAATTTGGATTTCAAGTTTCAGAATCAGGAAGTGGTTTTACATGGGCAGAGAACAGCAGAGAATATAAAATTACGCCATGGTCAAACGACCCTGTTCTGGACGAAGGTGGGGAAATTCTGTACTTAAGAGATGATTTAACAGGTGAATATTGGACAATAACACCAAAGCCATTAAGAGACAAAGGGCAATATATAGTTGAGCATGGATTTGGATATTCTTTGTTTAAACATGGATGTTCAGGGATTAACCATGAAATGTTAGAGTTTGTGCCTATGAACGATACCGTTAAGATATCGCTTGTAAAATTAAAAAACATAAGTGGCGAGAAAAGAAGGTTAAGTTTGTATTACTTTATAAAACCTGTATTAGGCGTTTCAGAAAGCATAACATCCCCTTATGTGGTTACAGAGATGAATGAAGAAATCGATGGGCTCTTAATAAAAAATGTGTACAACGAAGATTTTAAGGACAGGATTTCATTTGTAAGCTCATCTGTCAGAGTTCAATCGTACACTGGGAACTTGTCGGAATTTCTGGGACTGGATTTTGACACTAAACGACCTGAAGCATTAAAAATGGAATCGCTATCGAATAATGTAGGAATTAGTTTAAGCCCATGTGCTACAATTCAAGTCATTGTCGAATTAGAAGAAAATGAGGAAAAAGAGCTGGCATTTTTACTGGGAACTGGCGTGTCTGTAGATGATGTCAGACGCATTGTAAGTTATTACAAAAATATTAATAATGTGAAGGAAGCACTAAGTTACGTCGATACATTCTGGAATAACTTCGTCGGAACAATAAATGTAATGACACCTGACAAATCTTTAGATTTGCTTTTGAATGGTTGGCTATTGTATCAGACTATATCATGCAGAATATGGGCCAGATCCGCATTTTATCAGTCAGGTGGTGCATACGGATTTAGAGACCAACTACAAGATACGATGAATGTGGTGTACGTTGCGCCAGAGCTTACGAGAGCTCAAATATTAAACGCCTGCGCACATCAGTTTAAAGAAGGAGACGTACTTCACTGGTGGCATCCCGTGACTGACAAAGGAATACGTACGAAATACTCAGATGACCTTTTATGGTTGCCGTACGCTGTAGCGGATTATGTTACTGTAACGGGTGATACAAAAATACTAGATATACAAATTCCGTTTTTAAATGAAGAACCATTAAAAGACGACGAAGATGAAAGGTATGGCAAACCCGAAGTATCAGACGAAACTGCCACAGTTTATGAACACTGTATAAGAGCCATAGAACATTCACTGAAATTTGGACAACATGGAATACCGCTAATGGGGTCAGGTGATTGGAATGATGGCATGAATATGGTAGGCAACAAAGGAAAAGGTGAAAGCGTGTGGCTTGGTTGGTTTATGCATGTCACACTAAAGAAATTTTCTAAGATATGCATTGAGAAAAATGACTATGAAAGAAGTGAAAATTATGAAAGGGTTGCCAGTGATATAATAAAATCGATTGAAGAGTACGGATGGGATGGAAGCTGGTATAGAAGGGCATATTTTGATAATGGCATCCCACTTGGGTCAAGCCAGAATAACGAGTGCAAGATAGATTCGATAGCACAATCATGGGCTGCAATTTCGGGAGCAGCCAAATGGGATAGAGTGAGAGAAGCACTTGATGCCCTTGAAAATTACTTGATTGACTATGATAATGCCATAATTAAGCTTCTATCACCGCCATTTGATAAAGGGGATTTGAATCCAGGTTATATCAAAGGGTATGTGCCTGGAGTAAGAGAAAATGGAGGGCAGTACACACATGCAGCGATATGGGCTATAATGGCCTATGCAATGATTGGCGATGGCGACAAGGCTTATAGGCTTTACTCTATGATAAATCCTATAAACCATACAAGGACGCCTATAGAAAACTCCAAGTACAAAGTAGAGCCATATGTAATGGCAGCCGATGTATATGCTGTAGAGCCAAATACAGGACGAGGAGGCTGGACTTGGTATACAGGTTCGTCAGGATGGATGTACAGAGTTGGCATCGAGCATATTTTAGGGTTTAGGAAAGAAGGGGATGAGATTATCATCAATCCATGCGTTCCAAAAGATTGGGCAAAATACAAGATAGAGTACACGTACAAAAATAGCACGAAATATGTAATTGAAGTAGAAAATCCCGAAAGAGTCAACAGAGGCGTACGTGAAATCTCTATTGATGGGAATACAATTGGTGATAACAAAATCATCTTAAAAGATGACGGGCAAATCCATCATGTTCTTGTGGTTATGGGAACAAAAGTATCTGTCAAAGCATAAAGAAATCAGCAGATGAAGTCTATCTGCTGATTTTTCTTCGTATTAGGTAAATATGATTGACTTTTTGTAATACTTGTTATATTATATATATAACAGATATTACAGTGGAGGTGAAGGCAGACATTGCTGTTAAAGATAGAATTTGAGTCAGATGTTCCTATATATACTCAGATTAAAAATCAAATAATAGAAGGAATAGCTTTAGGCATACTCAAAGAAGGCGATGAGATGCCATCAATACGGCAGTTGGCAAGTGATTTTGGCATAAACTTTCATACAGTGAAAAAGGCTTACGATCTTTTGAAAGATGAAGGATTTTTAAATGTTCACAGAAGGAAAGGTTACGTCGTAACTAAAAACGCTTTTGCCGATGATAATTTTATAGAGAAATTGGAGAAAGATCTTCAGCCAATATTAGCAAATGCGTATTCCAGAGGAATGATGCAAGATGAAATATTGAAGATATGTGAAAATATATTGCATAAATTCAAAAACAAAGAATAGGAGGTCTTTTAAGTGAAGGGATTGTATTTTATCAATCTTTTGATGCCATATTTCATATTAATCATAATGGGCGTCATTACGCCGTTTATTACTCGAAAAACTATTGTATTTGGAGTGCATGTTCCTAAAGATTTTTTGAAGGATAAGGAAATTCAGAGGATTAAAACCGTATATATAATAAATTTTTTAACTGTAAGCTTAATCTTTTTGATTCTTGTCGTCATCAAGATGAGAAATATAAATTTTGCTGTTGGCGGTATTTTTGTTGAAGTAATCATAATGTTTGCAATGTATATGAAAGCCCACCATGAAATAGCTGCATTGAAATCTAAAAGAGAGTGGAGCAAGGGGAAAAAAGAAGTAGCAGTTGTAGACATAGATTTTAGAAAGGAAAAGATAGTTGTATCGCCTTTATGGTTTTTATTGCCTGCAGCAATAGTAATTTTAACATTAGCTGTGGGCATCTATATGTATCCAAAGATACCGCAAAGAATACCTGTGCATTTTAATTTTCGCGGTGAAGCCGATTCGTTTGCAGACAAGTCAATTTTGTCAGTATTTTCAGTATGCATAGTACAGACAGTTATGACAGCTTTGATGTTTTTTTCATATAAAATGATTGAATTAGCTAAACAGCAGATAGATCCTTCAGATCCAGAAATTTCGAAGGAAAAGAACTTAAGGTTTAGGAGAATATGGTCAGGCTTCGTTGTGTTTACATCTATCTTAATTAACACTATGTTGATGGTAACAGCATTTATTATGTACGGAGTAGGTAAGAGTTGGCAAAATATTATGGCTGTGTCTTCACTGGTACTGTCATTGATCATATTGATTATTGTAATAGTCTTATCTATAAAGACGGGTCAGGGAGGTGAAAGAATAAAAATAGGCAAAGAAAATGATAAGTTGACATCAGTTGACAGAGATGATGATAAATATTGGAAGGGAGGTCTTATTTATTACAATCCAGATGATCCAGCATTGTTTGTGGAAAAGCGGTTTGGCGTAGGTTGGACATTCAATTTTGCAAGGCCAACAGCGTGGTTATTTATATTATTTGTTATATTGATAATTTTAGTGATAGCATTAATAAAATGATTTACAATTTGTTCCATATGAAACAATTTATAGATTATGCTTAAAATTAATAAAAAATTTATGTTATGATTCTTGAAAATAACAAATATTAGGTTAATATTAGAATTGAAGATATGTAAAGAAAGGGGATGCAATAATATGGATGCATCGGCAATTTCAATTCTAAGCACAGTTTTTATGGTTGTGTTTGCCATTGAAGCTATCTGGTGGATTGTATGGATGGCGATAGCAGCATCAAGAAAGATCATGGCAAATTTCTACTTCATGCTTGTGACATTCATAATTTGGTGTGCAATTGATGTATATACAGTCATAAATATTAACGCTAATTTTGCGGTAATTGGTGTTGTATTGGTCATTGTACCTTTTATCATACTGCCTGGCATGGTGAAAATAATTACGGAGTACCAAAGGGGAGTTCTGTTTCGATTTGGAAAATTGTCTGGACTTTTAGGACCTGGGTTTAATGTTATATTTCCATTTGGGATAGATAGAGTAATAAAAGTAGATTTAAGGACTTTTACAATTGATGTTGCAAAGCAGGAAGTCATTACAAAAGACAATGTTCCTGTAAATGTTGATGCTGTTGTTTACTTTAATGTGTTTGATCCTATATTAGCTATCACGAAAGTTGCAAATTACACTCAAAGCACTACACTCCTTGGGCAAACAATATTGCGCTCAATACTTGGTCAGCATGAACTTGATGAAATGCTGGCAAAGAGAGCAGAGCTTAACGAAAAGCTTAGAGAATTGTTGGATGAAGCTACGGATCCTTGGGGAATCAAGGTTACGGCAGTTGAAATAAAGAGCATTGAGCTTCCTGACACAATGAAAAGAGCTATGGCAAAACAGGCGGAGGCAGAAAGGGAGAGACGGGCGAAAGTCATTTTTGCGGATGGCGAGTTTCAAGCATCTCAAAAACTTAAAGAAGCTGCCGCTGTCATATCCACAGAGCCTGCGGCATTGCAGTTGAGATACCTTCAGACACTTCCTGAAATAGCTGCTGAAAAAAATTCTACTATATTGTTCCCTATACCAATAGAGCTTTTTAATGTTTTTACGAAACTTGTTGAGGATAAGAAGGAAAAGCAATAAATATGATGATAAAGCGGAATCTCGAGAGAGGTTCTGCTTTGTTTATTTATTAAAGCATATAATATTATTGGAACTAATTTAGTGAAACGAAGGGATATTATGGTCATTAACGTTATGACATACAATATTCATGGTGGAAAGGATATAGAAGGAAATTTGACATTGTACGGGATTTCTAATTTGATAAAAGAAGCAGGTGTTGACGTTATCGGCTTGCAGGAGATTGACGTGTTTTTAAAGCGTTCATATTTTTTAAATGAGATTAAGTATCTGGCAAACAGACTTAAGATGCATTATGTTTTTGGACCGAATTTAAGAATGGGGTTTGGATCGTTTGGCAATGGAATACTTTCCAGGTACCCTATTGTAAAGAAAAAGAATTATCACATTTACTCAATGGGTGAAAGAAGGGGTGTATTGACAGCACTGATACAGCTAAACGAAAACAAAAAAATATGGTTTTTGACTACTCACTTAGGACTTAATCGTAAAGAGAGATTGACGCAGTCACAGGAAATATTGAAGATCGTTTCGAATTTGGAATATCCGGTAATTATGACTGGGGATTTTAATGAGACACCTGGAGAAGAAGCTTATTCCACCATAAGCAGAGTGCTTAAAGATGCTGCAAATGCTCAAAATTCCGCTTTTCACACTTATGTAGATGGTTGTGAAAATGTCAGAATAGATTATATAATGCATTCAAAAGGTGTGTGGGCTGAATCAATAAAGGCCATTGACTCTACTTTATCAGATCATTTACCGGTAGTAGCTTCTTTAAGGTGTGATTTTTGAAAATGTACTTGACACATAGACAAAAATAAATTATTATTTAAATAACAAGTTATTACTTTATCACTTTACAAAGATAAAGTAAAGTAATAGAAGAGGTGCTTTGATGAAGAATCTACCTGATGGAGTACAGGATTTTTTGCCTGATGAGTTGAGGTTCAAGCGAAATATAGAAAATATATTGAGAAATACATTTGAATTATCCGGGTATGAAGAGATAATGCCGCCTACATTTGAGTACATTGACAACTTTTCCGTCACATCGGGAATTTTTTTCGACGAAAACAATATTTACAGGTTTTTTGATAAAAAGGGAGATCTTCTGGCATTAAGGCCTGATGTTACGACACAAGTGGCGAGAATAGCATCTACAAAGTACCATGAATATCCGCTTAAATTTTCCTACATTGCTAATGTTTTTAGATATGATAATCCACAAGTAGGCAGGATGAGGGAATTTACGCAGGCAGGGATAGAGCTTATAGGGAGAAATCATGAGTATTCTGACGCAGAGTGTATATCTGTTGCGGTTGAAGCTCTTAAAAACATTGGGATAAAAGATTTTAAAGTAGATATTGGTCAAGCAGAATTCTTTAAATCGATACTTTGTGAGTTGAGGCTAACTAAGGAGGAAGAAGACATTCTAAAAGGGCTTCTTAAAGACAAGAATCAGTCAGAGATCGAATATTTTTTAAAATACAATAATATTACAGGGCGTAACTATGAATTGGTAGTTAATTTGCCACTTTTCTTTGGGGGCATAGATGTCGTAGAAGACGCTAAGCGCGTATATGGATTTGAAAGTGCCATGAAAGCTTTAAGCTATCTTGAGAGAGTTTATGATATTTTGAAAGATTTTGGCATGGATAGTTACATTACATTTGATTTAGGCATGGTTCAAAGTATCGATTACTACACTGGGCTAATATTTAGAGTATTTGTAAAAGACCTTGGTTATGCAATTTGCGCAGGCGGCAGATATGACAACTTGTTGAAAAATTACGGCAAAGATTTGCCGGCTACTGGTTTTGCCATAAGCGTTGAAAGAGCCATGTTAGCAGTTCAAAGCCAAAGCGGCATAACCACTAAAAGGCCTAAGAGGGTGGCAGTGGTTTTTGATGAAAGAAACAGAAAAGCTGCATATGATATTGCAGGGAGATTGAGGAAGCAAGGAAATATAGCTGAACTTGTAAATATTGACAACAGTGAATATGCTAACAGAGAGAAATTTGATGAGATTATCAAGGCAGGTGTGCAAGATGGATAGCATAACAGTAGCGCTGCCTAAAGGGAGATTGGCAGAAAAATCTTTTGAAGTATTTGCATCATGTGGCATAACTACAAACATTCAAAATGAAATATCGAGAAAACTATTTATATACGATAATGAAAATAATCTTAATTTTATACTTGTAAAGCCATCTGATGTGCCAACTTATGTAGAACATGGTGCTGCAGATCTGGGCGTTTGCGGAAAAGATGTGCTTTTGGAATTGAAAAGAGACTGTTACGAGGTTCTTGATTTAGGATTTGGCAGATGCAAAATGGTCGTTGCAGGCCCTTTAAATAAGAAAGATAATTTTTTAAGCAACAAGAGGGTTGCGACGAAATTCCCAGCTATAGCTGAAGAATTTTACAAAAAAAAAGGAGAAAATGTGGAGATCATAAAATTAAATGGTTCTGTAGAATTGGCTCCATTAGTAGGGCTATCTGAAGTTATAGTGGATATTGTAGAGACTGGCACAACTTTAAAGGAAAATGGCCTTACAGTGTATGAAGAGATATTTTCTTCCAGTGCAAGGCTTATCGTAAATAAAGCCAGCATGAAGACAAAAAGTGAAAGGGTAAAGGAAATAATATACAAATTAAAAAGCGCTGTAGAAAGCGATATGTTTAAGGCTTAGTATTGATTTAAAGGAGCTGGTGATAGTGATAGAAATTTACGATTTTAGAAGCTCAATTGATTACAAAGTCATAGAAAAGTTGACTAATAGATCAAAATTAGAAGATAAAAGGATAGATGACATAGTCTATGAAATAATTCAAAATGTTAAGATGAATAAAGATAAGGCTTTATTTGACTACACATTGAAATACGATGGCGTTGAAATAGATGAGAGCACCATAATGGTATCACAAGAAGAAATAGATGATGCTTACAGCAAAGTAGATGGCGATTTTTTATCGTCTTTGAGGAAAGCCATAAAAAATATTGAAGATTATCACAAAAATCAAAAGCAAAAGACGTGGATGGATTTTAAAGATGGTATAGTGTACGGTCAGAAAATCAGACCTTTAGAAAGAGTAGGTATTTATGTGCCTGGTGGAACTGCTTCTTATCCATCTTCTGTCATTATGAACAGCATTCCGGCAAAAATTGCTGGAGTCGAGGAGATTATTATGGTTACACCCATAAAGGTGGGGATAAGTCCATTTGTGTTGGTTGCTGCTAATGAAGTGGGAATTAAAAAAATATATAAAATCGGTGGAGCTCAGGCAATTGCTGCATTGGCATTTGGAACAAAATCTGTGCCAAAGGTGGATAAAATAGTCGGACCAGGAAATATATTTGTTGCGATAGCTAAGAAAGCCGTTTATGGATTTGTAGACATCGACATGGTGGCAGGACCAAGTGAAGTCTTAATATTGGCAGATGAAAGTGGTAATCCTTGTTATCTTGCGGCAGATCTTTTGTCTCAAGCAGAGCACGATGTTATGGCATCTGCGGTTTTAATCACTACTTCGATTGAGGTTGCAGAAGGTGTAAAGATGGAGATAGAAAGGCAAATTCAGTACCTTGAAAGAAAGGAAATAATAGAAAAATCGATAAATGATTATGGAGCTATAATCGTCGTTAATGACTTAGATGTGGCATTAAGCATAGCAAATGAAATAGCACCTGAGCACTTAGAACTTGTTTTAGAAAATTCATTTGAAATGATAGGAAAAGTAAAAAATGCAGGGGCGGTTTTCTTGGGAGAAAATTCGCCAGAACCTTTAGGAGACTATATGGCAGGTCCTAACCATGTGTTGCCTACCAGTGGAACATCAAAGTTTTTTTCGCCGCTTTCCGTTGACGATTTCGTTAAAAAGATGAGCATTCTCTACTACGATAGAAAATCGCTGATGAAGGTAGCAGATGACATAGTAAGGCTTGCAGAATCAGAAGGTCTTACTGCCCATGCTAATTCTATAAAAGTGAGGTACAAATAATGATATACGATTTGATTAGGGATGAGATAAAGAATTTTAAGAATTACGAAGTCACCACAATAGAATGTATGTATAAAATGGACGCAAATGAGACTCCTTTTGGCCTTCCTGAAGCTACTATGAATAATCTCCAGGAAATAGTAAAAAATGCGAATGTCAATAGGTATCCAGACCCTGTAAGTTTAAAATTGAGGGATAAATTAGCGGAATACTGTGGCACATCCAGAGAAAACATCTTTGTAGGAAATGGGTCTGATGAGATAATTCACATTTTGATGAATGCATTTGTCTCAAAGAATGATTGTGTCGTATACCCAGTACCATCTTTTAGCATGTACAAAGTGTATTCTCAAATAGCTGGTGCAAGAAATGTAGAAGTGGCTTTGAAAGATGATTACAGTTACAATGTCGATGAAATCATAAATGCAATAAATAGATTTAAGCCCAAGATGGTCATTCTATGCAATCCCAACAATCCCACAGGCACTACATTGGATAGAGACGACATAGTAAAAATACTGGAAGTCAATGATGGAATTACAGTTGTTGATGAGGCTTACTATGAGTTTTTTGGAGAGACAGTGGTTGATTTGATCGGGAAATATGAAAGGCTTACTGTTTTAAGAACCCTTTCAAAGGCGTATGGCCTTGCAGGGCTGAGAGTTGGATATGCGGTATCAAATTCTGATATGGTTAGTTGCCTTAATATGGTCAAATCGCCCTACAATGTAAACAGCATATCGCAAGCAATTGCATTAAGTGTGCTAGAAGAAGTACGAGTTGATGAAAAAGTTGATTACATCAAAAATGAAAGAAAGTTTTTACAAGACGGATTGAAGGAAATAGGCGATCTAAAAGTGTACGATTCGAAAGCTAATTTTCTGCTTATAGAATTTGACGATGCTGATTATGTTTATAATAAACTATTAGAAAAAGGTATACTTGTTAGAAATTTTTCGGGAGACAAAAATCTCTCTAATACACTTCGCGTGACGATTGGAACGAGAGAGGCAAATAGCTATTTTTTAAAATGCCTTAAGGAGATATTAATATGAGAGAAGCAGAAATTAGAAGAAAAACAAATGAAACAGATGTATATGTGAAAATAAACATTGATGGGAAAGGAATTTCATCAATTGATACTGGAATAGGCTTTTTAGATCATATGTTAACCCTCTTTTCAAAACATGGCCTTTTCGATTTGCAAGTTGTTGCAAAAGGGGATTTGCAAGTTGATACGCATCATACTGTTGAAGATGTAGGCATAACGCTGGGACAGGCTCTCTTAAAAGCTTTAAGCGACAAGACGTCGATTAAGCGTTATGGTGTTTCATACGTTCCTATGGACGAGGCACTTTTAAGAACGGTGGTTGACATAAGTGGAAGGCCATATCTTTACTACAAATTGAGGATTGACTCCACCTCGCTTGGGAACTTTGAAACAGAAACCGTAGAAGATTTTTTTAGAGCATTTGCATTTAATTCTTTGATTACGCTTCATGTAGAAATGCTGCATGGCAGAAACACACATCATATAATAGAAGGTGCTTTCAAATCGTTAGGACGTGCATTAGATGAAGCAACGAAAATAGATGATAGAGTGGATGGAGTACCATCAACGAAAGGTTCATTATAATTAAGGCGGTGTTTAAATGATAGGCATTGTAGATTATGGAATGGGGAATTTAAGAAGTGTAGAAAAAGCATTCCAATTTATGGGATATAATGCAAAAATCATTGATGATTTAAAAGACATCAAAGATGCTGCAGCACTGGTATTGCCTGGGGTAGGAGCTTTTCCTGATGCTATGGAGATATTGAATAAAAGAGGAATTTCGAATGCAATTAAAAAAGAAGTGCAAAAAGGAAAGATGCTATTAGGTATATGCCTTGGCATGCAACTTTTGTTTGATAGAAGCTTTGAGGTTAGAGAGACTGAAGGATTGCACATTTTAAAAGGTGAAATAGATGTGATTAAGACAGATTTAAAAGTTCCACATATAGGTTGGAATTCTCTTATCATAAAAAAGGATAATCAGCTTTTAAATGGGGTAAGGGATGGAGACAGTGTATACTTTGTTCATTCATATTATCTTTCAAATGGGGATTCAAATGATATATGCGCTACAGTTGATTATGGAATTTCAATACCTGCCGTTGTATGTAAAGACAATGTATTTTCTTGCCAATTTCATCCTGAAAAAAGCGGTGATGTTGGACTTAGAATATTAAAGAATTTTGCTGAAATGATATGATTTTGTGTTTTTGGAGGGATTTGATGCTTATTATACCTGCTATAGATATAATAGATGGTAAATGTGTGAGACTTACAATGGGCGATTATGAGAAAAGCACAGTGTACTATGAAAAGCCTGATGATGCAGCAAAGGCTTGGAGGGATCATGGTGCTAAAAGAATTCATGTGGTGGATTTAGAAGGGGCGAAGGAAGGACGCCTTGTAAATTTGCCGTCTATAGAGAAAATAAGAAAAGTATTTGACAAAGAAATAGAAGTCGGTGGCGGAATAAGAAACATTGAAACTGTTTCAGAACTTTTTAATGTAGGTGTTGATTACATTATTTTAGGTAGTGTAGCAGTACATGATAGGCGATTGCTTTTAGAGATTACTAAAAAATATAAAGATAAAATCATTGTAGGAATTGATGCAAAAGACGGATATGTTGCTACGAAGGGATGGCTTGAAAAAAGCCACATAAAAGACGATGAACTCGCAAAAGAGATTAAAGATATGGGTCTTAGTACAGTCATATACACAGACATTAAGAAAGACGGAATGATGAAGGGGCCTAATTTTGGTGCAATAAGAAATATTGTCAATACACAGTTAAATGTCATTGCTTCTGGAGGCATTGCCACTTTAGATGACATACAGAGACTAAAAGACATTGGAGTATTTGGGGCTATAATAGGCAAAGCTCTTTATACAGGCAGAATAAGTTTAAAGGACGCATTGGAGGTCTTATAATGATTTCAAAGAGGATTATACCTTGTCTTGATGTAAAAGATGGGCGAGTCGTTAAAGGTGTGAATTTTGTAAATTTAAAAGATGCCGGAGATCCTGTAGATATAGCGGAGGAATACAATAAGGCTGGTGCTGATGAGTTAGTCTTTTTAGATATTACAGCGTCTTATGAAAAGCGAGATATAATGATAGATGTTGTTAAGAGAACATCGGAGAAAGTATTCATACCCCTTACTGTAGGTGGAGGAATAAGGACTGTAGATGATTTCAGGCGGATACTGAAGGCAGGCGCTGATAAAATTTCAATAAATTCTGAGGCAGTTAAGAATCCAGATCTTATAAAAGATGCTGCAAAGAAGTTTGGCAGCCAATGCGTCGTTGTTGCAATAGATGCCAAGAGAAAAAGTGATGGCAAAGGCTTTGATGTGTATATAAATGGAGGACGTGTCAATACAGGGTACGATGTATTAGAATGGGCTAAAAAGGTAGAAAGCTTGGGAGCTGGTGAGATTTTGCTTACAAGCATGGATGCAGATGGGACGAAAAACGGCTATGACATTGAATTGACGCGAATGGTGGCTGAAAATGTAAGGATACCTGTTATAGCATCAGGCGGTGCAGGTTGCAAAGAACACTTTAAAGAAGTTTTTTTAGAGGCAAAAGCCGATGCGGCATTGGCAGCTTCCCTATTTCACTATGGAGAGCTTGAGATAAATAGCCTTAAAAGCTATCTTAAAGATAATAGTATACCAGTCAGGATGATTTGATGGAAAGGATCGTGCTTATGTACATTGATGAATTGAAATTTGATGACAATGGGTTGATACCTGCCATTGTTCAAGACTACAAGACAAAAGAAATTCTTATGATGGCTTACATGAACAGAGAAAGCCTTGAGAAAAGTTTAGAAACTAAGGAGACGTATTTTTTCTCAAGAAGCAGGCAGTGCTTATGGCATAAAGGCGAGACATCCGGCAATATTCAACATATCAAGTCTATCAAATACGATTGCGATGGTGATACGATACTCATAGAAGTTGAAGCAGATGGACCTGCTTGCCATACAGGCAATAGAAGCTGCTTTTACAGAAGCATTTTAGATCTTTCAGAGGATGAAAATAAATCAATTTTAGATAATCTCTACAGAAGGATCGAAGTTAGAAAAGAAAAACCTGTAGATGGGTCTTATACAAATTACCTTTTTTCCAAAGGATTGAATAAGATTTTGAAAAAGATCGGAGAGGAAAATGCGGAGATATTGATCGCATCAAAAGAAGGTGACAAGGAAGAGATAATATACGAAATAGCTGATTATGTTTATCACCTATTGGTTTTAATGGTGGAAAAAGAAATAAGCCTTGAAGATGTGTATGATGAACTTTCAAGAAGGTATTACAAAACAAATGAATTTAAAGAACAACACAAAGTGAGAAAAGAGACAAAATAAAAGAGGCACGCAAACTTCAATTAAGTAGCTTGCGGTGCCTCTTTATTTTCGATTTTGTACACATTCCAAGGAATCTTGTCTATCAGTTTGTTTTTGTATATTGAATCAGCGCCCATAAATATATAATTCAAATTTTGCGTATTTGAAATGTTAATTTTAATCCAAATTACATTTTTGCCGAAGATCGGATTTGAAATTGGAACATTGTAGAGGGAATTTTTAGCCTTTTTGTATTCGTAAAGTTTTCCACCTACCAGTCCTATATCTATTCTTTTGATATCGTCTTTGTAAAATAGCCTCATTTCCAGGTGATAAGCCACTTTTTTTGATATAGGTGCCAATGACTTCATTCCTACGTATAGGCCATTTCCTTTATAGTAGAATGATGCCATCTCAGTGAGATCTGCACTTCTGTATATCTCTTGGTTTAATACGCCTCCTGCAGGAACTTTAAACAATGTATATGGCATTTCCGGCTGATTTAAGTTTGGCAACGTGCTGACATCCTTTATATTTATTACAGGTTTTGTGCCAAAAAGCTCGTTTTGCCTTACAAACCCCATTAAAAATGGCTCCATCACAGCAATTTGCGACTTGTATTTCTTAAGTGCGATTTCCTTCTTCTGGATTTCGCTTTGCGTCAATTTGAATACTTGCCATTTTGTATTGCTGTCAGCCATATCAACAGGTGGAAGAAGCGGTTTGTTTGGCTCTAAAAGCCATGGGACGGGCCATTGTGGATGATGAATCAGAAACATATGCTCTCGTACATTTAAGTTCATGGCTACTATGGCATATCTTACAAAATTGCTTACAGCCCAATGATCAGGGTGCACGTCATCTGCCATTGGATAATAAATATCTGTAGGATTGAAAGATTTTATGATTTCTTGTATGCAATTTTCAAGATTGTTTCCTGTATAGGCTATGCCCGGTTTATACACATTTTTATACGGAGAAAATGCAGATTTTGTACCGCCACTGATTCTTGGAATGTTATTGTCCCAAAAATCGCTCCACAAAAAACGGGTGCTGCCATCAGCAAAGCCAAGAAATACCACATCGCTTTTTGGAAGGCCAAGTTCTGACATTGCGGCTATGCTTTCACTTTGCCTTTGAAGGCCAAGCTTATAAAAATCTGATGGTGATGGATTTACATGACCAGTAAGTACAGCAGCAGCCTTCTTGTAGCTATCCCCATTTGTAACTATTACCACTTTTACTGGAATGTTTTGGCTTACTGCTCGCTGTATGACTCCTGCCATTCCTAAAGATTCATCATCAGGGTGTGGTACAATTACAAGTATCCGCTGTCCGGGATTTTTAAATTCCGGCTCCGGTTTTTTTTCCGTAAGATTTGCGAAGGTGGTCTTTAAATTCATAACATATGATACCAATAGCAATAATACAATTATAGTAATTATTATATATTTCTTCATCTTCATCGCTGCACACCTCCAATTATGTCATAATTGTAGCATATATTTATTAATAATTTGTTAAAAAATTGAGATTTTATGTGATAATTTTTTTTGTAATGTATAACCATAAGCGTAAAATATTATTTGAGAAAAAATTTTTAGGAGGCATTGGCATGATAGTTGATTTTCATTGTGACACGCTGTACTTAGCTGAAAAATACGGAAGAGATATGACGATAAAAAATACTGAGGGGCATATTGATTTGATTAGATTAGAAAAAGGATTGGTACATTTTCAGGTTTTTGCCACTTTTGTCGAACCAGAGTTTATGAAAAAAGATGCTGCAGCAAAAACGTTAAAGATGATTGATAAATTGTATCAAGCCATAGAAAAAAGCGATAAAATCAGATTGATTTTAAATGGTGATGATATTGATAAAGCAAAAGATGAAGGCAAAATAGCAGCATTACTGTCAATAGAAGGTGGCGAAGCCATAGAAGGAGATTTGTCACTTTTAAGGATGTTTTACAGGTTGGGCGTGAGAGCCATGACGCTTACTTGGAGCCTTAGAAATGACATAGGTGATGGCGTATTAGGATGCAAAGATTGCGGCATTACGCAATTCGGCGAAAGTGTCGTAAAAGAAATGAACAGATTAGGCATGATTGTAGATGTATCGCATCTAAATGAAAGAGGTTTTTGGGATGTTGTAGATTTGTGTGATAAGCCATTTATAGCATCCCATTCTGACTGTAAAGTTCTTTGCAATCATCCGAGAAATCTAAGTGATAAGCAGATAAAGGCTATTGCTGATAAAAATGGCGTCATAGGGATTAATTTTTGCCCTGATTTCTTGAAAGAAGATGGCAATGCCACGATAGAAGATGTGCTTGACCATGTGGAATATATAGCGAAATTGGTAGGTGCAGAGTATGTAGGATTTGGCTCAGATTTTGACGGCATAGAAAAAACACCTGTTGGGCTTCATGATGCATCGTGTTTTCCGCAGTTGATTCAAGGACTTAAAAAAAGAGGCTTTAATGACGATGAAATAGATTTGATCTCACATGGCAATTTTGAAAGAATAATAAAAGAAATCTTACATTGATTATTTTTCTAATAAAAAATAGCCCCGATGATTTAATTGGGGCTTGCATATGTTAAAGGGGGAGTCATTGTTTTGACCAAGAATACATTATACATATAATTCAAATAAAAATCAAGAGGCTATTAAAAAATTATTTGCACCATCAAATTAATACAGATAAGTAAATTTTCTGAAGATTATATTTTAGTGTCAACTTTTATACTTTTTTGTTGAACAATTTAGTTTCAATAATTATAATAAAAATATAGCACTTTATTGTTGTATAGTGAAAATAAAAGTTGGAGGTAAGGCAATGAATATCGATGTTATAAGAGAAGTTGACCCTGAAGTAGCTGATGCAATTTCTAATGAGATTAAAAGGCAGAAAAATAAAATTGAACTGATCGCATCGGAGAATTTTGTAAGCCCTGCGGTCATGGAAGCGATGGGTTCACCGCTGACAAACAAGTATGCTGAAGGGTATCCCGGAAAGCGTTATTATGGCGGTTGTGAGTACGTGGATGTGGTTGAGGAATTGGCAAGAGAGAGGCTTAAAAAGCTTTTTGGAGCAGAGCATGCAAATGTGCAACCTCATTCAGGCGCTCAAGCCAACATGGCGGCTTATTTTGCATTGATAAATCCAGGTGATACAGTATTGGGCATGAATTTGGCACATGGTGGGCATTTAACACATGGCAGCAAAGTAAATTTCTCTGGCAAGTTGTACAACATCATACCTTATGGAGTAAGGGAAGATACCGGTTTTATAGACTACGATGAGCTTGAAAGATTAGCAAAAGAGTACAAGCCAAAGCTTATTGTGGCCGGTGCAAGCGCGTATCCTAGGATAATAGATTTTAAAAGATTTAGAGAAATTGCAGATTCAATTGGAGCATATTTAATGGTAGATATGGCGCACATTGCAGGACTTGTAGCAGCAGGACTTCATCCTAATCCTGTGGAGTATTCAGACGTTGTAACGTCTACGACACATAAGACTTTAAGAGGACCAAGAGGTGGCATAATCTTATCTAAAGAGATTCACGCAAAGGCCATCGATAAATCTGTCTTTCCAGGAGTACAAGGTGGTCCACTGATGCACGTCATTGCAGCAAAGGCTGTATGCTTTAATGAGGCATTGAAACCAGAGTTTAAAGAATATCAGAAGAAGATCGTGAGAAATGCAAAAGCTTTGGCAGATGGCCTTATGGACAGAAAAGTGAACTTAGTCTCAGGTGGTACAGACAATCATCTGATGTTATTGGACTTAAGAGGGACTGGTGTCACAGGCAAGGAATTAGAAAAAAGGCTTGACTATGTAGGAATAACAGCAAATAAAAATGCCATACCAAATGATCCATTAGGTCCTAATGTCACTTCTGGATTAAGGCTTGGCACACCAGCAGTTACTACAAGAGGAATGAATGAAGATGACATGGATGTGATTGCTGATATAATCTATAATGTTTTAAAAGATGAAAATTACGTTGATGTAGCCAAAAAGAGGGTAAGTGAACTTCTCAACAAATATCCACTTTATGAATAAGCCTGCAGTTAGGCTTATTTATTTTTACGTGTTTTAGGATTTCTTATGAATGACAGTATCAATGCTATAAGCGGTATGATTATTTGCAGCGGCACATGAATATAAAGCGTCGTCAATTTAAGGCCAATCAGAATGTGAAGTGGGTACGAATCGGCAATCAATAACGACAGCGCAAATATTATAGTGCCTACTGGTATAAGCAGAAATTTATATTCTTTTAAGTTAAAGATCGTCTGTATCGTCTTTATGGCAGCATACGCAAAGACAGTTATTTTTATGACACCACCTATGACGGTTTCTATGGCGTAAAATGGGTCAAGATTTCTAAAAGTTCCAAATTTCATTATAAGTGCCAACTCATAAAATGGGAAATTTGCCCTTGTCGCTTCTGCAACTCCAATGACTGAAAATATTTCTACTGTGTTTAATGCAAGCCAAAGACCTGTTGCTATAACCAATGTAAAGCAGTATTTAGCCAATTTGTTTGTGTTAAACTTGAATTCAGGGAATACCATCATAAATGTGATAAGCTCCCCGTATGGGAATGTAAGTATATTTGGGAAAGCAGCCTTTACAACAGGCATAAATCCATTTCCTAAAATAGGAAAAATTTTTTTTATACTTTCACCATTTACGCTGAATGCGCCGATAAACTGAAAAAAAGCCATGATAATAAAAGTAGGCAAAAGGACATGTGATGACTTTATCATAACGCTTATGTCGAACATGAGGTAGTAGATAACTACAACTAAAATTGCTATCGAAAAAGCTGACACAGGTGCTTGCTTGTATATGGTACCTATATTAAGCTCGGCAAAATCTCTTGTGACACGGGCGGCTATGTACAAGAAGTAAAAGGCGTAAATGGCAGAAAGAACTTTGCCAAATGCCTTTCCAAATGTGGCTTCTAAAATTTGAGGAAGATTTCCATCGTGCATTTTATAAAGGGTTACGTATAAGTAGATCAGTGGCAGTGCGGCGACAGTTGCCAGCAATATAGACATCCATGCGTCTTGTTTTGCAGATGCACCCAACACAAATAATACTGCACTTCCCAATTCAAAAGCTAACATTGCGGAAAAAAGCTCTTTGTACGTTATTTTATTCATTAGTTTCACATCCTAATCTGCTATTCTTATATTATTATATTGTGAATATTTTGTGTTTTTACTCATTTAGAACCATTTTCAAACATAATTTCTATAAAAGAAAACAGGTATTTCATTATAGGTATTACCAAAAGTGTTGAAGCGATGTTAAAAAACATATGGCTATTTGAAATTTGCAATGATTCATTGTTTGGGGTTATAAATTTCAAAAATTTATAGTAATGATGTGTAAAAGGAAGGAACACGATTGTTCCTATTAAATTAAAAAGTACGTTAAAAACAGCTATTTTTTTCCCTTCTTTGTTTGTGGCTATGCTCATTAATAAAGCTTCAGAGCACGTACCTATATTAAGTCCATACACGATGTAGATGGCATTGTACACAGGCATTATTTTAACATTTGCAAGAACTTGAAGCATTGCAATGCAAAATGTGCTGGACTGCATAATAAGTGCCATAACAATTCCAGTTGCTATGCCATAAAATGGATTTTCTGTCATAGCGACAAAATTTTTTATAGCAGAAAAATTTCTAAGTGGTGAAACAGCTATGTCAATTATTTTTAGTCCTGCAAAGATAATTCCAAAGCCTAAAAGTATATTGCCTATGAACTTAAGTGTCTTTTGCTTTTGGAATCTAAAAATGGAGCCTAAAAATATCAAGTAAGGTACGGCACTGTAAAGGTCAAATGCGTAAAGTTGGACGGCAATCGTTGTCCCGATATTTGCCCCCATTATTATACCTGCTGCGCTGTACAAGTTTAAAAGTCCTGCATCAGCCATACTGACAGATAGTATTGTAATCATGCTGCTGCTTTGCATCATTATAGCCAGAATGAATCCAATAAATATTGATACATATATATTCCCTGTGTATTTTTCAATAAGTGTCTTAACTCTGTGCCTTGAAATAATTTTTAACGATGAAGTTAAGAATAAAAGTCCAAGGAGAAAAACTGCTATGCCTAAAACTATAAGAAAGATCGTGCTTATCATTTTAACCTCCAGCGTTTTTTTAATACATATTTACTTTGATTTTGAAATATTACTACCAAATATGGCATTGTATAAAATGATTATTTTTCTGGATACTAAATAGTAGTAATAATCATAGAAGGTGATGATATGAAGGCGATAATCATGGCTGGTGGTGAGGGCAGCAGGTTAAGGCCATTGACGTGCGGAATTCCTAAGCCTATGGTACCTATGGCTGGGAAGCCAGCTATTTGGCATATTATAAACCATGTGCAAAAGCATGGCATAAATGATGTGGGTGTAACCCTTTTTTATTTGCCTCACAAGATAAAAGATTATTTGTATGAGCAATACGGTGACGTGATAAAGTATTATGTGGAAGATAAACCACTTGGAACAGCAGGCAGCGTGAAGAATGCTGCTGATTTTCTTGATGATACATTTGTCGTAATAAGCGGTGATGTGATAACAGATATAGATCTAAAAAAAGCTTATGAGTTTCATAAAAATAAAGGTTCAAAAGTAACATTGGTGCTTACAAGAGTAGATATTCCATTAGAGTATGGTGTCGTAATAACAGATGATGAGGGAAAAATCGTAAAGTTTTTAGAAAAGCCATCATGGGGAGAGGTGTTTAGCGATACTGTAAATACAGGAATTTACATCATAGAGCCAGAGATTTTAAATTTCATACCTGAAAACAGACAATTTGACTTTAGCAAAGATTTATTTCCAATGCTGCTTGAAAAAAAGGTTCCTGTTTACGGGTATGTCAGCAATGATTACTGGTGCGACATAGGGAATGGAGTTCAATACCTTAAAAGTCATCTGGATCTTTTAAGTGGGTATATCGATCTTGGCTTCAAAGAGAAGATAAGCAAAGATGGAATGATTTTTGGTAAAAATGTATTTGTATCACGAAATGCCAAGCTTGTTCCGCCTTTAATAATAGGCGATAATTCAGTAATAGATGATGGTGCAGTAATTGGGCCGAATGTAATTATTGGAAGTGGAAGCTATGTAGGACATATGTCAACATTAAAAAACAGTGTGCTTTGGGATAATATAAAGATCGGTAGAAACAACGAAATCAGAGGAACGGTATTTTGCAGCGGAGCAATTACCGAAAATAACGTCAGGACATTTGATAATTCAATAATAGGTGAAAAATCTAAGCTTCAATCTTTTTGTGAGATTAAACCAAACGCGAAAATATGGCCCAATAGAATCATATCAACAGGGAATATAGTAGAAAGAGATGTTGTGTGGGGAAATAACAATGAAGCGTCGCTATTTGGAGATAGAGGGATAAAGGGGAATTTGCATGATAATCTTACACCTGACAATTTGGTAAGATTAGGTGAAGTAATAGGCAGCGTATTTGATGGAGATATACTTGTGGGATGTGTTGATGATTCTTATGCAAGATTAGCCTTAAATTTATTAAAAGATGGGATAATTTCAGCGGGTAAAAAGGTGTACAATGCTCATTCTACCATACTGCCTGCTATGAGGTATTCTATTAGAAAAAACGGATATAAAGCAGGTGTATTTGTGAAAAAATTAGATGAAAAAACGATAAACATTATTTTAATAGATGAGAAGGGGTGTGATGTAGACAGAAATGTAGAAAAAAAGGTATTGAATAAATACAAGATCAACGATTATAATATAGCCTATGCTATAAATGATGAAGTCATAGTAGATGTAAACAAAGAGTATGCTGAAAGTTTATCTTTAAACGGTGATTCCATTGGAAATTTAAACGTAAAATTTATTGGTAAAGCCACAAAAAGTTTATTGAGTGTGTTGAATCAAAATCGCGATTATAAAAAATCTGTGGCAAATTACGATATGGGCATTAAGATTTCAGATGATGGAGAAAATGTTGAAATTTATGATGACGAGGGACATTTGCTTGATGAAGATGAATTGGATTATTTGAGAATGCTTGTTGTAAAGGAAAATGGGAAAAGTAAGTTTATAATACCATTCAATAGTTCCCAATTTTTAAGTGAAATGTCGAAAGAGCTTGGCATCGAGACGAGGTTTAGTAAAATCTCTCAGCTTGAGAAGATGAAGAAAATGTTTGAAATTGAAAGTAATAATGGTGATGGGAATTCTCAGTTTAGCCTTAGCTTTGACGGCATAAATTTCACATTAAGGCTAATTGAATATTTAAGCAAAAAAAAGCTTAAATTATCTGATTTAAAGAAATCTATACCGCAGAGGGTGAAATTGAACAAAGTGATAAATTGTGATTGGAAGGATAAGGGATTAATAATAAGAAAGTTTTACGAAAAAAAGGACGAAAAATCAATGTTTTTAGATGGGATAAGGTTTAATTACGGTGACGCTTGGGTTTTGTTAGTTCCAGATTCAGAGCTGCCTGCATGTAAAATATACTCAGAGGCCCCCACAAAGGAAAAAGCAGAATCACTGTTAAACGAGTATGTAGAATATGTATATGAAATAATAAAGTCTAAAGACAGTTAATAAAAAATTAATGTATAAAACATTGCAGATGAACCTAAAAATTGATATAGTTAATATTGTGGAGTGATCTGCAATGTTTTTATTTTGCTTAGAATGGTGATAATATGTCAAACAAGTACATATCAGCTTCCGAGATAAATCAATACTTGTATTGCCCATATCAGTGGTACTATGAAAAAAAGTACGGACATAAATATATAAATGAATTGAGAAAAAAAAACGGAAAAAATTATGAGTTTAGCAACTTTAAAAAAGGCATTGAGTATCATGAGAAATACTATAGAGACATTGTAAGGCTAAAATACAAGAAAATAGCTATAGCCATATTGATTGTTACGGCTTTGATAGCTATGATTATAGGGCTTTTAAAATGATAGTGTTAAATTTTGCCTTTACGCTTTTAATACTTTACGTCATCTTGAAGGAGATAGCAGAAAAAAGACCTCCTTATAAAGAGATGAAAAGGACAATCGGTTTTAAAAGGGGAAAGCTTATATACATAGATAAGCAAGAAGAAGTAAAAAAGGACGGCGTTATGTACAGCAAGCTTTTAAAATCTTCAAAGTATGGAATAAGTGGAAAGCCAGATTATATTTACGATGTTGGAAATGAATTGATACCGTTGGAGCTAAAAAGTTCAAAAGCCGAAAGACATTCCCCGCTTTTAAAAGATGTGATGCAATTGACTGCTTATTTTTTAATAATAGAAGAAGAATTTGGTAAAAAAGTAAGACGAGGGAGAATCGTCTATCAGAATACGATGTTTGAAGTGTACAATACAAAAGGTCTTAGGAGAGAACTTGTTAAAATTATAAAAGAGATGAGACTTTTAGAAGAAGGGAAATTCTTTCCTGATGTAGAAGGGGATTTTCTAAAGTGCAGGTTTTGTCCATGTAGAGACACTGTGTGCGAGATATATAAAGGAAGCAAAGTAAAAATCTGATAAGAATACAAAACATCTGATTGCAAAAAATACATAAGAAGATATTTTTGAAATGAGGATGATAAAATGCTAAAGAAGTTAGGTATTTTATTTTTTGTCTTAGTCATGGCTTTATCAACAGTGTCTTGCAGCTTTTTTAAAACCAAAAATCCAGCAAGCGTGGAAAAGAAGTCTGTTCAAAAGCCAAGTGTGAATGTAAAGACAGACAGTAGTGCAGCAAGCAATGATGGGAAAGATAATTCAGCTAAAAATGCATCTAACGATGTTAGTGATGCTAAGACTGCGGAAAGCAACACAGTGAATAACGATGTGTACAGTTCTACCATAAATACAGAAGGTCTTGATAATACTTTGTACGGATGGGGTATGAGGGTACTTCCTGATCACAAAACGCCTGAGATCACATCAAAAGCCATGAGTCTTATAAAAAAATACGATGGAATATTTACAGGAGACACAACAAAAAAATACGTATACCTGACATTTGATGAAGGGTATGAAAACGGATATACACCTAAAATCTTAGACATATTGAAGGCAAATGATGTAAAAGCGGCTTTTTTTGTGACAGGTCCATATGTCAAAGAACATGGTGATCTTGTAAAGAGAATGGTGGCTGAGGGGCATATAGTAGGCAACCATACAGTAAATCACCCCAGCCTTCCTAAGCTTACAGATGATAAAGTTAAAAGCGAGATAACTGGTCTTGCTGGAATGTTTAAAGAGCTTACAGGCAAGGATATGCATTATTTAAGACCACCTATGGGTGAGTACAGCGAAAGAACATTGTATATAGCGAAGTCTTTGGGGTATAAGACGGTATTTTGGAGTCTTGCTCTTGCTGATTGGCAGCCACTGCCGGGAGGTCCTGATGAAAGTTACAATACTGTTATGTCCAGGATTCATCCAGGAGCAGTCATACTGCTGCATGCCGTTTCAAAAGATGATACGATGGCTCTTGATAGAATATTAAAAGATATAAAAGCGCAGGGATATGTATTTAAGACTTTGGATGATATAAGCCAATAAAGCGAGGGGATAATTTTGAACCATATATTAGAGAGGAAGAATTTTTACATGATGGCTGTTGCGTTCATTTTAAGCTTTGGCGCCATAGCCATCATAATGAAACTTTCAGGGTATCAAGGATTAAAAGATGTTATGAATATAAATCCCATATACATCGGAATCATGCTTCTTTTTATTTTTTTAAGCTTGATGGTGGATACTTATAGGATTAGAGATTTGCTTTTAGCCTTAGGAGAAGATCTAAGCGTTGGATATCTATTTAAGTTCAATTTGGCTACTTTTTTCTTCAGCTACATAACTCCATTTGGCTCAGGTGCCCTTCCAATAACCATTTACCTTTTAAACAAGAAAAAAATACCCCCAAATAAAAGCCTTATGATTTTTACGGCTAAAATTTTGTTTTCAGGTATTTTTTTTGGTACGATACCGCCTATTTTACTGATTTTTTTTAGAAAGCAGTTGGAGCTTACACATGCTTTGTCGATATTTGCTATATTGGTATCATTTATACTTTTGCTTTTATTGATAGCTCTTGTCTACATAATATTGAGGCCGGCTTTTTTAATCTCTGTAATAAATTTAATTGCTGGCATAAGATTTTTTTCGGGCGAAAAGTATAAAAAGTTTTTTGAGAATACAAAAACTGAAATTATTGAATACAATCACAGATTTAATGAACTTTTTATGGTAAGCTCTGGAGGAAAGCTTCTAATATCACAGCTTTTATACGCTATGCTTTTTTGGACTTTGTTTTACAGCATTGCGCCAATTCTGATGATAGCGATGAACATAAAGTTTAACATTTTAGCAGTCATATCGAGGCAATTAATTTTTTATGATATTCTTGCTTACAATGTGATACCCAGTGGTGCAGGATTTGTTGAAGTTGGCTTTGCTAGCATATTTTCAAATATAGTTCCACATCATCTATTAGGTGTTTTCATAGGTATATGGAGATTTTTCACATACTATGTTTATTTGATTGCATCAGGAATAGGTTTTTTCTTGATGATGAAAAGCGATACAGATAAATCATTAAGCGCTGAATGATGATTGTTTTTAAATTATTGCCATGTTTAAAAATTGCTTTTTCTTGACTTTATTCGAAAAATCGAATATAATTAGATAGGAAGGGTGATATGATGGTAACAATTGATTTGTACGACAAGTCGGCTGAGTACTTTAAAGCATTGTCACATCCGACTAGAATTAAGATAATTGAGCTTCTAAGTAGAAATGAGATGTGTGTCTGTGAAATGATGGCTGTTTTGAATCTTGACCAATCACATATTTCAAGGCACCTTATGGTGTTAAGGGCAAATGGGATAGTAAAAGATTCAAGGGAAGGAACGAAGATTTATTATACTTTGACAAATAAGGACATCGTTAAAATAATAGAGGAAGTTAAAAATATAGTTGGTAATTAAGCGTTAAGTTTTATTTTAAACATTCGAATAATCGAATAAAGCAATATATTCTCTAATATATTTATATTTTTATAGTTAGTGTAGTTATTTTTTTGGCTATTTGATTCGAAAAACCGAATAAAGAAATAAAAGGAGGTGAGATGATGATCTTAGCTTTTGCATCAAAAAACCATCTAGGACTTAATAGCGATATAGGAAGCGATATTGTAAATTCTGAATATATTACAGTCGCAGAGGTAGAGGATGGCAAGTCATTTTAAACATTGAAAAGGGGGTGAAAGACATGGCTAAAAATTGGTATCCAATTATTGACCACGATAAATGCATACAGTGCTATCAGTGTGTTAATTTCTGCAAACACGATGTTTATACAATAGGTGATGATGGTTTTCCGCTTGTAATAAATCCGGATAACTGTGTAGAATTCTGCAGAGGTTGTCAGAAGATATGCGATAACGATGCTATATCGTACTTTGGTGACAACAAGTAGATGGAATTTATGATGTTATTTAAGAATTTTAGAAAAAATTATAAATTTAATTGGAGGGGAGTTAAAATGAGTAAAAAGGGATTACTTTTATGTGTGTGTCAAGGTACATGTCCTTCATTTCAGGATATGGACACATTTGAAGTTTTAAACACCTTGAGAAGAGAAAATATATTTGAATGGGTAGGACTTCATCCGCAGCTTTGTGCAGAAGATGGCGACAGGTATTTGCGTGAACTTTTAAAAGGTGCAGACATAGATGAGTTATATGTTGCTGCATGCGATCCAGTAATGCAGAGAAAAATGTACAGGGACGCTTTTGACGCAGTAGGATTCGACAGAGAAAAGCATATCGGTATAGAAATAAGAAATATGAATACTGAGCAAGTAATAAATGAGATTAAGAAAGCTGTCAACGAAAGAGAAGACTCAGAAGAATAATTTTTTATAATCCAGTGATAATAACTTATTATTTTAACAAGAAGATTTAACAAAAACTTGAAAGAAGTCTCCCATCCTTTATAGATGGGGGATTAATTTCTATTGTTTGTTATATAATTATATGTCATAATAGTAATATGAAAAAAAGCATTATTTTTGTTTTGTTTACTGAATAAAAATTATTATGAAGGGTGTTTTTAAGACATAGGCTTGGTACAAAAGAGTGGTGGAATTATTAGTTAACGATTTATATGTGATGCATTTTCTTAAATATTTTGCTGATGAATTGGGAGAGGAATGTGATGCAGAATGATAGTCAGTGCTTTATTGCTTTTAGGCATTATTTCTGGTTTTATTTTATTTAGAAATTTGAAGGTGCCGCATGACAATCAGCCTATTGAAAAGCAGTATAAAATTTCTGTCATAATCCCTGCAAGAAATGAAGAGAAAAATCTCCCGTATATACTTGAATCTCTAAGAAAGCAGACGTATATGCCTTATGAAGTAATCGTAGTTGATGATTTTTCTTCAGATAGGACTTTTGAGATTGCAGAAAGTTATGGAATTAAAGTTATAAGAAATACAGAAATGCCAGATGGTTGGACGGGGAAAACGTGGGCTTTGTGGAATGGATACAAAAATTCTACAGGTGATGTACTTGCATTCATTGATGCTGATGTTAGACTATCTCCACGTGCTTTAGAATCATTGGCGAAAGCGAGGGAAAAAGTAAATGGAGCTATATCTGTTGTACCATATCATCGCCCTGAAAAATTTTATGAAAAGCTTTCATTGATACCATATATTTTGGGGATTTTTGCATTTACATCACCGTTTGAAAAGTATAATCCACAAAAAGGAATGTATGGCTCTTGCATTGTCGTATCCCGCGATGATTATGAAAAGGTAAGTGGACATTACAGCATAAAAGGAGAACTTTTAGATGATTTAAAATTAGGAGAGAAATTTACGTCAAATGGTATAAATGTTCAGAATTTCATAGGATATGATCTTGTTTTTTTTAGGATGTACCCATATGGTATAAAAAGTGAAATAGAAGGCTTTGGAAAAGGAACAATATTAAGTACGTCCAGATTAGAAATTACGACGACGATTTTTATTGCATTATGGCTTATTGGATTGTTGGCGGTTGAAATTATTACTCCATTTCTCACATTTTATAAAAATTATTTGTTTAGTTCGTTTTTAGTATTTTATATTGTTTATACATTGCAGATAATTTATATAAACAATTGGACAGGGCGTTATGGCATCATAGTCCCGTTATTTCATATACTTTCATCGCTATTTTTTATATACATTATGGTTTATTCATTGTATCAAGTTTTCTTTTTAGGATACGTCACATGGAAGGGGAGAAAAATTAAAATATAAGGAGGGGATTACATTGATAGTGCTTTTTGCCTTAATAGGATTCTTAAGCGGTTCAATGATGTTTTCATACTGGTTAGGTTTATTGGCTTCAAAAAACATACGACATTATGGAGACGGAAATCCTGGTGCGTTTAACTTGTGGCATGTGGCTGGATATAAACATGGTATTTTAGGAGTTATTCTTGACTTTTTAAAGGGATATATTCCCATATCATTCATGATGTCAAAAGGATATGTTAGCGGCACCGGAATAGTTCCTGTGGCTGTTGCCACGATATTAGGTCATGTATTTTCTCCTTTTTTAAAATGGCGTGGTGGCAAGGGAATAGCTGTCACATTTGGTGTTTGGAGCGCTTTAACATCGTTTAGAGTATCTATTGCATACGCTGTTATATTGGCGATGCTGTATGTCATAGCTGTCATTTTAAACAAAGGAAAAGCTACATCATCTGAAGTAGATGGATTGATGGTTGTGGTTGGAATGTTGACTTTGGTATTATTTCTTTATTATAAATCGTATCAAATGTATATTTATGATATATGGTTTGCTAATCTTCTCATCATTACATATACAAATAGGGAAAAGCTTTATAAGCTTTATAAAGATGTTTACGAGAAACGTCATGAAAAAAATGCTGTTACGAGATAAGCCAGCAAGAAAACTTGCTGGCTTAAATAAAGGGTATTGTGGAAATGCGTTAATCTAGGTTTATTTCATTGTTTTTAATTCTTTTAATAAGTTCTTTAACCTTTGATTCAATTATGTCTCTTGTCCTTCTAAACTCTTCTATCGGCTTTCCATCAGGATCATCTAAACCCCAGTCTTCTTTTAACTTGCATGGTATATACGGGCATTCTACATTACATCCCATGGTAATCAAGATGTCTACTTTTGGTGGTATCTCATCTAAAAGCTTTGGCTTGTGACTGCTTATGTCGATGCCTACTTCTTTCATGACTTCCACTGCATTCGGATTTACCCTTTCAGCAAGTTTTGTGCCAGCGCTGTATGCTTCAAATATATCTGACCCTAAATACTTCGCAAAACCTTCTGCCATCTGACTTCTGCATGAATTTGCCACACAGATAAATGCTACTTTTACTTTCATACTAAATTCTCCTCTCTTATATTTCTGTATTTGACTCTTTATTTGCATTCCAGTTGAGTCTTTTCCTAAAATACAATGCTACATTGACTAACATAAGCATCACGGGAACTTCTATTAATGGGCCAATTACACTTGCAAAAGCCTCATTTGAACTAAGTCCAAAGATCGCGACTGCAACTGCTATTGCCAATTCGAAGTCATTACTTGCTGCATTTAGGCCAACAGTTGTACTTTCTGAATATCCGTATTTAAATTTGTACGACGTGAAAAATCCCAGTAGAAACATTATAATGAAATATAGCGTTAATGGTATGGCTACCATTAAAACTTGCAATGGCAATGTCACGATATATTTTCCCTGTAGGGAAAACATAACAATAATCGTAAATAAAAGAGCTATAAGAGTAATAGGGCTTATTTTAGGTATAAAATTTTTTTCGTACCATGTG
This sequence comes from Thermoanaerobacterium aotearoense, assembly GCF_009905255.1. NCBI lineage: Bacteria > Bacillati > Bacillota > Clostridia > Thermoanaerobacterales > Thermoanaerobacteraceae > Thermoanaerobacterium > Thermoanaerobacterium aotearoense. The sequence goes on along the minus strand of NZ_CP047602.1, from coordinate 2,078,279 downwards.
TTTCCTTTAGCTTTAACAAGCAACAATCTTGATAGAACCCCTGCAACAAATGGAATGCCAAGATATATAAGAACAGATGTAGCAATATCTTTTATAGAGATATTTAAATTAATTGCTTTAGTACTAATACCGAAAATCGGAGGAAGTATTTTTATAAATACATAGGCAAATATGGAATAAGTGATTACCTGCCAGATAGCGTTAAAAGCTACCAAAAGAGCAACAAAATCTCTATCTCCATCTGCTAAATCGTTCCAGACCAATACCATTGCAATGCATCTTGCAAGTCCTACTAGTATTACACCTATCATTAGATGTGGGTAATTGTGAAGAAATATAATGGCAAGAAGAAACATTACTAATGGTCCTATAAACCAGTTGTATAAAATTGCAATTTTAAAAGGTTTTTTTGAAGTTTTGCTTTTCCCGATTTCCTCGTATTTCACTTTTGCTAAGGGTGGATACATCATCAAAATGAGTCCAATCGCAATTGGTATTGATGTTGTTCCAATGCTTAATTTATTGAGCACATTCGAAAAATTAGGGAAAATATATCCTATTAAGATACCGATGATCATTGCTAATAAAATCCATACGGTTAAAAACCTGTCTAAAAAAGATAGACTTTTTTTGCTTTCTCTCATTGTTGATTTCCTTCCTTTGTAAAATATTCGCAAGATATATTACTTTCTCTATGCTTTTTGTAATTTTCATTGTCTACTATAAATTGTGGATAATTTCTTAATGTGCTTATAAGGTAATCATACAATAATTTATTTTCTTTTATAAAATTATCATCGATTTTGTAATAAGCCCACTGTGCTTTTTTTTCATATGTTATGATTCCTTCACTTTTTAGCTTATTTAGATGGCGAGAAACGTTCGATTGAGTCATATTCAATATAGTTTCAATATCACATACACATAATGTGTCCTGTGATAAAAGATTAAATATTCTCAATCTGTTTTCATCACATAATGCCTTGAATATACCGGTAATGTTCAATAGCTACCCTCCTTATGATTATATTCAATTATATTCATATTATAGCTTAATAAAATAAAACTGTCAAATTGATATTAAATACCATGTAAAAGCATAAAATTGATAATATATATCAACTTATTAATTTCGTATATGCTAAAATAAATAAAGATGTGTTGGTATACAATTTGCATTTATAAAATAATAGGAGGAATTGAATTGGATAATTTCATTGTTGAAAGGATTAAAAATTTTCCTATTATCGCAGCTATAAGAAATTTAGAAGATATAAAAGATGCTTACGTGTCTAACTGCGAAGTAATATTTTTATTGACAAGTAATATATTGGTATTAAAAGATGCGATTGATGAAATTAAATTACACGGGAAAACAGCATTCGTTCATTTTGATTTAGTAGAAGGGCTTGGGAAGGATTATAAGGCGGTGGAGTATCTTAAGGAAGTAGTAAAACCAGATGGCATAATTTCTACACGTGCTAATATACTTACATACGCCAAGGAGCTGGGTATTCCTTGCATTGAGCGTATTTTTCTTCTCGACACGCAAGCTCTAAAAACCGGTTTAAATTCAATTAAGCAGATTGAACCAACTGCAATAGAGGTTATGCCGGGTGTTGCACATGATGTGACGAAAAAACTTACTACGGAAGTGTATCAACCTATAATTGCAGGCGGTTTGGTCAAAACAAAAGAAGACGTTATAAATGCTCTTTCTTCTGGCGCAGTAGCAGTTTCTACAAGTGAAAAAAGTCTTTGGTTTATTGACTGACAAGGAGGTGGGGTGTATTGAGAGTATAGCTTCAGATTTTAGAAAAATTCAAAAAATTAATGGAGGGGTTTTTATGGAAATATCGTTGTTTGGAAAGATTTTGTCTGAGTTTTTTGGTACCATGATACTCATTCTCCTTGGTGACGGCGTTGTTGCAAACGTTGTACTGAATAAGACCAAAGGTCAAAACAGCGGATGGATAGTCATAACAGCAGGATGGGCTTTTGCAGTTGCTGTACCCGTGTATATTACAGGATGGATAGGAGGGGCTCATTTTAATCCAGCAGTGACAATATCATTGGCAGTTATAGGGAAATTCCCGTGGTCACAAGTTCCGGGATATATTGTGGCTCAATTTTTAGGGGCATTTGTAGGAGCTTTGCTTGTATATGTGGCATACAGAGATCACTTTCATGCCACAGAAGACAAGAATTCAAAACTTGGTGTATTTTGCACAATTCCAGCTATCAGAAATCTGTTTTACAATTTCTTGACAGAGGTTATTGGAACTGCAATGCTATTAGTTGGAATACTGGGTATAACAAATGAGCACAATCAAGTTGGGGCATTAGGTGCATTCTTAGTAGGTATTTTAATTTGGGTTATTGGCCTTACACTTGGTGGTCCAACAGGTTATGCTATAAATCCAGCGAGAGATTTAGGACCAAGGCTTGCACACTCGGTATTGCCAATACCAGGTAAAAGAGATTCCGATTGGGGATATGGACTTATTGTTCCGTTATTTGGACCTATAGTAGGAGGTATTTTGGGAGCTTTAATATATCAGGCATTTATAAATATGTTGTAAAATTTATAAAGGATGAAATTATAAAATAATATAGGGGGAACATAACATGTCAAAGTATATAATGGCATTAGATCAAGGTACCACAAGTTCAAGAGCAATAATCTTTGATCACAGTGGTAACATAGTTGCATCATTAAACAAGGAATTTACGCAGATTTACCCTAATCCAGGATGGGTAGAACACGACCCTATGGAGATTTTGGATTCTCAGATAGAAGTAGCTAAGGCGGTGCTTGAGAAAACTGGAATTAAGGCAGAAGAGATTGCAGCAATTGGTATCACAAATCAAAGAGAGACGACCGTAGTTTGGGATAAAAACACAGGCAAGCCAGTGTACAATGCGATAGTTTGGCAGTGTAGGAGGACTGCACCTATCTGCGATGAAATCAAAAGCAACGGATTTGATAAGGAAATTCTAAAAAAGACTGGTCTTGTAGTTGATGCTTATTTTTCAGGTACGAAGATAAAATGGATACTTGACAATGTGGAAGGTGCAAGGGAAAAAGCGGAAAATGGAGATCTTTACTTTGGAAATATTGATAGCTGGTTAATCTGGAATTTGACTGGTGGGAAAGCACATGTGACAGACTATTCTAATGCTTCGCGTACGATGCTTTTCAACATATATGAATTGAAATGGGATAAAGACATATTAGAATATCTTGACATTCCAGAATCGATGCTTCCTGATGTTAAACCGTCCAGCTATGTATACGGATACACAGATAAAAGCATATTTGGAGTTGAAATACCTATAGCAGGTGACGCAGGTGACCAACAAGCAGCGCTATTTGGTCAGACTTGCTATGACAAAGGAATGGCTAAAAACACTTATGGAACGGGATGCTTTATGCTTATGAATACAGGTGAAAAGGCGGTACCATCCAAGAATGGTTTGCTTACCACAATTGCATGGGGCATCGATGATAAAGTTGAATATGCATTAGAAGGAAGCATATTTATAGCTGGTGCTGCTATACAGTGGTTAAGAGATGAGCTTAAAATAATTGACAATTCACCACAAAGTGAAGAATACGCTCAAAAAGTCAGCGACACAAATGGAGTATACGTAGTGCCGGCATTTGTAGGATTAGGTGCACCTTATTGGGATATGTATGCAAGGGGTGCGATTTTAGGATTAACAAGAGGTGTGAAAAGAGAGCATATAATAAGGGCTACTTTAGAATCTTTGGCCTATCAGACAAGAGACGTCTTAGAGGCTATGCAGGATGATTCTGGCATCAAGTTAAGTGCATTAAAGGTTGATGGTGGAGCATCTGCGAATAACTTCTTGATGCAGTTCCAGGCAGACATACTTGGTGTGCCTGTAGACAGACCTACTGTCATAGAGACGACTGCATTAGGTGCATCATACCTTGCAGGTATTGCTACAGGCTTCTGGAGCGGCAGAGAAGAAGTAGCAAAGAATTGGGGAGTTGATAGGCATTTCGAGCCTAACATGGATATAGAGACAAGAGAAAAACTTTATGCAGGATGGAAAAAAGCTGTAGAAAGGTCTATGAATTGGGCTGATTAAGTGGTATAATTAAATTGACAAACAAAAGATACAATTGAATATTAGGATGGCGGAGAATAGGAGAGCCATATATAACCGGAGAGCCGGCTATATATGGCTTTGTCTTTTTTTAAGATTAATTTTGGTAGCTGAAAGGGATGGTAAAATGTACGACGTCATAATAATCGGTGGCGGTGTAGTAGGTTCATCAATTGCCAGAGAATTATCTAAATACGACATTAAAGTTCTACTTATAGAAAAAGAAGATGATGTAGCATCAGGTGGTGCATCAAAAGCCAATAGTGCTATACTTCATGCCGGATACGACCCAGTGCCTGGCACATTGAAAGCCAAACTAAATGTAAGAGGAAACGAAATGTTTGATGAGCTTTGCAAAGATTTAGATGTTCCAATGAAAAGAGTTGGTTCACTTGTTGCCGCATTTTCGCAAGATGAAGTAGAAAGCCTCTATAAATTGTATGATAGAGGGTTAAAGAATGGCGTCAAGAATATATCTATTATATCTGCAGATATGGTTAAGGAAATTGAGCCAAACATAAACGATACAATTGTTGCTGCTTTATATGCAAAGACAGCGGGTATTATATGCCCATACGGCTTCGTAATAGCTTTGGCTGAAAACGCTGCACAAAACGGCGTTGAATTTGTATTTAATCAAGAAGTCATATCTATAGACAAAGAAGACGATGTTTTTACAGTAAAAACACAAGACAAAGAGTATTTTGGCAAATACATTGTGAATGCAGCGGGACTTTATGCAGATGTGATAAATAACATGGTAAATGATAAACGTTTTTCAATTCATCCAAGGAAAGGCGAATATTTGATTTTGGATAAAGAGGAAGGCTATTTAGCAAATACAGTTATATTTCAAGTACCTACTAAGATGGGAAAAGGAATACTGGTGTCGCCAACTGTTGATGGCAACTTGCTTATAGGGCCTACGTCTGAGGATATATACAATAAGGAATTTCGAAAGACTACTTACAAAGGATTGGAGAAGGCCATAAAAGGCGCCAAAAAGAGCGTTGAAAAATTTAACGAAAGGAAGACGATAACACAATTTACCGGTGTAAGGGCTGTACCAGATGTAGATGGTGAAGATTTTATTATAGGCGAATCAGATGTTAAAGGATTTATAAATGTGGCAGGCATTGAATCACCTGGTTTCACATCATCACCAGCAATTGCAGAGATGGTAGGAGAAATACTAAAAGATGCAGGACTTAATATGGTTGAAAAAGATAATTTTAATCCCAAGAGAAAGCCCGTCATACGCTTTAATGAATTGACAGATGAAGAAAGAAATGAATTGATAAAAAAGAATCCGGCATACGGAAAAATTATTTGCAGGTGCGAAACAGTAACAGAAGGTGAGATAATTGATGCCATAAGAAGGCCTGTTGGAGCTAAAAGCATTGACGGCGTAAAGAGGCGGGTCAGAGCTGGCATGGGAAGATGTCAGGGAGGATTTTGCAGTCCAAGAGTGTTAGAGATTTTGTCAAGAGAGCTTAATGCAGATCCGCTTAATGTTACAAAATTTGGCGGAAGGTCAAATGTTTTGACAGCTAAAGCGAAAGAATACCTCATAAATTCGTACAAGGAACTATTAAAAAGCGGGGTGTAGACGATGGAATACGATATAGTAATAATTGGCGCAGGTCCTGCAGGACTTGGAGCAGCAGTTGAAGCGTATGAAAAAGGAGTAAGAAATATTTTGATAATCGAAAGGGATAGTTATCCCGGAGGAATACTTCAGCAGTGCATACACAATGGATTTGGGCTTATCGAGTTTAAAGAGGAATTATCCGGGCCAGAATACGCAGAAAGATTTATAGAGAAAGTAAGAAAATATGGGATAAATATGATGCTTAATACAATGGTATTAAACATATCAAGCGATAAAATAGTTAAAGCAGTGAACCAAGAAAATGGCGTAATGGAGATCAAAGCGAAAGCGATAATACTTGCGATGGGATGTAGAGAAAGACCAAGAGGTGCAATAAGCATACCTGGCACAAGGCCTGCAGGAATATTTACGGCTGGGACGGCACAAAGATATGTAAATATGGAAGGATACATGCCTGGCAAAGAGATCGTAATATTGGGTTCTGGCGATATTGGTCTTATAATGGCCAGAAGATTTACGCTTGAAGGTGCTACAGTAAAAGCTGTTGTTGAACTTATGCCTTATTCCAGTGGACTTACCAGAAACATTGTTCAGTGTTTAGATGATTTTGGTATACCGCTTCTCTTAAGCCACACTGTGATCGAAATACGCGGTAAAGAAAGGGTTGAAGGCGTGACGATAGCGCAGGTAGACGAAAACAAGAAGCCAATATTAAGCACGGCTAAATATATAAGCTGCGATACTTTAATATTATCTGTAGGTTTGATTCCTGAGAATGAACTGTCAAAAAGCGCAGGCATAATGTTAGATCCCGTTACTGGAGGACCGCTTGTGAATGAAAGCATGGAGACGAATGTGGAAGGAATATTTGCGTGTGGCAATGTCTTGCAAGTGCATGACCTTGTGGACAATGTGACAAAAGAAGCAAGGCTTGCGGCTGATTCTGCAGTAAAGTACATTAATAAGATGCTAATAAAAGAAGGCCGACACATTGACGTGAAAGCTGGTTCAGGCATTAGATATGTGGTGCCGCAAATGGTAAATTATGAGAATATAGATGACAAAGTTAAATTTCACATGAGGCCTACTGATGTGTACAAAAATGCTTATATTACTGTAAAATCAGGCGACAAACAGATAATCAGGAAAAAAATGCAGAGGCTGACACCAGGAGAGATGATTTTAATAGATGTACCAAAGGACAAATTTTTAAGCGATGACCTATCGCCTGTAGGTGAAATTACATTTGAAGTAGAGGTGGTATAAGATGGTGAAAAGAGAATTAACTTGTATTGTCTGTCCGAATGGTTGTCGCTTGGTTGTAGAAATGGAAGGAAAGGAAATTGTAAATATTACAGGATATGAGTGCAAAAGAGGATTAAAGTATGCTGAAGATGAGATAATTGCTCCCAAAAGGACTCTGACTACAATAGTAAAAGCTGAAATGGGACATCTTCCAGTCGTTTCTGTCAGGACTAAAGAGCCAATTCCAAAAGAGCTTATTGGTAAAGCTGTGCTGGAACTATCTAAAATTACTTTAAAGCCGCCAATTAATGTGGGAGATATCGTTGTCAAAAACATATTAGATACAGGTGTGGATGTTATTGCAACGAGAAATTTGTACAGCAAATAAGCGTTTAGCGATTTCTTAATTATTATACATTTTAAAAGGAAGGAATGCAAAGTATGGAGAAGATTTGTGAGAAAATAAAGTCTCCAATTAATATACATTCGCAAATATCAGCAATGATAGTCAGAAAAGTAAATGATGTATGCAAAAAGGACAATGTCAAAGTGATGCTAAGAAAGTCAGGAAGTGTAAGGCTTGTACCTGCAAACAGCATGCTTTCCATGATAACATTTTTTGCATCTGAAGGCGATGATATTGATATAATTGTAGAAGGAGATAACTGCATTTCTTCAATTGAAGAGATTAAAAAGATTTTTTTAGTTGATTTGAAAAAAGTAAATGATGAAAGTGGAACATATGAGCTTTTAAAGAATACGTCTATTGCGTACGAAGAAATATTTAATTCTATTGCGGTTGGAATAATCGCGACGGACGATAATGGAATCATAATCATATTTAATAAGGCATCTGAAAAAATAACAGGATTTAGCCTCGATAAGGCAATCGGCAAAAATATAAGTGAAGTTATGGCAGACATAGATGTAAGCCAAGTCTTAAAATATGGCAGTGAATTTTTAAATAAAAAATACGTCATAGATGAAAAGACACTTTTTTTGAATATAACTCCGATTTATGCTGGAGGCAATATTACTGGATCATTGGTGGTATTTCAAGATTTTCCTCAGATTGAGTACCTTGAGGGAGAACTTAAAAGAAGCAGAAAGCTTGATAAAGCCTTTGACATAATAGTAGGCAACAGCGGAAAATTGAAAGACGCATTGACTGTGGCATCCAAAGCGGCAGAAACGGATTCTAATGTAATAATACGAGGCGAAAGTGGTACGGGGAAAGAGTTAGTTGCTAATGCAATACATTATTCAAGCAAAAGACATGATAAACCATTTATAAGGGTAAATTGTGCTGCGATACCAAGCACACTTTTAGAAAGTGAGCTTTTTGGTCACGAAAAAGGAGCGTTTACCGGTGCAATAATGCAGAAAATAGGAAAATTTGAACTTGCCGATGGAGGAACTATCTTCCTTGATGAAATAGGAGATATCCCAATAGAAATTCAAGCCAAACTTTTGAGGGTTCTTCAAGACAAGGAATTTGAAAGAGTTGGTGGAATAAGGACTATAAAAGTAGATGTAAGAATAATTGCGGCAACAAACAAAAATCTTGAAGAAGCCATGAAAAATGGCACATTTAGAGAAGATCTCTACTACAGGTTAAATGTTATACCTGTATTTTTGCCAGCTTTAAGAGATAGAAAAGAGGACATTCCTGTTTTGGTAGAGCATTTTATAAAGAAGATGAATAAAAAGCTGGGAAGAAATGTTCAGTTTGTTACTAATACAGCCATAAAAGCTTTGATAAAGTATGATTGGCCGGGAAATATAAGAGAGCTTGAAAATCTAATTGAAAGGTGCATAACATTAAGCGATAAAGAGTACATTGACTTCGATGATCTTCCATCGTATATAAAAAATGTAAAAGACAGCAAAGACGATGAAGTAATATACTTAGGCGACAATTACGATATTGAAAAAATGGAAAATTATGAGTATAAAATAATTAAAGCCGCATTATCGAGGTATAAAAGTTTTAACAAAGCCGGAAAAGCTTTAGGATTGACACATAAAACTGTAGCTGCAAAGGCAAGGAAATTTCATCTGGTTGAAAATTAATATCAGGATGCATTTGGGATTGATACTTTTTACCAAGAAAAAATAAAAATCTTTTCATTGAAGTCGCGATATGTGGATATTTTCATCTGCATATCAATTTTTTTATTGGCATAGAATTTGCAATAGATATAAAAAAATAAAAAATATGGGGGTTAATATTATGAAAAAACTTATCAACAATCCTGAAGAAGTCGTAAAGGAAATGGTGACAGGACTTCTTTACGCATATCCAACTTACTTGAAAAAGCTTGATAATGTGGATGTTGTGGTAAGAAAAACATCTCCTGTAGAGGGAAAGGTTGGGCTTGTAAGCGGTGGTGGCAGTGGTCATGAGCCTGCACATGCAGGGTATGTAGGCAAAGGCATGTTGGATGCGGCCTGCTTAGGTGCTGTTTTTACGTCGCCAACGCCTGATCAAATCTATGAAGCTATAAAAGCTGTAGATGGCGGAAAAGGTGTTTTGCTTATAATCAAAAACTATACAGGCGATGTAATGAATTTTGAGATGGCAAAAGAGATGGCTGAAATGGATGGTATAAAGGTTTCAGAAGTGATTGTGAATGATGATGTGGCTGTTGAAAACAGCACATATACGCAGGGTAGAAGAGGTATTGCAGGTACTGTTTTCGTCCATAAAATAGCTGGAGCTAAAGCTGAAGAGGGGGCTGAGCTTGAAGAAGTTAAAGAAGTTGCGGAAAAGGTCATAAAGAATTTAAGGTCTATGGGAATGGCATTTACACCATGTACTGTGCCTGCAGCCGGAAAACCTAGTTTTACACTTGATGAAGATGAAATTGAGATAGGAATTGGAATACATGGTGAACCTGGTACACATAGGGAGAAGATAAAAAGTGCAAAAGAGATAGTCGCAGAGCTTATGGACAAAATTGTTGCCGATTTGCCATTTAACGACGCTGATGAAGTGGCATTGATGGTAAATGGACTTGGTGCTACACCTCTTTCAGAGCTTTTCATAGCAAACAAAGAAGTAAATGAATACCTTGTGGGAAAAAATATCAATGTTTATAAAACTTTCGTGGGCGAATACATGACATCGCTTGAAATGAGCGGATTTTCAATAACACTTTTAAAACTCGACGAAGAACTTAAAGCGCTTTTAGACGCATCAGCCGATACACCTGCATTTAAACAATTATAGGATATGAGCCGAAAGGGATGATGATATTGATGTTGACAAAAAGTGACGTGACAAACATTTTAGATGTGATAATAAAGATAATTGAAGATAATAGGCAATACCTTACAGATTTGGATGCGGCAATAGGTGATGCTGATCACGGCATAAATCTTGATAGGGGTTTTAAAGCAGTGAGAGATAAAATGACACAATTTTTAGATAAAGACATAGGTACAATACTTAAAAATGTTGGCATGGTTTTAGTTTCTACTGTCGGTGGAGCATCTGGACCACTTTATGGAACATTTTTCATGAGAATGGGAAATGCAGTATCTGGCAAAAGTGTATTAGATGAAAATGACATTGTTGCTATGTTTGAGGCTGGACTTTCAGGGATAAAAGAAAGAGGAAAAGCGCAATTTGGCGATAAAACAATGATAGATGCGATGGAACCTGCGCTAAATGAATTAAAAAAAGCATTAAGCGAGGGGCGCAATTTGAAAGAGGCCATAGGAGCGGCGGCAAATGCTGCATACAATGGTGTCCTAATGACTAAAGACATTGCAGCAAAAAAAGGCAGAGCCAGCTATCTTGGCGAGAGAAGCATCGGACATCAGGATCCTGGAGCGACGTCAGCTTATTTGATGATAAAAACTGTTGCTGACTATGTAGATAAGTTGCAACAATGAAGAAAGGATTGGATCTAATGGTAGGTATAGTTATTGTATCTCATTCAAAGAAGGTGGCGGATGGATTGTACGAGTTGGCTGACCAGATGACAGGAGGGAAAATAAGAATAGGCAAGTCTGGCGGCACCAAAGACGGGCGATTGGGTACAAATGTAGACGAAATTGTAGAAGAAATAAAAAAGTGCGAAAGCGGTGATGGCGTTTTAGTATTAGTCGATTTAGGAAGTTCTGTCATGAGTGCTCAAATGGCGTTAGAATTTCTTGATGGAGAATACGCGGGAAAAGTTGAGATAGCAGATGCGCCTCTTGTTGAAGGAACAATTGCTGCAAGTGTAGAGGCTTCCATAGGCAGCGACATATTAAAAGTTAAAGCTGTGGCAGAAGCGGCTAAAAATCTTGTTAAGATTTAATTGCCTGGATGATACCAGGCTTTATTTTTTTGTAGAAATTTTTATAAAAAAATATTAAAATATATAATATACAGAGGGGGGTGAAGCAGATTTACGACCATATAGTTTCTGAATACGATATCAAGCTTAAAAAATACGTAGAAGAAAGGAGATACATGGATGCGTATAAATACATTTTCAGACAAAAGAATCTTGTCAGCGGTCTTGATAGAAATATTTACTTATACTTAATTTTATGGCAAGTTAAAGTTGAAATTTATCTCGGTATTATTGAAGATGCGAAAGAGCACTTTTTGAACATTTTTGATAATATTATTTTATCTAAGAATAACATACCATTATTTATTGAATGCGTGTTATTGCTGGACATGTTTGAATTGTCGCTAAAGAAAGATGGCATATATGATCAATTGATGAACTACGATGAAGAAAATAATTGGATAAATTTATATATTTTTATATTAAGTTTTAAAAATAAAAGCAGGAATTATTCAATTGAGGACGAACTACTATATATGGCAGAAAAAAATACTGACAGATTTTTTCAGTCGTTAATACATACCGTATTAGCGGAGGCATATAAAGATGAGGATGATGTAAGATGGCATATTGAATTGAGGAAGGCTTATGAGCTTAATCACGATAATTTGAGAATGATTAGGCTTATGATACAATGGGGCGTTAAAGGAGATGATGAGCTTAGAAAGGCTAAATATTTCAGGTATTTCCCTGAAAATGAATTTATTTTAAAAAAGTATTACCAGCTTTACAGCGACGTAGCTCGTGAAGGGCGCGATTTTAATCTGTTTAAATTTAATTTATTAGAAGGTGGTGGTACAGGTGGCAGTAGTTACTTGATAACTTACGATGGTGTCAATGTATTATTAGATTGTGGCATTAACTTTAAAGATGATAACGTATATTACGATAATTTAAAAAAAATTGGCATTGATATTAAAGATATTGATTTACTCGTTATTACCCATTGCCATCTTGATCATTGTGGAGGCATTGTAAACCTTATAAAAAGTGGATTAAGTTGCCCTGTGATTATGTCTTATGAGACAAAGTATATATTGAACGGATTTTTTTCTAAAAACAGCAATATGCAGGATTTAAACCTAAATGATGCTGACTATAAGTTGCTGAGCAAAATAAACAGCATGACATTGACTGATTGCCTTTTTGACGAATCTGTGAAAGGCAGAAAAGTCTTAGTGAAGCTTATGCCGTCTGGGCATATATTGGGAGCTTGCGGAGTTTATGTAGAAATCGATGGCTTTTCGGTGTTTTATACAGGTGATTTTACTGTAAAAGATGTTGAGACAAACAGTGGACTTACAATTCCGGACGGAATGCACGCCGATGTGCTGATTACTGAGGCTACGTTTGGATATACGTCCAGCTTTAGTGTATACGATAAGGCAATTCAAGATAAGTTTATTTTGGAAGTGATAGGAGAATTAGCTAATCGCGGCATTGGCTTTATACCTGCATTCGCTGTTGGAAAAGCTCAAGATCTATTGATTCTTATGAAGAAAAACTTTGAATACATGCCGTACAATGTGTATGTCGATGGAGCATTATCGTATATAACCATGTTATATGAAAAGGTAATGGGCCCCATTTACGGAAATGGCGTGTTAAATGCAAACGACATAAAACTGTATGATAGCAAAAGGGAATTCATAAGAAAGGAAATATCGTTGGGAAATTGTCTTGTAATGACAAGCTCGGACAATCTCGCCGAAGGCAGCACTTCTTTTGTGTACGGGCGGGAGTTGATATCATTTGACAATGCGATTTTGCTTAACATAAGCAACAACATAAAGAAACCTATATCTATGTTGCAGGAGAATATTCCTATTATCAATCATGGAATATTGCAGGATATTTTAGAAGTGTTTTTGAAATTGACGCCTAAAAAGGTTTATATTGTTCACAGAGGAGCAAAGACAAATAATACATTTAATATCGAGGAGATTTTAAATTGGTTTGATGATGTAGACGTTATGGCTCCGTAGTGCGTCTAAATTTATTTTACGATGAGGGAGTAAAGGAGGAAAAATGAAACCATATATTGGCATTGACCTTGGTACTACTAATACAGTTGTAGCGTGTGCTGATTATACAGAAGGTGGCAACGTGAAGATTGATATTTTGGACATAGAACAGATTTCAGATAGATGTGGCAGTGTAACAGCGAAAAAAACGTTGCCATCCTGCATTTATGTGGATGATATGGGGTATGAATTTATAGGCCAATTGGCTAAGAATATGAAAAACATTGAATATGATCGTGTAATATACAATAGCAAAAATTACATTGGGAATAAAAACCATGTATGGCAAATTGGTAACAAAAAATACACTCCAGAAGATGTGGCAGAAAGAATTTTGTCTGTTGCTAAAGCGAACGTTGAAAGATTTTATGGTGAAAAAGTAGATGGTGCTGTTATAACTGTTCCAGCGTCTTTTAACCATGACCAAATTGAATCTACTAAAAATGCAGCTAAATCGGCAGGTTTTTTAGAGGATCGGCTTATCTTTATATCAGAGCCTACAGCGGCATTGTTGGATCTAATTTATGAAGAAAAGTTAAGCGATAAAAGACATGCTATCCACGATTTTAGCAAGCCAAAAAAGGTTTTGGTATTTGATTTAGGCGGAGGTACTTGTGATGTATCCATAATGAATGTGGAAATAAACGGTGATGACTATAAAGTTGAAGAATTGGCAATATCTCCACATACACAGCTTGGGGGTGTTGACTTTGATATATGTGGTGTTTTGTATCTATTGCACAAGTATTCTATTTTAAACGATATTGACCATAAGCGAATGCCGCATCATGTTGATGTAAAGAGATATATATTTAGCGTATTATCTCTGGAGATTGAGAAGGCAAGAATCATGTTTTCGTCTTTAAGCAGTGGGTTAACAGGTGAAGAATACGGTGATGTAGTGTATAGAAATAGCTTAGAAAATTTCTATACTGGGCAGTCATTTGAATTTGAAATAAGTAAAAAAGAATACGATGAGTGCATAAAGCCTTTGCTTACAAAAGGCGGCAATTTAGGATTCAATATAATAGATCCAATAATTGATACTCTAAATAAAGCCAATTTAGGAAAAGAAGATATTGACGAAGTCTTTTTAGTAGGAGGCATGACAGCTTACAGCACTGTTAGGGAAGCGATAGAGAACTTTTTTGGCAAAAAAACTATAAGTTATTTAGATCCTATGTATTCAGTGGCAAAAGGTGCTGCATTGTATAATTATTACAATGAAAACAAAAAGAAAATTGAAAAAGGGAAAATCATCATATATCCTGTAGTTGCCGAGAATATTTACCTTGATGTGAAAAATAATTTGCCGGTTCTATTAGTAAGTCAAGGGACGAAAGCACCCTATGAAAAAGTACATGAAGGCATTGTGAAAGTAGACAATGCTACAGGCATAAAGCTTGACATTTTATCAGGAAAAAGCATTTACGATCCAAAGATGAAAAGGCTTAAATCAGTGCAATTGACGTTTACGGACATTATAAAGCCTGGTACGCCTATTTCTATAAAAGTGACTTTTGACAAAAACAGGATATTGCATTTGGAGGCATGGGTTACCGGAAATTTTAAGCAGAAGATAGATGTCACATTTGATAAAGAGGTGTTGTATGATGGCTGTTAATTGGAGAGCTTTGCTTCAAGAAAACAGAGATTTGTTTTTTAATATACACAATGAAGAAATTAGGGAAGGCAAAGGATATTTAGGAGCGGCTGCAAATGCTGAAAAAATAGAATTGGCTAAAGAACAAGTTTTTGAATACTATATATCTGATGTAAATGCGCGGCTTGTCTATGAAAAGACGCTTAAATTAGGCGCAATAAATGAAAAAGATGCGAATTTAATAGAGGTTGAAATCATAGATCTTTTTAAAAGCATATTAGAAGAAGGGCAGAACCCTATAGAAATGTTTTTGTACTGTACGAAAGCATTGAATTTAAACAATAGAAATATTTACCAATCTATATTAAGGATCTTAGTATCGGTGTGCAATTTAAGCAAGGCAGGGAGAGATGCTCTTATCAGCGTGCTTAAGAATTGGTCATGGGATCTTCAGATGAAAATAGCAATAGAAGTCATCAGGACTATTAAAGAAAAGTCTGCTTTTGACACGCTTTTACTTCTATTTGACAATGAAAGTTTGAAAATCGAAGCTGCGGAATGCCTTTTAGATATGGGTGACGAAAGGTGTATAAGGCCTATTTTAAATATGGTGAACAAGTTCAACGGTTTTAGTGTGAATGAGAGAAACGTGGCATTTAGGCTTATAGATAGGCTTTCTCGATTTGGAGAAGCTGCTCTGTCTGAAATTTTGAAGTGCTACATGAACAATGAGAATAAAAGCCTCAATACAGTCTACTCAAATGTCATATCCCGATCAAAGGAGATGACAGTAGAAAGCTTGTCGAAGATGCTTTACAATGATGAGTACAATCAAAAAGCTGCTATAACATTAGGAAAGATGAGGATTGAAAGTGCGACAGATAGACTCATCGAGGCGTTGGAATCTCCTTTGATAGAAGATAAAATGAACATCATCATAGGTTTAGGATACACAAAGGATAAAAAGGCTGTAAAGTATTTGATGAATATGCTGGGGAATGAAAACTTAAAAAGCGATGTTAAGGCTTGCATCATAACATCGCTGGCCAATTTAGAGGCTTTTGAGGCAAAAGATATAATAAAAAAGTACATGAACGATAAAGAGCTTAGAATAAATACTATGTCTGCATTAGTGCAGTTAGGAGAGTTAAAATACTTGGGAGGATTATTTGAGTATTTAATATCTTCAAGTAATTCTTACAACGATATATCATGCGCAATCAAAGAGCTTAAAAGGCTTAAAGGATTTAAGGACAGCAAGATAAGCAAGGAAATAACCAATGGAGTTAAGTATTTAATAAGAAATAATGATGGATTTGCATGTTTAAACGCATTAAGGATTTTGGACACCAACATTGATGACAGCATGGCTGAAGAATTGATTTTAAAACTTAAGACAACTAAGAAAGAAGAGATTCAATACACTATTTACAAAATTTTAGGCAAGAATACAGGTTTATTAAGCAACATCATAAATGAAAGAATTTTTATTGATGCGTCGTTTAACGATAGCACCAGAATCAGATATCTTGCGCAAAAGATTATTGAGAGGAATTACAAAGGAAAAGATAAACTTATAAAAGCATGAAGGGAAGATGTGTCTTGTTAGACAAAAATGGAATAGATACTGCCAAATGTTTAGATATATTTCTATACTCTTTACCGTACAGCGTATTAATAAAGCCTTTTAATAAGGACAAAAGTCTTCAGAAGAAACTTGCCGGATTTAGACTAAACGAAAAATCCAGTCCTCCATCAAAAGTCGTTCCTATACTAAGGCAGGAAATATTAAAAGGAAACTTTGATTATGCTGATTTAATAGATGCATGGAAGGTTTTAAAAAAAGACCTTTATGAAAAGATAAGCGCTATGAATGCTAAAGAAATAGAAGAAAATATAGGTGAGTTATGCCGCAATTATGGACGCGAAAATGTCGTTTCTGCACTTTTTATTGACAATAGGCAGGAACTTGGTGATATAATTAATAAAGCCATAGAATTAAAGGTGGATGTGGCTGTGGATGTTGTTAATGAAACATCGGCAGTAGATGATGAAATAATGAATCAAAAAGATAGCGTAGACTTACTCAAAAAGGTCAAAAAACTTGAAAGAGAAGTAGAAAAATTGCAGGACAAATTGATAAAAGAAGAAAAAAAGAATATAATTGAGGTGGACAATTTAAAAAAGGCGTTGGAAAATAAGGACAAGGAAATAGCGTCTTTAAGTAAAAGATTGGAGGACTTAAGACAGGAAAAAAGGCATTTGGAAATGATTCTGGAGCATATAGGTGTAGAATTTGACAAACACGTGGTAAAGCTCATAAATGAAAGCATGGCTAAAGAGAAAAAAAGTGAAAATTTAAAGTTTTCTTTAAATAAAATATTGATGGATTTGCAGCAAGATAATCAAGAAATAAAGAAAAACTTCTCTGAAATCAAGGAATTGATATTTAACCTTGAGAAGAAAATTGCATCTAATTATGAAGGAGCTGCCCACTTGCAATCGGCAGTAAGTTTAGAAGACGATGATTACTCTTTGTTGGATGATCTGTCAAAAATGCTTAAAAATTCATAATTGCGAGGTGTAACAATGCATCATGATGAGATTCAAAAACTTAAAAAGATACTAATTGAAGACAATAATGATGAAACTAATATTTCGAGGGCACTTAAAGAAGTATTTAAAAAACAAAAAAGCATAATCATGACCATTTGCGTCTTAGAACTTATATATGAATCTGTATATCTATATGACATCATTTTAAAAAGAAGTGGTGTTTTGAAATTTATAAAAAATGTAGATAACCAACTGTACGTTACTGTTGAAAGTTACAGAGATGTTGTCAGCAGGATCAGGCATTATAGGCAGATAGACATGAAGATTAGAGATAACATCATAAAAACGCTTCAAGAGGAAAAGGATAAATTAGAAGCAGATCTTGAAGTGCTATTTGGGTACTTTGTGGAAGCAAGGTATTGCAGCGATGTGTTTAATGATAAATTAAAGATTTTTAATCAGAATGAAATTAATATAAGCATTGAGGAGTTTTACGATAAAATTAAAGAGTTTGTATTTGAAAATGAAGATGAAAAATTTGAGAGGATTCAGGAAGTCATATCAGCTATACCTTTTGCCCTTTCCAGAAAGAGATTTTTTGATTACATGAAAAGCGGATTGATCCATGAGTACGCTGGCTACGAGAAACTTTTAGAGAGCATTTTTGAGATAGAGGAAAATTTTTATGGAAAATTGGTAGAAGGTTATGGGGATAAATTTGCAGAGATAGCCAACAAAATAGATGAGCTTCAGACATTGGACTTAAAGAATGCTGCAAAAGATGATTTAGATATGTATTTAAAAGAGACAATCTTGCTTTTAAGCAAGATACAGGATGTAAGAGAAATAGTTTATTCCCTCATCAGGATCGTAAACAGACTTTTGATATTTTATAAATCAGACAAAAAGATAGAAGATATTATGCATGAGGAACCTAAAATAAAAATCTTTTTTGACATTTACAGCAGTATATACGAGGAAAGATATACTAAGAAGAAAGTCAAAGACTTTTTAAAGATGTTGAATGAAAATATTTCTAATTGGTATTTTGAGCTTTACAATTACAACAGATTGTTGAGCGATGTGAATTATCTTGAAAATGAGATAGATACATTGATAGATGAAGATATACTGAACGATATAGAAGTTTTAGCTGAGTACGAAAATCTGATGAATGATGATAGCGACGAATTTGACGACATCACAGGCGACATAATAGAAGGAAGCATTGTTGAAGACGAAATAAATAACCTTGTTTCAATGATAGATGATATAACGAAGTTTATGAATCCTGACTACAGAAAGGTACGAATGAGGCGGCTTTTAGGAATTATACCTGTTCCTGGGAATTTTGAAAATGAGTTTTTAAACTATTTAAAAAGCTCTTTGGAGTTTGAGACGACATCAAATGTTAAAGCTGCCATAATGGAAAGTGTTGACAAAAGGATAAAGCTGTACAAGGACATGAAAAACAGCAAGCTTTTGTATGAAGCTCTTTTAAAAAACGTCAAGGAAGGATTGTAGTGAATGAAAGTTACAAATAAAACTGTATCTATAATTATGACTGTACTTTTATTTTTGATTGTCTTACTTTCAAATTTGCAGTACTTGGCGTTTAATTTGAATTTCTACATCAATGAATTTGACAAATACGGTGTTAAGTACGTTACAGGCATGGATAAATCGCAATTAAGCAAAGTTGCATTAAGAATTCAAGATTATCTTTATGGAAAATCTGAAAGCCTTCAAATAGACGCTGTAATAGATGGACGAAATCAGAAAGTATTTGACGAGAGAGAATTAGAACACATGAAGGATGTCAGAAATCTTTTTAAGAATGGCTTTTTGTTGAGAAACTTAATGATTATCATTTATATTTTGGCTTTTTTGTTTTTGTATTTTAGAAAAGAGGATGTATTTTATCATACATACCGAGGTATGCTTTTTGTGATATTGTTTTTACTTGTTACAGGGGCTATAGTTTCATTAGATTTTAATAAATGGTTTATATATTTTCACCACATTTTTTTTGACAATAATTTATGGCAATTAGATGTTGCTCGAGATAGGTTAATTCAGATGTTGCCAGAAGGCTTTTTCAGTGACATATCTTACTTGACTTTCCGGAATTCAATCATTACATACATTATCATTGGATTTGTATCTTTTCTATTAAAAGGGAAGAAAGACAGTAAAATAGGCCTCTAATGAAGGCCTATTTTATATGCACATTTGCTTTTCGTCTTTCATCAATTCGTCAATTTCTTCCCTCGTTATCGTCTCGTTAGTCAATAATCTTTCCGCTATTAAGATTATCTTGTCTTTTTTCTCTAAGAGAATTTTCTTTGCATTAGTGTAGCAGCTATTGATTATTTTATTTACTTCAGCGTCAATTTTATCGGTTGTTTTTGTCATTCTAATGTCATATATCCTGTGGCCTAATTCGCTCATGCCGTAATTGCAAACCATTTGATATGAAATATTCGTAGCTTCTTTTAGGTCGTTTTCTGCACCGGTTGATACTTCATTAAACATTATCTCCTCAGCGGCACGACCACCTAATAACATGGTTATCTTGTTTTTTAAATCTGTCTTTGTCATCAAGAAAGCATCGTCCTTTGGAAAGTTTAAGACATATCCTAAGGCTTCCCCTCGTGGCACGATGGATATTTTCTCTACTGTGCTGGAGTTTAATATTTTTCCGATTATGGCATGACCAGCTTCATGGTGTGCCGCAATTTTGCGCTCTTTCTCCAATACTTCTGGATTTTTCTTTTGAAGGCCTGCGACGACCCTTTCTATCGCTTCATCAAATTCTTCTCTTCCTATTCTCTGCTTGTGCCTTATTACAGCGAGGATGGCAGCTTCATTGCATATAGACGATAAGTGTGCTCCTGTCATACCGTGGGTTTTTTTAGCAATTTCATCTAACGATATGTCACTGTCTAAAGGCTTATTCCTCGTATGTACTTTTAATATTTCTAATCTGGCTTTTACGTTTGGATTTCCTATGTGAATAGTCCTGTCAAACCTTCCAGGCCTTAAAAGAGCTTCATCCAACATATCCAGCCTGTTTGTAGCACCTATTACAATTATCCCGTCATTGCTGTTGAACCCATCCATTTCCACCAATAGCTGATTCAATGTTTGATCTTTTTCAGAATTGTTGTCGTTATTTCGCTTGCTTCCAACTGCATCGATCTCGTCTATGAAGATAATGCTTGGTGTTGATTTTTTAGCTCTTGCAAATAGCGCTCTGATGCGGCTGGCTCCGACGCCTACGTATTTTTCAACAAATTCTGAACCTGATGCAGATATGAATGTGGAATTTGTTTCACCTGCTAAAGCGGTTGCCAGCAAGGTTTTGCCTGTACCTGGTGGACCATAAAAAAGTATTCCCTTTGGTATTTTAGCACCCATCCTGTCGTACTTTTCAGTGTTGTTTATAAAATCGATGATGATTTTAAGCTCGTCAATTACTTCGTCAAGTCCTGCTACATCTCTGAACGTAATGTTGACCTTTTTGCTGGATTCCTTCTCTTTAGGTGGGAATTCATTTTTTAGGTTTACAGGCAGCATTTCAGATGCTTTGTTTTTGTATAGCATGTACCCTATAAGCAAGAGAGTCAACATGGAAATTATTATAAGCGCTGAATTTCCATTTTTGCTATGCAATATGCCTAAAATAATGTTTATTAACAGTGATAGTGTCAATAATATTATATATAAGTTTTTTTTCATAGCCATCGCCCCCAGTGATTTACTAACAATAGTTTTTGCCCACAATTGTAAATTATGCGTAGATAATAAACATAAAAATTGAGGGTAATTTTGGATGTAGAGTAAATTGTTGCAAAGGAGGCAATTTGAATGGATGCATACATGGGAATTGACGTCGGATCTGTCAGTACAGATGTGGCTCTGATTGACGCAAACAATGAGGTGATTGATTATGTTTATATTAGGACACAAGGACAGCCGATTAAAGCGGTTCAAAAGGCTTTGATGGAACTTAGAGACAGGCTTGATGGCGATGTAAATGTAAAAGGAGTAGGCACGACTGGAAGTGGAAGACAATTGACAGGTCTCATGGTAGGTGCAGATATCGTCAAGAATGAGATTACTGCACATGCAATTGCATCATCCAGCTTGATACCTGATGTCCATACGATTTTTGAGATAGGTGGTCAAGATTCTAAGATAATTATTTTAAGGGATGGGATTGTAGTTGATTTTGCCATGAATACTGTTTGTGCTGCAGGGACAGGTTCGTTTCTGGATCAGCAGGCGTACAGGCTTAACATACCGATAGAAAGATTTGGAGATTTGGCGTTGGAGTCAAAAAATCCTGTAAGGATAGCAGGCAGATGTGGAGTGTTTGCGGAGTCTGATATGATACATAAGCAACAGATGGGATATCCCCTTAACGATATAATAAACGGTTTGTGTGAAGCGTTGGTTAGAAATTATTTAAACAATGTAGGGAAAGGCAAGGACATAAAAGAGCCGATTGTATTTCAAGGAGGTGTAGCGGCCAATAAAGGCATAAAGGCTGCATTTGAAAAAGCCTTAGGTATGAAAGTATACGTACCAAAGTATTATGGAGTGATGGGCGCAATAGGTGCTGCGATACTTGCTAAAGAAGCTGTAAAGAAAAAAGGATATACGCAGTTTAATGGGTTTGAAATTGCCGATTTTGAATATAAAGCACAAGGATTTATATGCTCTGGCTGCTCAAACAATTGTGAAGTTGTGGAGTTTATAAAAAGCGAAGAAGTCGTATCACGTTGGGGAGACAGGTGTGGCAAATGGTCAAATTCAACAAACAAAAATATCTTTTCACAAAGTGTATCATGATGCTTATAATATAAGGGCCCGATTTGGCCCTTATTATCAAACAAGTATTTCTATTTTGTCTCCCTTTTTTAAGATGTCCGTGTACGATGCTTTCTTGCCGTTTAGGGTCATCTCAGGAATTTTGTTTTTAGGCATGTCAAAGTCTACAGTGTTAAATATATCCACAAATATATACTGTTGTTTACCTGTGAGAATTTTTTTATTGCCGTTTATGTATACATAAAAGTCTTCTTCATCGGCGACCGTTTTAATTTCGTCGCCGTCTTTTACCATATAATCATCATCTACAATCACATTATTAACAGTGACTTTAGATGATTTGTATTTTTCTTTTATTTCTCGAATCGAGATAGATGCGTCACTTCCATTTATGCCACTTTCAACGACTATTTTGTCTCCGTTTTCAACTTTAGATTTAAGATTTGCGACTTTGCCATTTTTTAAAATTTTAGCGGGTATTCCTATTTGACCTTTTATGATTATATTTTCACCGTTAAGCGAAAATGACAGATTTTTACCTGGCTTTGCTATTAGCCTTTTGGAATCAAAGTTGGTTTTTAAAAGTACGTCCATTATTGTCATCTCTTTCAGGTTTAATAATTCCAATTTTTCGTCATTGAAATAAATTGTTATGAAATCTTTTTTTCTGTCCATCATGGTGGAGTACGCGATGCCTATAGGCGTTATGTACTCTGGACCTTTTAATTTTTTGCATTTATAATCTACGACGGCAATAGTGCTGGCATCTCTTACCGAAACTCTCTCTATCGGTATAGATAGATTTTTTGCTATTTCCTCCGCTATGTTGGGGAGATTGCTGCTGCCTCCAACTAAAAATACAGCAGATGGACTTTTCCCATTGTACTTTACTATTTCATCGCAGATCTTTTTTGCGAGATTTTTGACAACAGGCGATATTAAGTCTAAAACGTCTAAGCGAGATATTTGATGCTGTAGTCCTATAACGTCTTTAAACTTTATGTCTTTTTTAGAGGTGGTTTTGATTTTTTCTGCTGTATTAAAATCAGTAAGGTAATGCTGTTGTATGGTTTCAGTTACTTCATCGCCTGCAAATGGAACCATTGAGTATGATATAATATTTCCGTCCTTTGAAATGGCTATGTCAGAGGTACCTGCTCCAATATCTACAAGTGCTATATTAAGCATTCTAATTTGTGGCATTATTGCAACGCCGATTGCAGCAATTGGCTCCAATGTAAGATACGCCACTTCCAAGCCTGCTTTTTTTGCCACTGAGTATAAGCTTTCTACTACATCATACGGTAAGAATGTAGCTATTATCTCTACAGAGATTTCCTTACCTGTATGGTCTTTTAAGTTTGTTATAGGCAGACCGTCTAAATAAAAGCTTTTTATGGAGTATCCTACCATATGGTACTTTAAAGTGTGGTTTTCCTGAGATATTTCTTCTTTTGCTGCATTTAATGCAGACAGTATAAGGTTATCTATGTCGCTGTCTTTTACTATGTAATTTTCTTCAATGTTTTTTTCGACTCTTGCTATTTTAGTTTTCAGCGATCTTCCTGCTGCAGCAAGACTAACGTTTTTAAGCGTTATTCCAAGCTTTTTCTCCAGTTTTTCCTTTATCTTGGTTGCAACAGATGCCACTTTGTCTATGTCGTGAACTTGTCCGTCAAACATAACTCTATCTGTATGCTCCATTTGTTCGACAGCCAAGACTTTCAGCTTATCATTTTCTGGCACGCCTACTATGCCTACTACAATTCGTGTACCTATATCAAGTGAAAAAATCAAATTATCGTTCATCAAAATTCCCCCGACAAATATATCGTAAAACAAAAATATATTTTAAATAATTTTTAGATAAATGCATTATTTTATATTATACATTATACAATTTTTTTATTTAGCTTAAAAGTAATTTTTATAGAGAATGAGATAGGATATGATTAAAGAAGATGTCATTAAAGCGACAAAGAAATAAGGAGTACAACGACTCCTTATTTTATCACTTTCTTTATATCGCTTAATAAACTGCTTAATTGGTCTTTTGATATATACAATCCAATCTGAGTTGTATTCATTTGCAAATAGTATGTGGCATTGTCATCAGTCAAAAATTTGACTTCTTCATTTTTATTTCCGTCAGATATTGTCAGTGTAAAACTTGAATTGTTTCCAACAATTTTTTTGTTTGGGTCGATGCCTGTCGGATTCAACAAAACAATGTCATTAAGAAGAGCTTCTGAATTATCGCTGCTTATTTCTTTGCCATTGTACATCCATTTTCCACTTTTGTTTTTTTCTATATTGTAAGTCCCAGTGGAATCTGTGTATGTTATCTTTGAAATCTTATCCTTTGACATTGTGTACACGTCTTTGTCCAAGTAATTAAACAAAGTATCGTTGCTGGTTATCTGCAAATTTTCTATTGAGCTGGCATCTACAACGTATATATAATTAGAATTCTTAAGCTTTGCATAGTACGAATCTCCAACAGGCGATTTGTTTCCTACAATCAAGTCTTCTTTTTTTCCATCATTAGATGATACAGATATTGTAAAATCAGATTTATCTAAACCGTATTTTTTTACATCAGTATCAGTAAATTTTCTGCTGTATTTAAGACCTGAAATCGAATTAAACAGATCATCTGTGCTGGTACTATCTGCTTTATAACTGACGGGCTTTATGACGTTGTAGGTGTTGCCACTCTTTTCAATAGCCAATTCATTGCCTGCATCTTTTATGTCTACAGAGGATATTTTGCTTTTGCTTATGCTTATTATATTTGTAGACGGCGCAGGCTTTTTCGTCGCTTTCGCGTAGTAATAGTATCCTGCAAGTACGCCGAGAATGACCAGCATTATTATAGTGTTTCTAAAAGTCTTCATAAAGCTCTCCTCCTGAAGAAGACATAGCCGCCTATGATCCAGATAATCAAAGGTATAATTATAACTGTGACTATGAACATGTAGTCAGCTTGTTTTCCTGTCATGAATAATGTTGCGTAGTCGAGAGATTTAGGACTTATGGAAATCTGCACTGTTTTGTTTGTAAGCCAGTTTGCGCTATTCATAAGGAGATCTCTATTTCCTTCTAAACCTATAACTCTATCTGTAGCCATAAGGTCGTTGCCCAGCACCACTATCTTCATGCCTGTTTTGCTGTCAGTTATGGTAATGCCTAATGTCAAAGGTCCTTTTATGTCGTTTTTGTCGTGAGATGCTTGCTTGCTGTTGAAATTCGTCTCTCCCCATGCTTTATCGCTGGTGGTCAAGAAAGATTGAATCGAGATGTTGCTGCTACTTGATGCCTTGTAAGTTATACTTCTGGAGCTTGGAGCAACTGTGGCCAAATTGGCTGATTCCAATTTGTCAGTGATGTCATGGTATCCATACTCTGGTACGGGCGATAAAGCGTCCATGAAGTAGTTTCTTGAAGGATCAACAACTATGTCGTTGTCGATTTTTACATTCCAATTTGACAAAATATCATTGATTGACTTTTCAGTAAGAGGGCCATTTTCAGCTCCCATCATGATGAAGGCCTTTCCGCCTTTTTTCAGATAATCCATTATAGCATTCATTTCTTGTTGGGTGTAATCTGACTTTGGATTGGCAATGATTATAAGCCCAGCATCTTTTGGTATGCCACCAGCTTGACCAATATTAAGGTCGTTTACGCTGTAACCTTCACCTTGCAAAGCCGACTTAAACGTAGTAAGTGAATCTGTGCTGTTTACTTCATTATGGCCTTGGATGATGTAGGCATTTGTCTTGTTGACTTCGGTGACATTTATTATGGCCTGTGTAAATTGTTGCTCACCGCTAAAGATATTCTGGCCAGTTTCTTGGGACTGTGTGAAAATGTCGTATGAATTTACGATCTGCCTCTTGCTGTCGTCTTTGCTGTTTAAAAACAACGTTGTATCGTAATCTGTAATTCCGTACTTTTGCGCGAGCGATGGATTTTTGTCAGGATCAATGAATTGCACTTTTATCCTTTTTGACAATGCTGTGTATTCATCTAAAAGATTTTGGACTTGCGTCTTTGCACTGTCATTTTGGAAAAAAGCGTAGACTGTCACATCTGTCTTCAGATTTTTCAATACTTGTTTCGTCTTATCAGAAAGGGTATACTGTTTTGACTTAGTGAGATCCCATTTTACAGGTTTTTGAGCTAATACTAAATTGCCAAAGATCAATATGCCAAGTAAAATAGCGATAGATAAAACCATGTTGCTTCCGTATTTTAATCTGAGTTTGTTCAATAGAATTACCTCCTAACTCCAGCGTCTTTTGTCAACTACCATTATGGTGACAAAGACAAAGAAGATTATCACGCTCAAGTAGAAGACAACGTCATTTAAGCTTAAAACACCGTTTTGAAAGTTAGTGAACCTTTGTAAAAGTGAAATGTTGTCTACAATATTTTTTGCTGTTCCTTGGAAAACATCTCCAAGCCAGCTAACTATCCAAAAAAGCAGTAATATTGAAAAACCTATGACGCCTGCAATTAGCTGGTTTTCAGTTAAAGATGAAGCAAAAATGCCTATTGCAATAAATGCTGCACCCATCAAAAATGTCCCAATATATCCTGTCAGGATTGGGCCAAAATCGGGAGTGCTGTATATTTTAAGGTACAAAGGATATATTAAAGAAACCACCAAAGATAATGTATAAACAGTCAATGCAGCAAAGTATTTTCCCAAAACCATGTCGGTTATTCTAAGAGGTGATGTCATAAGCAATTGGTCTGTACCATTTTTCATTTCTTCTGATATTAGCTTCATGGTCAAAATAGGGCTTATAAACATGAATACAAACACCATATTTCCAAAAACTGGTGACATCAAGGCGTACTGTGTCGAAAGGACAAATGTCGCAAAGAAATATCCAGATATAAGCAGCAAAAAGCCTACCAACACATACGCAAGAGGCGAAAGAAAGTAGGATTTAAGCTCCCTTTTGTATATTGTCAGCATTTTCATTATCATTTACCTCCTCATCTGTTGTAAGCTGTAGGAAGACTTCTTCTAAGCTGTAGTTTACCGGCCTAAATTCAATGATAGGCAAACTTTGATTTGCAAAGGAAAAGAAAATCTCTTTTCTTAGGTCATGGTCTACATCTGTTTCAACATCTACATCGATACAATTTTCTTTTGAATTTGCTTTTGATTTAAAGTTTTTGATTCCATTTATTCCTCTTAAAGTAGTTGATATTTTTTCTACAGAACCTATTACTTTTAGGAAATATCTTTTTGATTTTCCTATGGTGTCTGTCAAGTTTTCAGTGGAATCTATCGCTACAATCTTGCCTTTGTTTATGATTATAACTCTATCGCATATCATGCTTACTTCCGGCAAAATATGCGTACTTAGAATTATTGTATGTTTTTTTCCTAATTCCTTTATGATGTCTCTTATCTCTTTGATTTGCTTTGGATCTAAGCCTACTGTCGGCTCGTCCAGCACCAATACATCCGGATCTCCTACTATCGCTTGTGCCAGACCTACTCTTTGTTTGTAACCTTTTGAAAGGTTTTTAATGATTCTTTTCCTTACGTCTGCTAAACCAACCTCACCTATGACTTTATCTACTGTGGCTTTTTTCTTGTCATTGGGGACTTCTTTCAATTCGCAGACAAAAGCCAGATATGCTTCAACAGTCATATCCAAATACAATGGTGGAACTTCCGGAAGATATCCAATATGTTTTTTTGCTTTTATAGAATCTTCTATAATATCGTATCCGGCAATTTTTATTGTGCCTGATGTTGGTGGCATAAAACCAGTTATCATTTTCATTGTCGAGCTTTTTCCAGCTCCATTTGGGCCTAAGAACCCTACGATTTCTCCGCTGTCAACAGAAAAGCTTATGTTGTCGACGGCTTTGCGGCTTCCGTAAACTTTGGTAACGTTGTTTACTTCAATCATCATACGCGGCTAAACCTCCTTTTTGTGTATACTACTTAATTATAACCAACTTTTATTAACAAATTGTTAATAAAATGTAAGAGAATTTTAAAATAAAAAAAGCATAGAGCTTTAAAAAGCCCTATGTTATGCCGCCAAAAGAGCTGATAACTTTTACTACATCGTTTATCTTATCGTCACTGACTTCTACGTTAAGCTGTATATTAGCATCAGCGGTTTCATCGTAATAGCCCATTCCGCTTATCATGGGATCTGACATCAACAGAGGACTTTTTCTTATGTCGAAAGTGTATCCGGATTTTAAGACAAGCGATGCCAGCGTAGGCCCTGTTTCTGTGCCGGCTATGTTTTGCTTGTCGTTATAAGTATCTGCGTATTTATCGATAATGTCGATGTACGATTTATATCCCATGCTTTTTAAATAGGCAGAAGCTTTATTGGCACTTTCTAAACTGTAAAAATATCCATTTATTTTCATAAAATCACCCAAATATATTTTGGGCTTAATTAAGATAAATATGTATTATGAAAAATACCCGGTTTTACCGGGTACATTAGAATTTCGATTCAAAACTTAGCAATGTTTATGCTTTGAAATAGGATCTTCTATCAAGGTTGCAAAGACGAATTTATGATAGTGGTCGTCATCAACAGTAGTCTTGCCTTCTACAAAATGGACATGCTTGCCGTCACCCACTTCAATAGCCGGCCCAGTTATTACACCAATTTCATGATGATGATCTTCATAAAAATCTGTACTTACTAATATTGCATGGACATGACTATCGCCATCTTTTATTACTTGGCTTGTGACACCAGCAAATCTGTGATTGTGCTCCTCTTCTTCGTGTTCACCTGCTAACATGGTGCTTCCTAAAAATTCGTGGTTATGAGTTTGACCTTCATCTTTTTTATTGTTGTAAAGATCAAAATAGTTTTTAATTTCTTCAATTGATAATTCCATAAATTCAACCTCCAAAAATTATTGAGTAATGACAATGATATAATATGCTTGTGGTATAAAATGTGTGATATTAAAATTAAAGCCTATAAAGAGACTTTTATGAATTCTTTAGAAGTTTATGTTAACGAAATGGTCAATAATGGTAGAAATAATATATTCTAAATTTGCTATTTTCAAGCATTCTGGTGCGCCTGACAGGAATCGAACCTGCGACCTCCCGGTTCGGAGCCGAACGCTCTATCCACTGAGCTACAGGCGCACAAACTTCATATTACATTATATCCTTTTTAAAAGGCATAAGTCAACCGTATTAGCCGACATAAATTTGATATTTCTGCTGCATAGTGCTATAATTAATTAAAAATTGAACAAAATAAATACGAAGGAGGAGAGACAATGCAAAATGTCGAACTTGAAGCTGTATTGAGAACACCGGGTAAGAATGCGGCCCGCAAGCTGAAGGAAAAAGGCTACATTCCTGCCATACTATACGGGAAAGGCATGGAGAGCATTCCACTAGCTGTTGAAACCGGTAAGCTTCGCACAATAGTACAAAAACACGGCAGGAATGTCCTCCTCAATTTGATAGTTAACGGTGCTACACATCAAGCAATACTGAAAGATGAACAAAAGGATGAATTGACTGGAAAGCTGATACATATAGATTTTCAGCGAGTATCTATGAATGAGAAGGTTGAAGCAGCAGTACCGCTTAAATTTGAAGGTGTAGGCGTTATTGAAAGCAAAGGTCTTTTAGTGCAGCATCAGAAGTGGGAGCTTAATGTTGAGGCTCTGCCAACGGTTATTCCAGAAGAGATTGTAGTAGATGTATCTAATTTAGGAATAGGAGATACGATACTTGTAAAAGATGTAGTTGTCCCTGAAGGTGTTGAGAAGGTAGATGATTCTGACGAAGTCATATTGACAATAGTAGCGCCAAAGAATGCTGATGTGGAAATAGAAGAGTCTACGGAAACGGCTTCTGAAAATGAATAAGAATATTTGATAAAAATTAAAAGGAGCATTTTGCTCCTTTTAATTTTTCAATAGTTTATGATCTTTTTCTTTTCACTTAAAAGTCTTTCTGGTATTACATCATTTTTGATTAAGTCATCATATGTTTCTCTAGCTACTATTAAATCTGATTCACCATTATTTAGAAGTACAGCAGCAGGGCGGGGAAGGCGATTGTAATTGCTTGCCATTGAATAATTGTAAGCGCCTGTACATGTGACAGCTATTATATCGCCACTTTCAAGTTGTGGCAAATCTATGTCCCATATAAGCATGTCACCAGATT
Source organism: Thermoanaerobacterium aotearoense (assembly GCF_009905255.1). Lineage (NCBI taxonomy): Bacteria > Bacillati > Bacillota > Clostridia > Thermoanaerobacterales > Thermoanaerobacteraceae > Thermoanaerobacterium > Thermoanaerobacterium aotearoense. The sequence goes on along the minus strand of NZ_CP047602.1, from coordinate 2,047,711 downwards.
CACAACATTTTCCTGCAATAGAAACTTTCTCAAGATTTATTTTGCGAGCTTTATTAGCCACAATTGCATTGTATTTAGCACCGTACAAAGCTGTGCGTATATTGTCAGCCATACCGCCGTCAACTGATACGTATTTCCTTACGCCAGGGATGTTTTTTATTGCTCCAACAGTGTAAAGCGTAGTGCCTGCATTGCCAATTATAGAGCGACCTGGCTCTACGATTATGTTAGGCCTTTTTATATTTAATTCTTTTGAGAATTCTTCAACTGTCTTCATTATCTCGCTTGCTATTAACTCTATAGGTTGTGGGTCATCTTCTTCAACGTAAGCTATTCCAAATCCGCCACCTAAATCCAGATTTTCGACTTCCCAATCTGTAGTATCTTTTACTTTTTTGAGGAAGTTCATCATTATATCTATTTCTGCCTTATACGAATCATAGCTAAAAATCTGTGAACCTATATGGCAGTGTAAACCAGTTAGATTTACATTATCCAGCGTCAAAGCGTACTTTATGGCGTCGAGAGCATCCCCGTTAAAAAGAGGGAATCCAAACTTAGAGTCTATTTGACCAGTTTTAATGTATTCGTGGGTATGAGCTTCTACACCGGGTGAAATTCTCAAGTATATATTGGGCTTCTTGCCCATCTTTAAAGCCAATTCGTTTAGCATATTGAGTTCAAACCAATTGTCGACTATGATGCAGCCTATGTTGTATTCCAATGCCATTGTTAGCTCATCCATTGATTTGTTGTTACCGTGGAAATATATATTTTGAACAGGGAAATCGGCTTTTAGCGCTGTATAGAGTTCACCACCGGATACTACGTCTAATCCTAAATTTTCTTCTTCTATGATTTTACATATAGCTGTTGTCATAAATGCCTTGCTGGCATAAATCACTTCATTTCCTGGATAATTTTTCTTAAAACCGTTGTAGAAGGAACGGCAATTTTCTCTTAGTAGTTCTTCATCTATGACGTAAAGGGGAGTACCGTATTGCTTTGCTATCTTTACAGTATCACACCCAGCAATTTCTAAATGACCTTTTGAATTTATACGCATGTTCTTTTGAAACACAAAACCATCTCCATCACTTTATTAATTTAAAATATCAAAATCAATGTATAAATAAAAACAGCTAAGGTATTTTCTTTAGCTGTGTATCAATAGACATAGAAATACCTCCTTTCCCTTAGCGAGATAGCTCATCACAAATAGTCCGGGTTAACTACTTGTGACAGTCCTATACATCTTATGCATAGGCCCAGCTATGTAGATATTAAGGTATCTACACGCTTCGGCGGATTTATCCCTTTCACATGCAATCATCGGTTCCTTAAAACCTATTGCATGTTACTCTTGATGCTCCGCTCCTCTACCTCACCTTCAAGGAAGATGAGGTACATAGTATTTATTTTTTAATATGATATCATTAAAAACTGAATGTGTCAACATATTTATAAATCATTGAGGGAATAATCAATAATGAGACTTTGAAGGGGTGATGTTATGCAGTGGTTGATGACTTTTATAGCATCTTGGTTAATTTTCATCTTGCTTATTGATTTTAAACAGATAAAATATACGATATGGGCAGGAGTCATGGCTTCTATTTGTCAGTTAATAATTGACAATATGGCATTTCACTTAGAATTATACGATTTTAGGCACGATATTTTAAAAATTTTCAATTCATCATTCTTTTTTACATTTGGTGCGCCATTTACGATAGGCATATTATACGCACAGACTTATCCGGAGAATAGAATATTGAGGCTTATAAATGTTTTTGTGTCTACTGCTTTGTTTTTTGGATTAGAGTACGCATTAAAATTGTCTGGTGCTCTTAAATACGTGCATTGGCATTACTTTTACAGCATTACGATAGACGTCTTGGCGTTGATGTCTTTAGGCAATCTGATTACAATATTTAGATTAGCACCGTGGATGAGAAATGAAAGATAATTGAATGGAGGATAAGCGTGCTTAAATTTATCTTGATTGTTTCTATAGATTCAATACTTGTTTACATGTGGTTTAGATACTTAGACGGCTTGAGAAAAAACAGATGATTAATAATGTACAAAAAAAAGATGTAAATATCATAGGTATTGTATATTTGAAATACTGAAAAATAATATTATAATATAAGTATCAAACGTTTACCATTTTAAGGGGGATATCGAAAGATGGCTGATGTTATTCTTAAGCATGTATACAAAACATATCAGGGTGGAGTGACGGCTGTTAAAGATTTCAACTTGGAGATTAAAGACAAAGAATTTATAGTCTTAGTTGGACCATCTGGATGCGGAAAATCTACTACATTGAGGATGGTTGCTGGTCTTGAGGAGATAAGTCAAGGAGAGTTATATATTGACGGAAAATTAGTAAATGATGTGCCACCAAAGGACAGGGATATAGCGATGGTATTCCAGAACTATGCTCTGTACCCACACATGACAGTCTATGACAACATGGCTTTCGGCTTAAAGCTTAGAAAAGTGCCAAGGGCAGAGATAGACCAAAAAGTAAAGGAAGCAGCCAGGATACTTGGCATAGAAGATTATTTAAAGAGAAAGCCAAAGGCATTGTCAGGAGGACAAAGGCAGAGGGTTGCTTTAGGGCGTGCTATAGTTCGTAATCCTAAGGTGTTCCTCATGGATGAGCCTCTTTCAAACTTGGATGCAAAGCTTAGGGTTCAGATGAGGACAGAGATTGCAAAGCTTCATGACAGATTGCAGACGACATTTATATACGTAACACACGATCAGACAGAGGCTATGACGATGGGATCAAGAATAGTCGTCATGAAAGATGGCGTTATACAGCAGGTAGATAAGCCGCAAGTAATATATGAGCATCCTGATAATTTGTTTGTTGCAGGTTTTATTGGAAGTCCACAGATGAATTTCATAGATGCAAGACTTGAAAGTGAAAACGGAAAAGTTTATGCATCTTTCAAAGGCTTTAAAGTTGTGGTTCCAGATGGAATCGTAAAGAGGTTAAAAGATGAAAGCTATATAGGCAAAGAAGTTGTATTGGGCATAAGGCCAGAAGATCTGCATGACGAGGAAGTTTTCCTTGAAGCATATCCAGATAGCGTTATTGAGACTAAAGTAGATGTTACAGAGCTTATGGGTTCTGAAACATATCTCTACCTTGATTTGCAAGGACAGCCGCTTACAGCGAGAGTTGATCCAAGATCGACAGCAAAGGCTGGCGATATAATCAAAATCGGTCTTGATACAAATAAACTCCATCTGTTTGACAAGCAGACAGAGCAGACGATATTAAATAGATAAAGCAATAAAACCCATAGGAGAGATTATTCTTCCTATGGGTTTTATTTATGCATACAGTTTTCCGTACGGTCTATGACCTGCAGGATGCAACTTTATAAACTTGTGGTTCATGATTTTATCGTAGTCGTACTTGAAATACGATGAAAAATTTTTGATGTATTTGCTTATTTCCTTTAAATCTTCTTCTGTCGCTTCTTCCTTTATGACTTCTTTTCCAAGCTTGTAATCTTCTACGTCGTTGCACCTTAAATATATGACACCGCCGTGCATTCCTGTTCCGCAATATTCACCCACGATATCTTTCTTGTTGCTTAAATTTAACACTATCATACAACCGCCTGCCATGTATTCACCAAAGAAGTCTCCTGGCGTTCCACCTATTACGACTACTGGAACTTTGTCTTTGTACTGCTTCATGTGGATACCTACTCTGTATCCGGCATCGTTTTTTATATACATGGAACCGCCTCTCATGCCGTATCCAACAACATCTCCAACATGACCGTGGACTATTATGCTTCCGTCGTTCATGGTGTTTCCGATGGCGTCTTGGCCATTGCCAAACACTTCAATCGTCAATCCGTCCATAAATGCGGCTAAGTCATTTCCTGGCGTACCTTCTATGTTTATTTTTGTACTGCCATTTAAGTTATCTCCTATATACCTTTGTCCGTTTACGTTTTTTAAGTTTATTACATCTTCTCCTGCATTGACTAATTCTTTTATCATTTCGTTTAAGTCTTTGTAATGCATATCTTTTGCATCGATTGTCCTCACATTAATGCACCTCCAGATCCAACATTTTTGACTTTCTTAAGTCTTTAGGGAAATACACGTATCCGAAATCATCTTTCATAAGATGATCTTTAAATGGCGAAACGTCGATTCTATCTCTTATTAGTCCGGTGTATATTCCTGCTCTATCAACATCGTTTATCAGTATGAAGCCTACAATATTGTTACCTTTAAGCACAATTTTTTTATAAGAGTTTTTGTCATAATCTGCTTTTGTAATCACATCATAAGAGCTATCTGGAGGATTTATGATTCCGGCTGTAATGATGTAGGTATCTTTGTATCCTATGGAATTCATGGGGAATGTACCTTTTGTGGTACTTTCAACGCCTACCATGTTTAGACCAGCTATCTCTCCTTGCATGTATGCACTGGGCCATATGGGCACGACTCTATTTGAATCGATAAGCATATCGTATCCTTCAGCGACATCTCCAGCAGCGTATACATCGTCAAGATTAGTCTTCGTATTTTTGTCTACCAATATACCACGGTTGACTTTTATAGCTGTTCCTTTTACGATGTCTGCATTTGGAGTTACGCCTATTGCAAATATGAGATGGTCGGCAGGCAATGTTTCACCATTTTTTAGATGGACTTCTTTTACATAGTCGTCACCTATGATTTCATCTACTGTTGTGTTTAACTTGATCTTTATACCGTCGCCTGTAAGCCTCTTTGTTACTATAGACGCAGATTCATTGTCAAGGATAGTGCTTAAAATTCTGTCAGCAAGCTCGACGATAGTGACGTCTGCTCCTAATTCATGAAGTCCTTCTGCAGCCTTGAATCCTATAAGTCCGCCTCCGACGATGACCACTTTTGAGTTTGGTTTGACGCTGGATTTTAAGTTTTTTGCTTCGTCAAGTTTTATAAATGTCTGGATGTTTTTCTTTTCAAGGCCGTTTATCGGAGGGACGAAAGGCTTGCCACCTGTTGCTATAAGCAATTTATCGTACGATACAAAATCGCCATTTTCAAGCATGACATTTTTTTTATTCTCATCAATAGATACTGCTTTTACACCAAGAATGGCTTTCACATTGTTTTTTTGGTAAAAATCCTTGTCTCTGTAAGCCATTTTTTCTTCTGTAACTGTTCCTGCAAGGTAATACGATATTAAAGGTCTGGAATACACGTGGTATTTTTCATCAGATATGACGATTATATTTGACGTTTTGTCGTATTTTCTGATGGCTTCCACTGCCCCAACCATTGCAGCGGAGTTTCCGATTATTACTATATTCATCTAAATACCTCCTTCATAGACAAGAGCTTCGTTAGGACAGTTTTTTACACAGGCAGGTTCACCAGCTTCTGCACATAGATCGCACTTTGAAGCGATTTTATTGTTTGTATCTCTTACGATTGCCCCAAATCCACAGACGAGGACGCATGTCCAGCATCCTACGCATTTATCGGTGTCACAAGTTACAACACCTGTTACAGGATCTTTTTGCATTGCGCCTGTTATACAAGCTTTTACACATGGAGCATCATCACAGTGTCTGCATTGCAGCGAGAAGGATAATGGACGATTTTCTTCCACGACAATTCTTGGCGCTGGACGATTGCTGTCGAGTTTATAAGCTTTTAAAACATCTTTATACTTGGAGTGGGATGTTATACAGTATACCTCGCAAAGTTTGCATCCGACGCAAACTTCTTCCTTGGCATAAACCTTCTTCATATATTTCAATCCTTTCATTCAATATGATAGATTAATAGTTGATAAATGCAATATTAAAAGATTTTATTCTCCGGCTGCCAGTATGCCTAATACATCCAGTTCTTTTTGAGTCATGCCTATTCCTCTTAGCATAAGCCTGTTGCCTTTTAGGCTTTCAATGTCGTTTATACCCATACCGCCAAGCATCTCCTGTATCTCATGGCCCCAAGCTGTAATGAGATTTACAAGCCTTTTGTATCCTATTTCAGGGTTTAATCTTTTTACGAGATTAGGATCTTGAGTGGCTATTCCCCAATTGCATTTTCCGGTGTAACACTGTTGGCACATATGGCAACCAAGTGCAATAAGTGCTGCAGAACCTATATAAACGGCATCAGCGCCTAACGCAATTGCCTTTACTATGTCAGCACTGCTTCTTATGCTGCCTGCTGCGATGAGGGAGATGGTGTGCCTTATACCTTCTGAGCGAAGCCTTGAATCTACTGATGCGATGGCAAACTCAATTGGAATTCCTACATTATCCCTTATGCGCTTTGGAGCCGCACCTGTACCACCTCTAAAGCCATCTATAGCGATGTAGTCAGCACCGGCTCTTGCAATGCCAGATGCTATGGCTGCCACATTGTTGACTGCAGCTATCTTTACACCGACAGGTTTTTTGTAGTCTGTTGCTTCTTTTAGCGAATATATCAACTGACTTAAATCTTCAATTGAATAGATGTCATGGTGTGGCGCAGGCGATATGGCGTCGCTGCCTACAGGTATCATTCTTGTTTCAGAAATGTCCTCGCTTACTTTTTCACCAGGCAAATGGCCACCAATTCCAGGTTTTGCCCCTTGACCAATCTTTATCTCAACTGCTGCAGCAGTTTTTAAGTATTCCCTATCAACTCCAAATCTACCTGATGCTACTTGAACAATTGTATTTGGACCGTATTTTCTAAAATCCTTATGAAGACCGCCTTCACCAGTGTTGTAGTATATGCCTAATTCTTTTGCTGCTCTTGCCAGTGATGCGTGAGCATTGTAGCTTATTGAACCATACGACATGGCAGAAAACATTATAGGGTAATTTAATGTTAGCTGTGGAGGCATTTTTGTCTTTACGTTTAAATTTTCGTCCAATTCTATCTTATCTGGCTTTCTACCTATGAAAATTTTTAACTCCATTGGCTCCCTTAATGGGTCTATAGAAGGGTTTGTAACCTGACTTGCGTTAATCACCATCTTATCCCAGTAAATAGGATATGGTCTGTCGTTGCCCATGGCCGATAGAAGAACGCCCCCTGTTTCTGCTTGTCTGTATATATCTCTTATGGCATCGTAAGTCCAGTTGGCGTTTTCTCTGAAAACTTGAGGATGTTTTACTATCGTTAAAGCGTGCGTAGGGCACATTACGACACATCTTTGGCAATTTACGCATTTATAATCGTCAGCTACCATTTTGCCTAAGTCTTCATCATAGCTGTGTACTTCATTTGCACATTGTCTCATGCAGACTTTGCAGTTTATGCATTTATCGTAATCTCTTATTACTTTAAATTCTGGCGTAAGGTAATTAAGGCTCATGCAGTAACCTCCTTTTTATTGAAAATCTCAGATACGTTTTGCTGGTCGATCTCTGCAATTACAGGCTCTCCACCTTTAGGTATCCATACTCTATCAGGATTTTTGCAGACTTGCCTTATAGCTGATTCTTCGCTTGCGACGTAAATTACATCGCCGTGGCTTGCGGCTGTTAATGGTCTTAATTTTATCCTGTCATTGATGGCGATGAAACCATTATCGTATGTTACGATCAATGAGAAAGGACCATTTAATAAAGCCTTGCTGTATATTATTTTGAGACTGTGATAAAGCTCTTTTTCTTTTAAAGACATGCGTTCTACCTGATTCCACAGAGGTGACGCTACGACTTTTGCTGCCAAAGACACTGGGAGATTGTGCTTTCTCAACAGTAGATCGAAGATGTACGCAGCGACTTCGGTATCTGTCTGGAGTGTGCAAGAATATCCGAATTCTTCTAAGTACTTTCTGTTCGTGTCATAGGAAGAAAGCTCGCCGTTGTGCACTACTGAAATGTTTAAAAGATTGAAAGGATGTGCACCGCCCCACCATCCAGGAGTGTTAGTAGGAAATCTGCCATGAGCTGTCCACATGTAGCCATTGTAAGTTTCCAATTTGTAAAACTCGGCTACATCTTCTGGATATCCAACTGCTTTAAAGACACCCATGTTTTTGCCGCTGGAGAATATATACGCTCCATCCACATTTTTATTTACATTGAAGATAAACTTAACGACGAAATCTTCATCGGTAATTTCATTGGCATTTAATACTTCAAGTTTAGGCAATGCAAAGTATCTGTAGATAAGAGGAGCATTTTTTATGCTTTCTGTTTTTCTGGTAGGTATTTTTTCCTCGTAAGCTATGACGAAATTTGCTTTAAGGAGCTCTTCCGTTTCCTGTTTTGCCTTTGTGTTGTCGTAAAACATGTGGAATGCGTAATGCTCTTTAAACTCAGGATAAATGCCGTAGGCAGCAAAACCACCACCGAGACCGTTTGATCTATCATGCATCGTTGCAATCGAATCGGCAATTATCTGGCCAGAAAAAACTGCTCCAGATCTATCTATTATGCCGCTAATAGCGCATCCAGAAGGTATCCTTATATTTCCTTCTTTCAACATTTTATAACCCCCTTAAAATTTTTTATGTGCAATATTTTTTTTGTAAACTGCAATTTTTAGAAAAAGTTTACTGCAGCATATTCTTACAGTAAACCGTTTGAAGCCAAATTTTTAGCTTGATAAGAGTGTTATCAATATTATATTACATTTTTTGAAAATTGCAATACAAAAATGTAGAAATTCATGAAGTTGTTTTGATAAAAAACGCTTGTGACATTTTACGGCAAAATTTTGTTAATTTCTACAATGCCTATTTTTTCTACTACAAAATATTGTATAATTATTATATACTTTATATTAAGGTGGTATTGTATGAGTATTTACGATAATATTAAAAAAGCCGTTAGAGATTTTCAAAGATATGTAGATGTTCCAATATATCTCATTGATAAAGATGGCAAATTGATTTTTTCAGGTGAAGAAAATTCTTTAAAAAAAGAAGGAATTTTTGTCGTAAACAGAGAATTTATAGACAAAAAGGATGTATACGAATGTCAAGCCATGACTTTCTACAACATATTTGTAAACGGATGGCGTTTTTTGACTGTCGGTGTTAAAGGTACTGGTGAGAAGGCGAGAAACATTGTCATGCTGTTGTCAATGAGCTTTGAACACATGGCAAATCAGTTGTCGAAAGAGGACTTGCTTTTAAAGCTTCTCTTAGGTGATTTAAAAGACGATGAGATGGAATATTACTTTCAAAAATTTAAAATCGAGGAAAAAGAGCTTTACAGAGTTATAATAATCGAGTCAAGTGAGCAGATTTATGATGCCTATAAAATGGTGGGACACATATTTGAAAAGAATAGCTATCAAACAATCATTCTAAGTGAAAATAGATTTGCTGTTTTGCTTGTAGAGACAGCTTTAACGGACGTTGATATGGCTGCAAAGACTTTAAAGGATACGATAGAATCCGAAATATATATTAGGATAGATATGGGTGTTTCAAACAAAGCCTACAATTTTAAAGAGATAAGCAAAGGCTATGATGAAGCATCTACAGCATTGAAATTTGGGAAAAAAATTGATAACAACGAGAAAGGAATTTACTTTTACAGAAGCTATGCTTTAGAGGAGCTGTTATTGAAGCTTTCAGATGATGATATTAAGAGGTTTCTTATGGCTTTTACAGACGGCAATTTAGATTATTTCAATGACGATGAACTTGTTACGACTCTCAATGCTTTTTTCAGGAACAGTTTGAATTTGAGCGAGACATCAAGAGATTTGTACATCCATAGAAACACTTTAGTTTATAGATTGGATAAGATACATAAGTTGACAGGATTTGATCCTAAACAGTTTAATGATGCCGTAATACTTAAAGTTTTAATGACGTTTGCGAAATTTTTGCCATAGTAAAAACAATTTCGAAAGGAATGTTGCAGGAAATGATTAAATTTGTTGGGGTTTCAAAGAAGTACAAAAATGACATTATCGCCGTTTCAAATATCAATTTTACGATTGACAACGGTGAGTTTGTCTTTTTGGTGGGGCCAAGTGGTGCTGGGAAATCTACGATATTAAAGCTTCTTTTGAGAGAAGAAATTCCTACTACAGGAAGTATCTTTGTAGATAAAAAAGATATAACAAAGTTGAAAAGAAAAGAAGTACCGTATTTAAGAAGAAACATCGGAGTAGTGTTTCAGGATTTTAAACTTTTGCCGAATAAAACAGTGTATGAGAATATAGCATTTGCACTGCAGATTGTGGAAGCCGAGCCTAAGTATATAAGAAGAAGGGTACCGATGGTTTTGTCTTTAGTTGGATTAAGCGAAAGAGCTAATTCGTATCCGCAGCAATTGTCTGGTGGCGAACAGCAAAGGGTGTCAATTGCAAGGGCGATTGTAAATGAGCCTTCGATTCTTGTGGCTGATGAACCTACGGGAAATTTAGATCCTGATACGTCTTGGGAGATAGTAAAGTTGCTGTCTGAAATCAATAAAAGGGGAACAACTGTAATAATGTCTACACATGCGAAAGATATTGTTGATTCGATGAAGAAAAGGGTCATTGCTCTTGAAAAGGGAAATATAGTAAGAGACGAAATGAGAGGTGTTTACGGATATGAAGCTTAATACTGCAGCATATTACATAAGAGAAGGTCTTACAAATGTCAGAAGGAATAGAGCGATGACAGTTGCGTCAATTACTTCTGTTACGGCAGCACTGCTGATATTAGGGCTGTTTTTGATAATCATACTTAATGTGGATTCTATGGCGAATCAAGTTGAATCGCAATTGGAGCTTAAGGCATTCATAAATGATAATTATGATGCGACTAAAGTGGCAAAAGTCGGTGAAGAGATAAAGGCAATAAGCGGCGTAAAGTCTATAACATTTGAGTCTAAAAAAGATGCTCTCAACAATTTTAAAAAGCAATTGGGAGACAAAAGTTACTTAGTAAATGGTTTGGAAAATGACAACCCGATGCCACAGTCTTTTATTGTCAAAGTGACAGACGCAAACATGATGAAGCAAGTGTCAGAAGAGATAAAAAAGATTGATGGTGTAACTCAGGTAAGTTATGGACAAGATGTGGTAGATAAACTGCTGGGAATTATAAAGATAATAAGAATAGTTGGCCTCTTTGTAATACTTATTCTCTTTATAATTTCAGTTGTAATAATTTCAAACACAATTAAATTAGGAGTGTTTGCACGACGCAGGGAGATTAACATCATGAAGTATATTGGCGCTACAGATTGGTTTATCCGGTGGCCATTCCTTGTAGAAGGCATTGTGTTAGGGCTTGTCGGTTCAGTGCTGGCTATAGCTATATTGGGCTTTATATACGGATATGCTTCAGACCTTGTGAACAACAAATTGATTATATTTACACTTCTTCCTGCAGGTGTCGTGATAAAGCAATCACTTGTGTACTTTTTGGCTATGGGTTCCTTAATAGGCGCCATTGGCAGTGGCATATCTATAAAGAGATTTTTAAATGTCTGAGGAGGTATATTATTGAGGGAAGGAAAATGGAGGAAGATAATTTTTACATTATTAATTTCAGTGATGCTTCTTACGACATCATTTCCCAGAGCTGACCAACTGCAAGACGCAAAAAACAAATTAAACAATGTTCAAAGCGCTATAAATCAAAACAAGGCTAAGCAGAACCAGATTGCAAGTCAAAAGCAGGATATACAAAAGGAAATACAAGATCTCGACATGAAGTTGAATGATACCACAAAACAGCTTAATGATGCAGAGGCGAAATTAAACGATGCGATAGCGAAATTAAATATAGCACAGCAAGAGCTTGATACGGCCAAAAAGACGGAAGAAAGTCAAAGGGATATATTGAAAGAAAGAGTAAGGGCCATGTACATAAGCGGTGGAGAAACAGGTTATCTTGATGTGCTTTTAAGTGCAAAAAGCTTTGCTGACTTTGTAACAAGGCTTGATTTAGTAGAAAGGCTTGTTGGGTTTGATGTCAATCTCCTAAATTCGTATCAGCAGCAGAGAAAGACTGTTGAAGAAAAAACGAAACAGTTAGCTGTGGCAAAGCAGGATGCAGAAAATTACAAAAATCAGGTAGAGGCCAGAAAAAGAGATATTCAAGTTGCCTTGTCATCAAGGGAAGGATTCATGAGAGACTTAGAGAGGCAACAAGAGCTATATGAGGAGCAAGAAAAGGCTCTTTTAGAGCAGTCAAAGCAATTGGAGAGCACCATAGCCAAATTGCAGTCCTCTAACACAGTTTATACAGGAGGAAAGCTTGGATGGCCTGTTCCCAGCAGTTCAACAATAACATCGCCGTTTGGCACAAGGTATCACCCTATTTTGCATGAATATATAATGCATACAGGAATTGATATAGCCGCATCATATGGAGCAGCTATAGTTGCTGCAGCAGATGGCAAAGTCATATACGCAGGATATTATGGTGGATACGGAAACGCGGTAATAATCGATCATGGCGGTGGCATAACTACTTTATACGGTCATAACTCTGAACTTTTAGTTACAGTCGGTGAAACGGTGAAGAGAGGCCAACAAATAGCAAAAGCTGGCAGCACTGGATTGTCGACAGGACCTCACTGCCATTTTGAAGTAAGAAAAAATGGAGTACCTGTAAATCCTATGGACTGGTTAAAATAACCGGTCTATTTTTTTTGTCACCATATTATTGTATAATAAGATGTAACATCATATAATTTAGAGAACTGTTTTGATATTTGGCAGTTTAATATTTTGGCTTTAAAGAAAGGAATGGATAAATATATGAATAAAAAAAGAATGGTTGCTGGTGCGGTTTTACTTGTATTTGTAAGCAGCATAATGACTTTTTACCTCACAAGGCTTGTACCACTTGCATACGGTGGTTCGGTGATTGTGCCGAGAGAAGAGTACAACCTTATTAAGCAGTACAGCAAGCTTTTTCAAGTTGAGAACATACTGACAAATGATTATGTCGATAAGATAGATCAATCTAAACTTGTGGATGGATCGATAAAGGGGCTTGCCAGTTCCCTTGGAGATCCATATACAGTTTACATGGATAAGAAAGATTACCAAGATTTCACGACACAGACGACAGGTTCTTATGCAGGCGTTGGTATCGTGGTTTCAGTTGACAAAGATGGGCATATTGTAGTTGTTTCACCGATGAAAGGGACGCCGGGAGAGAAAGCTGGAATAAAATCTGGTGATATAATAGTATCTGTAGACAATGTTAAGGTTAATGGAAATAATTTAGATAAAGCTGTTTCTTTGATGAAAGGCCCTCAAGGCACGAAGGTTTCACTTGTTTTGATGAGAGACAATAAGCTTATTACTAAGACTTTGACGCGAGAAATAATCAAATTGCAGACGGTAAGCAGCACTATGCTGCCAGGCAACATAGGCTATATCAAGATGACGATGTTTGATGAAAACACATCTGCTGATTTTACAAAGGCTCTTGATAGTCTTAAATCGCAGGGATTAAAAGGACTTATCATAGATTTAAGAGATAATCCAGGCGGCATATTGGAGCAATGTGTCAATATCGCTAATGAACTGTTGCCAAAGGGCCTTATAGTATCTACAAAAGGCAGACAAAGCAAGGACAACCAAGTGATATATGCAAAAGGGCCAGGATTGCAAAAGCCAATAGCTGTCCTTGTTAATGGTGGAAGTGCCAGCGCTTCTGAAATACTGTCAGGTGCAATAAAAGACAGAAAAGTTGGAGTGCTTGTGGGCACAAAGACATTTGGCAAAGGTTTGGTACAATCTGTCATAGATTTTGGCGATGGTACTGCTCTTAAGTATACATCTGCAAGATACTATACTCCAAGCGGTGTAAACATCCAAGGGAAGGGCATTGAGCCAAACTACGTTGTTGAGCTTCCAAAAAACTATGTCGTGACGGATACACCAGATTTGAAAGGCGATACACAGCTTATAAAAGCATACGACATAGTAAAATCAGAGATCAAATAAGGTGTTTATATGATATACATTAATTTAATATGGCTTATAATTAAATCTATTGCGTTGATGATCTTAAACCCTTTCATGTGGCTTGTCGTCGCTTTTATCTACTTTCAGTACAAGAGGAATGTAGAGATTGAAAGGCAGATGGTGGGAAAAGAGCAAACATCCCTTAAAGATCAGGTTTTGGATTCTGTCATATATGGCTTTTTGATAGGCATTTTGGGTAGCATAGTGATAGTTTTTTTAGGAATAACAATAGATAATATTGGCATAGAGTACGTATTTCCGCTTGCAATACTGCTTATGCTGATAAATCCGAGGTATATATGCTTTTCTTACGCTGGTGGGATTGTATCACTTATTAGCTTGATGATTGGATATCCAAACGTAAATGTATCGGGGCTTATGGCTATAGTGGGCATTCTCCATCTCATGGAAAGCATACTCATTTACCTGGATGGTTCAGCAAACAGCATACCTGTGTTTGTAAGGCTAAAAAACGGCAATGTTGCCGGTGGATATACGATGCAGAAATTTTGGCCTATACCTTTTATTGCCTTGTCAACGACGACAGCCATATTAGGTGGTGCATCATCCATAAACATGCCTGATTGGTGGCCTCTATTAGGGCCTTCTTCGAATCTGAAAAATATTGTATTTATAATGATGCCTGTAGTTGCTGCACTCGGATATGGAGATATAGCTCTTACAGAGATGCCTAAGAAAAGAGCCCATAGATCGTCCATAAGGCTTCTGGGCTTTAGCTTAATATTGATAGGCTTATCTCTTTTAAGCATTAAAATATATATTTTCAAATGGATTGCGGCTATCTTTGGACCATTGGCGCACGAGTTAATCATTATAATTGGGCAGAGGGAAGAAAAGACGAAAAAACCGCTTTTTGAATACCAAGATACTGGTTTGATGGTGCTGTCTGTAGTAAAAAATTCTCCTGCTGAACAAATTGGGATAAAGCCAGGCGATGTAGTTTTAAAGATAAATGATATTCAGATTAACAGTGAAGATGACATTAAAAGACTGCTTTCAACAAATCCAACCATATTGTTTATTACAGTAAGAGAGACTGATGGCAGTTTTGTCAGATATGAATACAGAAATTGCAAGGGGATAAATTGGCTTGGACTTCTTATCGTACCGCAGTATCCGGATAATTTATACAGCATAAGTGAGATGGAAAATGGAGGTTTGATAAAAAGCTTGTTGCGAAAGTTTACGAAAAAGCATTAGGAGGTAAAGCGGATGTTTGTAGAAACTTATGAAACATACAATGCGGTTTCTGATAAAACATTGAAAGGTAAATTGGTGGTTGTGATAGATACGCTTAGGGCTACCAGTGTCATAACGACAGCCCTTGTCAATGGTTCAAAAGAGGTTATACCAGTAGCCGATATTGAAGAGGCTGTAAACCTGTCTTGCAATTTTGACAAAGACGAAATATTATTAGGTGGGGAGAGAAATGCCGTCAAAATCGATGGGTTTGATCTTTCCAACTCGCCTTTGGAATATTCAAAAGATGTTGTAGAAGGAAAAACTATCATATTGACGACTACTAATGGTACGAGGGCTTTAAAAAAAGCTTCTTCATCAGATGATGTCGTTGTTGGGTGCCTTTTAAATGTTTCATCTATTGCAGAATACATCCAAAGAGAAGATAAAGATGTAGTAATCATCTGCGCTGGCACCGAGGGAAAATTCTCTATCGATGATATTATAACTGCTGGCGCTATTTTGCATAAGCTTAAAGAACTAAAGCCGTATGAAAGTGATGATTTGTCAAAGGCGTCATATTTTCTATATGAATCTTTTAAAGACAATGTTTTAGACATAATGAAATACGGTTATCATTTAAACAGGATAGAAAAATTAGGTTATCACGATGATGTGAAGTTTTGCACAACAATAGATATGTTTTCAATTGTTCCCAAATACATAAATGGTGTAGTAAAGATATGTTGAAAGCCGGCCTGTGCCGGCTAAAAACATATGTTTGTGTTGATTTTTTATATATGGTATAATATTATAAAATGCTTGGGAATGTTTATAGAAGGTGTTTGTAATGAGTGAGTTCAAACTTGTATCAGATTATAAGCCTACAGGTGATCAGCCGGAGGCAATAAGAAAATTGACAGAAGGCGTAAACATGGGCCTTAAGTGTCAGACGCTATTGGGGGTCACCGGTTCTGGCAAGACATACACTATGGCAAATATCATAAAGAATGTCAATAAACCTACACTTGTAATTGCACATAATAAGACGTTAGCGGCTCAACTTTGCGCAGAGTTTAAAGAATTCTTTCCAGAGAACGCTGTAGAATATTTTGTAAGTTACTATGACTACTATCAACCAGAGGCTTATGTTCCACAGACAGATACTTACATTGAAAAAGATGCGTCCATAAATGAAGAAATTGATAAACTGAGGCATTCAGCTACTGCAGCGCTTTTTGAGAGAAGAGATGTTATTATTGTTGCCAGCGTTTCATGTATATACGGATTGGGTGATCCGGAGGATTATGAGGAGCTTATGCTTTCTTTAAGGCCTGGCATGATAAAAGATAGAGATGAAATTTTGAAGAAACTTGTTGACATCCAATATGAACGAAATGACATCAATTTTGTGAGAGGCAAGTTTAGAGTAAGAGGTGATGTGATAGAGGTTTTCCCAGCATCATCATCTGACAAAGCAATAAGGATCGAGCTTTTTGGCGATGAGATCGATAGAATCACAGAAATAGATGTATTGACTGGAGAGATAATCGGCGAAAGAAGCCATGTGGCTATCTTTCCAGCATCACACTATGCTACATCGAAAGAAAAGTTGAAAAAAGCCATAGAAAGCATAGAAAAAGAGCTGGAAGAAAGGTATAAAGAGCTTAAAGATCAAGGGAAAATTTTAGAAGCTGAAAGGCTTAAACAGAGGACTAATTACGACATCGAGATGCTTCAAGAAGTTGGCTATTGTTCCGGTATAGAGAATTATTCGAGGCACATATCAGGCAGGGCTGCTGGAAGCCCACCTTATACGCTATTAGATTATTTCCCTGATGATTTTTTGATGTTCATCGATGAATCCCATGTTACAATACCGCAGATTAGAGGCATGTACAATGGTGATAGAGCAAGAAAAGAGTCTTTAGTAGATTTTGGATTTAGGCTTCCGTCTGCATTTGACAATAGGCCTCTGAAATTTGAGGAATTTGAAGAAAGGATAAATCAGCTTATATGTGTTTCTGCTACGCCAGGGCCATATGAATTAGAGCACTCTGAGAGGGTTGTTGAGCAAATAATAAGGCCAACAGGGCTTGTAGACCCAGAAGTAGTTGTTAAACCTGTTAAAGGGCAAGTAGATGATCTGCTAAGCGAGATAAAAATGACTGTTGAAAAAGGATACAGGGTATTAGTCACGACTTTGACGAAAAAGATGGCTGAAGACTTGACAGATTATTTTAGGGACATGGGCGTAAAAGTGAAATACCTCCATTCGGATATTGAGACGATAGAGAGAATGGAGATAATAAGGGATTTGAGGCTTGGCAAGTTTGACGTCTTAATCGGAATAAATCTATTGAGAGAAGGCTTGGATTTGCCTGAAGTGGCTTTGGTTGCCATTCTTGATGCAGATAAAGAAGGCTTTTTGCGATCTGAAACTTCACTTATACAGACTATAGGCCGTGCTGCGAGAAATGCCGATGGTAGAGTCATCATGTATGCGGACACTGTAACAGAATCTATGAAAAACGCCATA
Source organism: Thermoanaerobacterium aotearoense (assembly GCF_009905255.1). Taxonomy (NCBI): domain Bacteria; kingdom Bacillati; phylum Bacillota; class Clostridia; order Thermoanaerobacterales; family Thermoanaerobacteraceae; genus Thermoanaerobacterium; species Thermoanaerobacterium aotearoense. The sequence goes on along the minus strand of NZ_CP047602.1, from coordinate 2,030,034 downwards.
AATGAAACCAACAGAAGAAGAGCCATACAGATGGAATACAACAAAAAGCACGGCATTACGCCAAAGACGATTGTAAAAGGCATAAGAGATGTGATAGAGGCTACAAAGGTAGCTGAAGATAATGGCACTTATAAAGTGAAGAAGGCAGAAGTAATAGACAAGGTGTCTATTGAGAAAATGATAAATGAGCTTGAAAAAGAGATGAAAAAAGCTGCAAGAGACCTTGAATTTGAAAAAGCTGCAAAACTCAGAGATAAGATATTTGAACTTCAAAAGATGATGAAAAATGCTATATGATTGCTATTGCAATTTTTCACACACATGAAAGGAAGAAGCAAATTGGCAATAGATAAAATCGTAATTAAAGGTGCAAAAGTCCACAATTTAAAAAATATAGATGTTGAAATACCGCGTGACAAGTTTGTCGTCATAACAGGGCTTTCTGGTTCAGGGAAATCGTCGCTGGCATTTGACACGATATATGCGGAAGGACAGCGTAGATATGTAGAGTCTTTGTCAGCCTACGCGAGACAATTTTTAGGCCAGATGGACAAACCAGATGTGGAGTACATCGAAGGTTTATCGCCTGCAATATCAATAGATCAGAAGACTACCAACAGAAATCCTCGCTCTACAGTAGGGACGGTTACAGAAATATACGATTATTTGAGGCTATTGTACGCAAGGATAGGTATACCACATTGCCCTAAATGCGGCAGAGAGATCTCCATGCAGACAGTTGATCAGATGGTAGACAGAATAATGAAGTTGGATGAAGGCACCAGGATACAAGTCCTTTCGCCTATCATAAGAGGACGTAAAGGCGAGTACCAGAAGCTCATGGAAGATATTAAAAAAAGTGGATACGTCAGAGTGAGAATAGATGGAATAATGTACGATTTAAGCGAAGACATAAAATTAGAAAAAAACAAAAAACACACCATAGAGGTTGTTGTAGATAGAATAATTGTAAAGCCACATATCGAGTCAAGGCTTACAGATTCAATAGAATCTGCACTAAAGCTGTCAGATGGAATCGTCACAATTGACGTCATAGGTCAAGAAAGCTTTACAATGTCTGAGAAGTATTCATGCCCTGACTGCAACATAAGCATTGAAGAACTTTCTCCAAGGATGTTTTCTTTTAATAGTCCTTACGGTGCTTGCCCTACGTGTGCCGGTTTAGGAGAATTTATGAGAATCGATCCAGAGTTACTTATAAGGGATAGAAGCAAGTCGTTAAAAGATGGAGTATTTTCTGGATTTATCGTATCACAGGAAAGTTACACGTATCAAAATATTTTAAACCTTGTAGAAAGCTATGGATATAGTGAGAATACTCCATTAGAAGAGTACAGCGACGATTTGATAAATGTGCTGCTGTATGGGAAAGATAAAAACGGCAAGAAGCATGGATTCGAGGGAATAGTAAATAATTTGGAGAGACGGTATAATTCCACTAATTCAAGCTTTATGCGGGAAGAAATAGAAAAGTACATGAGGCCAATCGTATGTCCTGACTGCCACGGTGCTCGCCTAAAACCCGAAGTGTTGGCTGTCACTGTAGGCGGCATACCTATAAACAAGATGACAGATTTTTCTGTGACAGAACTTCTCCAATTTATGGATGAGCTTAAATTGACAGAAAGGGAGGAGTTTATTGCACATCAAATAATTAAAGAGATTAAAGCAAGGCTTAATTTCTTAAAAGACGTAGGGCTTGATTACCTTACTCTTTCAAGAAATGCAGGCACATTATCAGGCGGAGAGTCTCAGAGGATAAGGCTTGCCAGCCAGATAGGCTCAGGGTTAGTAGGTGTCACTTATATACTTGATGAACCCAGCATAGGGCTTCATCAAAGGGATAATGAACGGCTTTTAAATTCCCTTAAAAAGTTGAAAGACCAAGGGAATACGTTGATTGTGGTTGAGCACGACGAGGATACCATGTTTGCTGCAGATTACATCGTCGATGTAGGTCCAGGTCCCGGAGAGCACGGCGGTAAAATTGTTGCTGCGGGAACAGTGGAAGACATCATGGCATGTGAAGAATCTCTTACTGGTCAATACTTGAGTGGGAAGAAAAAAATCGATGTTCCTAAGACGAGGAGAAAGCCCAATGGCAACTACTTGACAATTCGCGGTGCGGCTGAAAACAACTTGAAAAATATAGACGTCACGTTTCCGCTTGGTATACTTATATGTATAACGGGTGTGTCTGGATCAGGCAAAAGTACCCTTATAAACGAAATTCTCTATAAAGCGTTGGCGCAAAAATTGTACAAAGCAAAAGACTTGCCTGGGAAATATGATGCATTAGAAGGAATCGAGAATATAGACAAAGTCATAAACATTGATCAGTCACCTATAGGAAGAACCCCCAGATCAAATCCAGCTACGTATACTGGTGTATTTGATCCTATTAGAGAGCTGTTTTCAAATACGCCAGATGCCAAGATCAGAGGTTATAAACCTGGTCGCTTTAGCTTCAACGTCAAAGGTGGAAGGTGCGAGGCTTGCAGTGGTGATGGCATAATAAAGATTGAGATGAATTTCCTCCCGGATGTATATGTGCCATGTGAAGTATGCAAAGGCAACAGGTATAATAGAGAAACTTTGGATATAAAATACAAAGGTAAGAATATATCTGATGTTTTAAATATGACAGTGGAAGAAGCATTGGAGTTTTTTGCCAATATACCCAGGATAAAAAGTAAGTTAGAGACATTGAATGATGTCGGATTAGGTTATATTAAGTTAGGGCAGCCTTCTACGCAGCTTTCTGGTGGGGAAGCCCAAAGGGTAAAACTGGCGACTGAATTATCAAGGCGTTCTACAGGCAAGACGGTGTATATACTTGATGAGCCTACTACAGGTCTTCACTTTGCAGATGTCGATAGGCTTTTGGACGTGCTAAACAGACTTGTAGATGGCGGCAATACCGTAATTGTGATAGAGCACAATCTTGACGTCATTAAATCTGCTGATTACATCATCGACATGGGACCTGAAGGCGGAGACAGAGGAGGAACTATTGTGGCTACTGGAACACCAGAGGAAGTGGCTGAAAACAGCCTGTCGTATACAGGGCAATTTTTGAAAAAAATTCTTGCCAGATAATGAGGTGTTTTTATGTATCAACTGGCAGCAAACATATTAAAATATGTATTATTACTGCTTATATATCTTTTTTTGTACAGAGTTTTTAAGATTATTTACCTTGACATTAAGGGTGTAAGAAAAGAAAGAGAGATTACAAAGGCAAAGTTGGTTTCTCTTTCAGGCATGGGCAGTTTTAACCTTTTTGAAGTGACGACAATAGGCAGAGCCGATGATTGTGATATAGTCGTTGATAATCCTTATGTATCCAGCAAACATGCCATGATCAGAAAAAAAGGCAAAAAATACATCATACAAGATCTAAATAGCACAAACGGGACATTTGTAAATGGTAGGCGCGTAAAAAACATCGCCAGATTGAAAAATGAAGATGTAATAAAATTGGGGAATGAAGAGTACAGATTTTTGATTTAAGGTGGTATTTGATGGAAGAGTATGTTAAGACTGGCTCTAAGGCTATGAAAGATATTTTTTTGATATTTGTAATTGCGTTTATGTTGCTTTTTATATATCATAAACCTAAAGGGTTTGACACGATTTACTTCACGTTAGCCTTTTTGCCGCTTATTTACATCGTTTATTATTTGCACGTGAGGCTTTTTCCGATGGGAGAAATCCAACTTATCATATTAAGCTCTTTTTTGGCAGAGATGGGCCTCATAATGATATACAGAGTAGCCCCTGATTTGATATTGAAGCAAATTGCCTGGATATTTATAGGCTTTATTTTGTACTTCGCCTCATCATACGCTTCTCTGCATTATGATTTTTTTTACAAAGTTAAGTACGGCGACTACGTGTATTTGGCAATATCCTTTATTTTGCTTTTTTCTACGTTTATATTTGGAAAGGAAATAGGTGGCTCTAAAAACTGGCTTACGTTTGGTTCTGTTTCAGTACAGCCCTCTGAAGTGGTAAAGATAATTTATATCATATACCTTGCAAGGTATTTAAAAGACCATAAGACTACAAATGACGTAATAAAAATAGGCGCAATAACAATTTTAATTGTAGGAGTTTTAGTGATTGAAAAAGACCTTGGCACTGCGCTATTATTTTACCTTACAACGATGTTTATGATATTTGTGGCAACTTCAAGCGTGCTTTACACAGGCGTGGGGACAGCTTTTTTAGGAATTGGAGGCGTCATTTCATATTTTCTTTTTAACCATGTTCGAGTAAGGATACAGGCATGGCTAAATCCGTGGATGGATGTTCCTGGAAAGACATACCAAATCGCCCAGTCTCTCTTTGCAATAGGTGCAGGTGGCTTTTTTGGTACGGGCCTTGGCATGGGGCATCCCGAATATATTCCGGTTGTGGCCAGCGATTTTATTTTTTCAGCCATCAGTGAAGAGTTTGGAATGTTGGGAGCTGTCGCTATAATCTTGGTCTACTTTGTGATAATGTATAGAGGCATAAAAGTCGCTCTCGATGCCAAAGATGAATTTGGTGCTTTGATCGCGATAGGACTTATCAGTATATTCAGTTTACAGGTTTTTACAATAATAGGCGGCGTCATAAAATTCATACCACTGACAGGCGTAACACTTCCTTTTGTAAGCTACGGCGGAAGTTCAATGGTAATGAGCTTTATAACATTGGGCATGTTAAACGGCATCGCAGTAAGAGAGGATGAGGATGTTGAACAGTATGAACCGCAACATTAAAATACTTTTTGCCGTCTTTTCAATTCTTTTTTTTAGCCTCATAGCGTACCTTTCGTACTTTCAATTGTATGAAAAGAATAAACTTATTACAAGCTCATACAGCGTCTATAACAAAAGGCTGATTGAACAGGAAAAAAAGATTTTAAGGGGAAGCATTTATGATAGAAATGGCAATGTCTTGGCAAAAAGCACTATCGTGAATGGTGAACAAATTAGGCAGTATCTCGATGGCGTGCCTTTTGCAGATATAATCGGCTACAGCAGGAGGATATATCAACAAGGTAGTACAGGCATAGAAAACACGTACGACAGAGAACTGTTGGGGATGATCAATACAGATCCTATGACTTTTTTAAGAGAGACTGTCTTAGGCAAAAGTCAGGTTGGGGATGATGTGGTACTGACTGTAGATAAAAGACTGCAGGATTTGGCGTATGGCCTTTTAGGTGGAAGAAAAGGTGCTGTGGTGGCTTTAGATCCAAAGACAGGCGCGGTGCTGGCGTTAGCATCGTCCCCATCCTACGACCCAAATACTTTAGGCGAAAACTGGAGCAGCGTGATGAACAGCCCTGACCACGTCGTTTTAAACAGAGCCACGCAGGGATTGTACCCTCCAGGTTCAATATTTAAAATTATAACGGCCTCTGCTGCTTTGACGTACAAACCTGACATTTACAATCAAACATTTAATGATATAGGGTATGTAACAGTTGATGGGAATAAGATCACAAACTATGACAACATAGCCTATGGGACTATAGGGTTTCAAAAGGCATTTTACGTTTCTTCCAATACCTCTTTTGTAAAGATAGGACTTCAACTGGGGCGTTCGAATTTAGAAGCGATGGCCAACAAGTATGGACTGAATGACAGCGTTCCATTTGACATACCTGTTGAAAAAAATCAGTTTCCATCAATTCCGCTGATAAACGGCAAGGTTCAATTAGCAGAAAGTTCCATTGGTCAAGGCAAGATTTTAGTTACGCCATTGACGATGGCTTTGATGGCTTCGGCGCCTGCGAATGGCGGGGTTATCATGAAACCATATCTTATGGATTACGTCAAAAATCCAGTCACTGGTGAGATATTAGAAAAGACGACACCCGAAAAATATCTAAATCCGATAACAAAAGATGTAGCTGATAAGATAAAACAGCTTATGATAGGTGTTGTGCAGCAAGGTACAGGTACGGCGGCGCAGATACCAGGCATTACTGTCGCAGGCAAAACAGGTACTGCAGAAAATCCACATGGGCAAGCACATGCTTGGTTTGTAGGATTTGCACCTGCTGACGATCCAAAGATCGTCGTCTCAGTAATCATAGAAAATGGCGGCGCTGGTGGAGCTACTGCTGCGCCTATTGCCAGAGAAATCATGAAGGCGTATTTAGGCTATTGATATAGTGTAAATATACCATTTAAGGTGATGATATGATAAACATTGAAGAAAAATTAAAATTGTTGCCTGACAAACCAGGTGTCTATATAATGAAAGATTCAAGCGGCAAGATTATTTACGTTGGAAAGGCTGTCATCTTAAAAAATCGCGTAAGGCAGTATTTTCAAAATCAGTCAAATCAGCTTCCAAAAGTCAGAACAATGGTAAAGCATGTTGCAGATTTTGAGTACATTGTGACAGATACAGAATTGGAGGCTCTAATATTAGAATGCAACTTAATAAAAAAGCATAAGCCTAAGTACAACATATTGCTTAAAGACGATAAAAACTACCCATATATAAAGATAACTGTAAATGAAGACTATCCAAGAATTGTATTCACCAGAAGAGTTGAAATGGACGGTGCTAAATATTTTGGACCTTACAGCAGCGCATTTGCGGTAAGGGAGACGATAAAACTTTTAAGACATATGTTTCCTTTAAGGTCATGCAACAGAAACATAGAGAGAGATATGGGCAAAGGCAGAGAATGTCTGTATTATCACATTGGATTGTGCTCAGCACCGTGTGCAGGCCGTATAACAAAAGAGGAATACAGAAAACTGACAGATGATGCATTGATGTTTTTAGAAGGCAAGCGGGATGTGCTGCTTAAAAAGCTAAAGGAAGAGATGGAAAAGGCAGCGGAAAACATGGAATTTGAGAAGGCTGCAAAATTAAGAGATCAAATATACGGAATCGAGAAGACATCAGAGAAGCAGAAAATAGTTTCTGCATCTTTAGAAGATCAAGATGTAATATCTATGGCAAGAAGCGCAGAGGATGCTTGTATTCAAGTGTTTTTTATAAGAGATGGAAAAGTAAGCGGAAGAGAACATTATTTTATGAAAAATACTGATGACATGGATAGAAGCGATATTATGGCGTCTTTTATAAAGCAATTTTACGACAGTGCACCGTATGTGCCAAAAGAGATTATATTGGATGTGGAGATGGAAGAAAAGGATGTTTTGATGGAATGGCTTTCTGAAAAGCGTGGAAATAAGGTGTCTATCGTCGTTCCATCAAGGGGTAAGAAGAAAGAGCTGGTAGATATGGTATATGAGAACGCCCTTGAAGCTTTGAAAAATGACGTAAACTTAAAGATGGAGAGGCATAAAAACGATGCTGTATCAGAGCTATCTAACCTTGTAGGAATTGACTATGCCGAGAGAATTGAGGCTTTTGACATATCAAACATAAGGGGAACCGATAATGTAGCATCGATGGTCGTATTTGTAGATGGAAAACCTCATAAATCGTCGTACAGAAAGTTCATCATAAAGACGGTTGAGGGGCAAGATGATTACGGCAGCATGAGAGAAGTCATCTCAAGAAGAATATCTCACGGGCTTAAGGAACAAAAGCAGATTGAGACTGGTGAGCTTAAAGAGGAGAAAGCTAAGTTTCACATTATGCCAGATCTCATTCTTGTTGACGGTGGACTGGGTCATGTCAAGACAGCAATAGAAGCGTTGCAGCAATTAAATGTTGACATTCCTGTGTATGGGATGGTAAAGGATTCAAAGCACAGGACGAGAGGATTAGTTTCGCCTGATGGAGAAATAGATATGCCTATGACTGGTAGGGCTTTTAGGCTTGTGGCTGAAATTCAAGATGAAGCCCACAGATTTGCTATCACATTTCACAAAGATACAAAAAGCAAGAAGCTAAGAAGCGATCTTTTAAATATACCAGGCATTGGCGAGAAGCGGATGAAAGCGCTGTATGAGGCTTTTAAAACAATCGACGGTATTAAAAATGCTACAGTCGATGAGCTTAAAAAAGTTGAAGGAATGAATGAGAAAGCTGCTAATGCCGTATATGATTATTTTAGAGGTCATTGATAAACGGAATTAAAGAATACTACAACAAAAGAAGCATCATTAAGAATATGATACCTCTTGGCGCAAGCTTAGCCAGATATCCTGAAATATATCTGCATACTGCGGCGACGATCTTATTTCTTCGATTATCCTTGGCCTTTTTATGTTTATATCGTAGATGTTTTTTATTTTGCCAGGATGTCTGGTCATAAGCATTATTTTATCTGATAGGAATATGGCTTCGTCTATGCTGTGGGTGACGAATATGACTGTTTTTCCGCTTTTTTCCCATATTTTTAGAAGTTCCTGCTGGAGGAGAACTCTGTTTTGCTCATCTAAGTTTGCAAAAGGTTCGTCCATAAGCAATATTTCTGGGTCATTGGCAAATGCCCTGGCGATGGAAACTCTCTGCTTCATGCCACCTGATAATTGATGTGGATAAGCGTGTTTGAAAGGAGTAAGACCCATCTTATCGATATAGAAATCTACTATATCATCTATTTGATTAGGCTTCAGCTTTCTCATTTTAAGCCCATAAGCTATGTTGTTTTTTACATCCATCCATGGAAATATGGCGTGTTCTTGAAAGACCATGGAGTTAAGAGGCTTGCTGTCATCTACATGCTTAATGCAAATTGTCCCGTCTGTGGGAGTTTCAAGTCCTGCTAATACGCGCAATAGTGTCGTTTTTCCGCATCCGCTGGGACCTACGAAGCACCAAAATTCACCTTCCTTGATTTGCAAAGAAATGTCTTCAAAAGCAGTTACGATATTTTTCTTGATCTTAAACTTTTTTGTCAGATTTTTCAGTTCGACTTTAATATCTTTCATAAAACATCACCGTCTTTATTGAGATTGGTTTGATATGTTAACTGTGCTTCCAAGGAATTATCAATTTTTCTATTAAATCCAAAATAATTGTAAATACGTATCCTAATATTGACATGATTATGAAGGAAACGAACATGGCAGGTATGTCAAATATATTGTAAGATTCCCATATCCTATACCCTATGCCTGAGCTTGCACCGTTCATTTCTGCAGCTACTATGAGCAAAAGAGCCATTCCCATGCCGAGTTTCAAGCCGGTAAATATCATCGGCAGTGCTCCAGGAAGGGCGACTGTCAAGTAGTAGTCTTTTTTCGATGCTCCATAGTTTCTTGCCACATCCATGTATATTTTATCTAAATTTATTACACCTGCTGCTGTATTCATAAGGACGATGAAAAAAGTGCCTATGGCGATGACGACTATTTTTTCCAAGTCGTTAAGCCCAAATATTATCATGATAAGTGGCATTAAGGCTAATTTTGGTATAGGATATGTGGCGGCTACGATGGGGTCTAATATATTTCTGATTATAGGGAAAAGCCCCATTGTAAGCCCTATTATAAGCCCAGGTACAGCTCCTACTATAAATCCGCCAATGATTCTAAATAGACTTACAGACAAATCGTTTAAGAGTATGCCTGTTGTTAAAAGATTTATAAACGAGTGAAATATCATGGATGGAGCAGGGAAAAATCTGGTGTCAATCAACTTCAAATCAGCCAGTATTTCCCATATGATTAAAATGGCTATAGGCGATACTATTTGCTGTATAAACTTGTTGGATTTTGCCTCGTCTTTGAGTTTTTTATCTTTTTTGCTTTTAACATTTGTATTTGCATTGCTTTTTTTTAATACGTTGGTGCTGTTCAAGCGAATCACTCCTTATGCCAGATTATGGGCTTTTATAAGTCCCTAAAACTTTTAACGCATTTTCAACGTACGAGTCGTCTACAAATTTATTGACGTCAGGTGCTTTTTTTACCATTCCCTTGCTCATGTACCAATTGAGATCATTTAAAACACCTTGCTTTAAGACGTGACCATTTGGATCAAGTCCTGGTGGCTTCATCTTTTTAAATGTCTCTGGTGTGTTTACAAATGTGTATTTTGTAAGTATGCTTATTATCTTGTCTTGGTCTTTGTTCCCTGTAATAAATGCATCGTTATAGGCTCTAACGCCTTGCAGATAAGCGATCATAAACCTGTTGCCTAAATCTTTATTTTTAGAAAAATTTGGGCTGTACATTAAAACGGATATTTCTTCGCCTTTAATGTACTCATCAGGGTCTTTCCACCATTCAAGGATGTTTTCTTCTACACCTTTAGTTATGAGAGGCTCTATTTCCATAGCTGCATCTGCGCTTCCGTTGGCGACAGCGGTCAGCATATCCGGAAAAGAGTCTACGACTACAAATGTTATATCTTTGTCAGTTAAACCGCCTTTTTCTAATGCCTTTTGAACAAACAGTTCGTTTATTGATCCTGTAGACGCTATGGCTATCCTTAAACCTTTCAAATCTTTAAAGTCTTTGACTTTCTGCCCTAATCCTTTTTTTAAGGCTATTTGAAAGTAACCTTTTCCTGGTATATTATGTCCTCCATCTGCTACAAGCTTAATATCTATGCCGCTATTCCAAGCGTTGAAAAGTCCTGCGTTTATTATCCCTCTGCTTACATCAACTTGATTTGATGCCATTGCTGAGAGCTCATCAGCGCCTGAATTAAATTTTACATATTCGATTTTTATACCTTGTTTTGCGAAAAAGCCTAATTTGTCAGCTAAGATTATGCCTGATTCAGACGGAGAATCATCAAATGCGACTTTTACGGTTTCTACTTTGTTTACGGCTGTGCTTTTTTGGTCTTTTCCACAGCCGCTTATAGAGATGATAAATATGAGAATGAAAAGAAGTGAAATGATTTTTTTCATATTGCGCCTCCTTTTATTTATTTGGAATAACTTTTACTTTATCTTATTCAACAAATAAATAAAAGGTTCTATCAAATGTTAATAAATTCGACTAAAAAAAATTGATTCTTCAGTGTGTAGTGCGTATATTTGAAAGTATATATTATACGTAATCAATTAGACCTCTTATCGACACTTCACCAGATGTTATCGCTTTTTTTTCGCCATTTTTGAATGCGACGATGAGACTGCCATCATCGCCTATGTCAACAGCTTGCCCTACATATTCTTTATTGTTCATGATGACTTTTACATCTTTCCCCAATGTCAATGAGTATTTTTTGCACAGATTTCTAATGCTGAAAAATCCCTTATCAAGGAATGTACGATAATACCTTTCAAAATTGTTTAACATAGACGCCGTTAAAAGCTTTCTATCTATTTTTTTCGAAGCCTCAATGGAAAGGGATGTGGCCTTATCCTGCAAATCAACTGGAAAACTGTCAACATTGACATTTACTCCTATGCCCACCACTATAAAATTTATCTTGTCTATTTCACCATTCATTTCTGTCAGGATTCCACAAGCTTTTTTGCCATTCACGATAATATCATTTGGCCATTTTATGTAAGACGTCAAATTTGTCGTTTCTCTTATTGCGTCTACCAATGATACTGCTGCGACTTGCGTCAGTTTAACTGCATCATTAGGTGCTATATTCGGTTTGAGTATAATGGACATCCATATGCCTTGTTTTTTGTAAGAAACCCACTGCCTTCCCATGCGACCTCTTCCAGATGTCTGTTCTTCTGCAACAATCGTCGTCCCGTCAGGAGAGTCTGAAGCTATTTCTTTTGCATAGTCATTTGTGGATGATATGCTGTCAAAGTACAGATAGTTTCTTCCTATAAAATTAGTTTTTAGATGTGGAGATATTTCGGTGTAGTTTATTACGTCAGGTTCTTCTATCAGAATATATCCTGATTTGTGCTTGGAGCCTATGATGTAACCATCTGACTTCAACTCATTTATGCATTTCCACACTGCTGTCCTTGAAACATTTAACTTGTCGCACAGCTCTTGACCTGATGTATATTTTCCTTTATTTGATTTCAAAATCAACAAAACATCATTTCTTAGCAACATTGCTCACCCTTAATTTTAGATTCAAGTCTATTATACAAGAAAAATAATTAGCGACAAATAGTTTATTAAATAAGGTAATTTATTTACATATTTGATATAAAATAATATAATTAATGTAAAGGTCAGCAGTGCCGGTTAGGAGGTAATAGATTTGTTAAGTGTTTCTGTTGAGGATTTAATTAAAGATCTGAACTTAGAAGTCATAGTAGAAGCTAAGGAAAAGATCGATATAACCACAAGTGATGTAAATAGACCGGGTCTTCAATTTTCGGGATTTTATGAGCATTTTGCTAAAGAGAGAGTTCAAGTCATAGGGATGGTGGAAACGGCTTTTATAGACGAAATGCCTCTCGATTTGTTAGCCGAAAGGGCTGATAAATTTTTTGAATACCCTGTGCCTTGCGTAATCGTCACAAGGGGATTGAATATTAAAAGAGAAATCGTAGATGCGGCACAAAAGCATGGCCGTTATCTGTTGAGGACAAAGGAATCATCTACAAAATTCATAAGCAGACTTATTAATTATTTGGAAGAAAAATTGGCACCGCAGATTACTATTCATGGAGATCTTGTAGATGTATATGGCGTTGGTGTGCTTTTATTGGGAGAAAGCGGCATAGGTAAAAGCGAGACAGCCCTTGAGCTTATAAAAAGAGGTCACAGGCTTGTGGCTGATGATGCAACAGAGATCAGGAAAATCAGTGATTACGTCTTGCAAGGAAGTTCACCCGATATAATACGACATTATATAGAGATAAGGGGAATAGGAATACTTGATATAAAAACGCTTTACGGTGTTGGCTCAGTCAGGGACAACATGAACATCGATTTAGTGATACAATTAGAGGAATGGGATGAAGACAAGTACTATGATAGGCTGGGACTTGATGACGATTACATAAAGTTTTTAGACATAAAAGTTCCAAAATTGACTATACCTGTAAGGCCAGGGCGAAATCTTGCCATAATAGTTGAAGTCGCGGCCATGAATCATAGGCAGAAACAAATGGGTTACAACGCTGCCCATGAGCTTAATAAAAAATTGTTGAAACAGATTTCCACATAAAATATAATTGTTGTAGTGATTGTTTTAAATTTTTATATTCGAAAGGGATGCAAAGTCTGATGAATCTTTTACTTGATACACATACACATACGGTAGCAAGTGGACATGCATACAGTACGATAATGGAAAATGCCAAAGCAGCATCTGAAAAAGGTCTTAAGCTTATCTGCATGACCGATCATGGACCAAAAATGCCTGGTGGGCCACACATCTTTCACTTTGGCAATTTAAAAGTCATGCCAAGAGAGATATATGGCGTTGAAATATTAAGAGGTGTTGAAGCAAATATAATGGATAGAGATGGAAGTCTCGATGTTCCAGATGAAATCTTAAAAAAGATGGATGTCGTCATTGCCAGCCTTCATGATGTGTGTTTTCCTTACAGGGATGTAGAATCAAATACTGAAGCCATCATTAATGCGATGAAAAATCCATATGTAGATATCATCGGTCATCCCGGCAATCCTTTGTTTGAGATCGATGTTGACAGAGTATTAGAAGCGGCATTGGAACATGATACGTGTATAGAGATAAACAACAGTTCTTTTGTATCTTCCAGAGTCGGAAGCTATGATAATTGCCTTTTGATAGCCAAAAAGGCTTCAATGAAAAATATAAAGATTTGTGTTGGAAGCGATGCGCATATATCGTTTGATGTAGGAAGATTTGACAAGGCTTTAGAAGTAATCGAAAGCGCAAATATTGAAGATGAATATATTTTGAATACAGATGTAGGCAAATTTAAAGATTATTTAAAATCAAAAGGGAAACTTAGATATTGAGTTAAAGAGGAGGAGTGTAATATGAGGATTGGTGTTGATATAGGAGGGACAAACATAGCTGTTGGATTAGTCGACAAAGACGGTAAGATAGTAGCCACAGGATCAAGGCCTACAGAGCCTAAGAGAGGATATGCCGCCATTGCTAAAGATATTGCTGAAATTTCATTGGAGCTTGTGAAAAGGTGTGGGCTTGATGTATCTCAAATTGAGGCTATGGGAATTGGTGTTCCAGGTGTTGCTGATAATGAAAAAGGCATTGTTTTAAGAGCTGTAAATCTCTATTGGACGAAGGTGCCGTTAGTAAAGGAAATACATAAATACATCGATGTGCCTATAAACATGGATAACGATGCAAATGTAGCTGAACTTGCAGAAGGCATATTTGGAGCTGGAAAAGGTACAAATTCGTCTGTCACCATAACTCTAGGCACAGGTGTAGGTTCTGGATATATATTAAATGGCAAGGTGTTTAACGGTTCGCACCATTTTGCCCCTGAGCTGGGTCACATTGTGATTGGCGACAATGGGGTTTTGTGCAATTGCGGCAAGGTTGGCTGTCTTGAGACTTTTGCTTCTGCGACGGCTTTAATCAGAGAAGGCAAAAAAGCCGTCATGGAAAACAGCGATTCGCTTATACTTAAATTGGCTGGCGGTGAGATTGAATCCATAACGGCTAAAAATGTAATTGATGCTGCAAGACAATTTGACGAAGCGGCAATGCTCATATTTGATGACTACGTAAAGCATCTTGCCATAGGAATCGTTAATATCATAAACATACTTGATCCAGAAGTTGTCATCATAGGAGGCGGCGTTGCCAATGCTGGTGATTTCCTTCTAAAGCCACTTAAAGAAGAAGTAAGCAAAAATATACTTTTCAAAGATCTGCCGTATGCTGACATCAGAAAGGCAGAGCTTGGAAATGATGCAGGAATAATAGGTGCGGCAATTCTCTAAGAAAAGGGGTTTTAATGTGAAGATTTATCAATTTTATGAAAAAAACGCAAATTTAAAGGATCACGTTGCCATAAAGTTTAAAGGTGAGACAATAACATACGGCGATTTGCCTAAATACGTAAATAGCTATGCATCCTATCTTCAATCTTTAGGTGTCAAAAAAGGCGATAGAGTCATACTCAGTATGCCAAACTGCCCTGAATTTGTTTTTGCGTATTTAGGTTCCGCTAAGGCTGGAGCTATTACAATTCCTTTAAACCTCATGTACACTATGGAAGAAATCCAGTACGTCGTCAAAGAGTCTGGAGCGGATACGATTATAGTGCATCCAGTTGTACTTAAAAATGTGGATGTATCAGCTTTCGGCAAGCTAAATTTAAAAAACATAGTAGTCTTAAATGATGAAACAAAGCAAAAGATAATGAAACATGACGATTTTAAGCAAGTTGAGATAAATGATGATGAGGTCTGCACATACCTATACACATCTGGGACAACTGGTAAGCCAAAAGGCGCTATGCTTACGCATAGAAATTTTGAAGCTGATGTGATAGCTATGGATGAAATATCTGATTTAGGTCCAGATGACAACTTTTTGTGTGTGCTGCCGCTTTTCCACAGCTTTTCATGGACGGTAAATGTGCTGCTGGCACTGTACCTTGGAAGCACAGTTACTATCAAAGACAGCTTCATGCCGAAGGATACGTTGGAGACGCTTTTAAATGAAGATATAACGGTATTTTGCGGTGTTCCATCTATTTTTGCATTTTTGATTAGAATGGTGGAAAAAGGGCAGTTTAAAGCATTAAGGCTTGCTATCTCAGGTGGTGCGCCGTTAGCGCCAGAAGTGCAAAGGGGTTTTGAGGAAAAGTTTAATTTCCCTTTGGTTGAAGGATACGGATTGTCAGAAGCTGCGCCGGTGGCTTTGCTGAATCCGCTTGGAGCTGATGAAATAAGAAAGCCAGGCTCCATAGGACTTCCCCTTCCATGCAATGAAGCTAAAATAGTAGATGAGGATGACAATGAAGTGCCAGTTGGTGAGGTGGGAGAGCTTATTTTAAAAGGTTCCAACATAATGGTGGGCTATCACAACATGCCTGATGAGACAGCGAAAACCTTGCGAAATGGATGGCTTCATACAGGTGATCTTGCAAAAAAAGACGAAGATGGCTATTATTACATTGTTGATAGATTGAAAGACATGATCATCTTGGGAGGATTTAATGTATATCCAAGAGAAGTAGAAGAAGCCATTATGGAGCACCCTGCAGTAAGAGAAGCTGCAGTCATTGGAGTCGGCGATAAATACAAAGGAGAGGAAGTAAAGGCGTTTATCGTGTTGGAGGATGGAAAGACTGCAGACAGAAAAGAGCTGCAAAGCTTCTTGCACGATAAATTGGCAAAATACAAAATTCCTAAGATATTTGAATTTGTCAATGAACTTCCTAAGAGCCCAACAGGTAAAGTGCTAAAGAAGTTGCTTAAATGATAAAAGCCACGTCATGAGCGTGGCTTTTTTTAGGACAAGTTTCAATTGCGCAAAAATGGAAGCAAATAAAAGTTATTTGAAGGTAGATACGTCAAATTGCTGGAAATATAAAACTGGAAGCAGCTATTGAAATTGACATGATGGAAAACTTGATTTATGATATTTATGTAATCCGTTACGTAAAATAGTTTTAGCAAGAGTTATTAATGAGTTAAAATCAAGGAAATTTCACCTAAA
This sequence comes from Thermoanaerobacterium aotearoense, assembly GCF_009905255.1. NCBI lineage: Bacteria > Bacillati > Bacillota > Clostridia > Thermoanaerobacterales > Thermoanaerobacteraceae > Thermoanaerobacterium > Thermoanaerobacterium aotearoense. The sequence goes on along the minus strand of NZ_CP047602.1, from coordinate 2,013,561 downwards.
ATTATAGTAATCAATTACGAAGGAGCTGCCATGATAACGATAAAAGATGTTGCCAAAGAAGCTGGTGTTTCAGTTGCTACAATATCTAGGGTTTTGAATAACAGTCCTGGCGTCTCGGATGAGACGAGAGAAAGAGTCTTATCTGTCATAAAAAGGCTAAACTACAATCCTAATCTTTTAGGCAGAAATCTCCGCAGGATGGAGACTAAGATGGTTCTGGTATTGCTTCCTACAATATCAAATCCATTTTACGCAAGAATAGTAAAAGGCATAGAGGATGTGGCGCAAAAGAATGGGTATGGTGTGATGCTTTGCAATACAGATTCCAACATTGAAAGAGAAAAGATGTACCTGGAGCTTTTAAAGAACAGGTTGTCTGACGGCGTAATCTTCATGGCGCCTGAGATGGATAAGGATGAGCTTAACGAGATAGGAGAAAGATACGCTGTTGTGCAGTGCTGCGAGTACAAAGAAGGTGCAAATGTCTCACACGTCTCTATAGATAACTACAAAGCATCGTACAAGGCGGTAAAGCATCTGATTGGATTAGGGCATAAGCACATCGGACTTATTAGCTGCAAAAATAATTTTTTGTCCACAAAACACAGAGAAGAAGGATATAAAAGTGCTTTAGAGGATTCAGGAATTCCTTTTAATCCCGACTACATAAGGTACGGCGATTATTCATTTAAAAGCGGCTTCAGGGCAGCACAAGGTCTCTTAAATGATCACAAAGAGATTACAGCAATATTTGCCATATCAGACATAATGGCTATTGGAGCAATTAAATCATGTTGTGAAAATGGTTTGAAGGTACCTGATGACATTGGCATTGTTGGATTTGACAATATAAGTTTTGCTCCCATGTACAATCCGTCTCTTACAACGGTGTCTCAGCCAAAGTACGATATAGGTTGTACTGCGATGGAGCTACTCATAAAGCAAATAGAAAATAAAGGAGGTAATAAAGAAAACATAGTTTTAGAACATGAATTGATAATAAGGCATTCTACTGTGAAATGAAGGAGGAAATTTTTATGGGAGAGAAGATAAGAGTTGGAATAATAGGTTGTGGAGGCATAGCAAATGGCAAGCACATGCCATCCCTGTCAAAGCTTTACAATGTAGAAATGGTTGCTTTTTGCGATGTAAAAGAGGAGAAAGCATTAAAGGCTGCAAAAGATTATGGTGTAGATGGTGCTAAAACGTATAATGACTACAGAAAGCTTTTAGAGGATAAAAGCATTGATGTGGTGCACGTGTGTACACCAAATAAATCACATTCAGATATAACAGTTGATGCATTAGAAGCTGGAAAGCACGTCATGTGTGAAAAACCTATGGCAAAGACTGCTAATGATGCTAAAAAGATGCTGGATGCTGCAAAAAGAACTGGAAAGAAGTTGACAATAGGGTATCAAAACCGCTTTAGACCGGACTCTCAGTATCTGCACAAATTATGCCAAGACGGCGTCTTAGGTGAGATATACTTTGCAAAGGCACATGCCATAAGGCGGCGTGCTGTTCCTACATGGGGAGTATTTTTAAACGAAGAAGAACAAGGCGGAGGACCTCTTATAGATATTGGCACACATGCACTTGATTTGACCCTTTGGATGATGAACAATTACAAGCCTAAATACGTTGTCGGAAATACATACCGTAAATTAGCTGAAAAAAGAAATGCAGCGAATGCTTGGGGACCATGGGATCCTGATAAATTTACGGTGGAAGATTCGGCCTTTGGCTTTATAACAATGGAAAATGGTGCAACGATCGTTTTAGAATCCAGTTGGGCCTTAAATTCTCTCGATGTGGATGAAGCCAAGACCACATTGTGTGGGACAGAAGGTGGAGCTGACATGAAAGATGGGCTTAGGATCAATGGAGAGATGAATGGGCGATTGTACACTACAAAAATCGATTTAAGTTCAGGCGGCGTAGCATTTTACGAAGGAAAGGCAGAAGATGCTGCTGACTTAGAGGCAAGGTTGTGGATAGAAAGCATTATAAACGATACGGAACCTGTTGTAAAGCCAGAGGAAGCATACGTAGTATCACAGATATTAGAGGCAATATATACATCTTCAAAAACTGGTAAGCCAGTATACTTTAATGAAATCGGGTGATTTATATGGATTTGCCGTTGTCATTACAGCTATACACTGTAAGAAATGAATTGAAAGACGATTTTGTAGGTACTTTAGAAAAAGTGGCTGAGATAGGGTACAAAGGCGTAGAATTTGCAGGATACGGTGGCTTAAAGGCAAATGAAATGAGAAGACATTTAGAACGGCTTGGATTGACTCCGACTGGAAGTCACATAAGTTTAGATGCGCTAAAAAGTAATCTCGACAAGGAAATAGAGTACAACCTTGAAATAGGAAACAAATACATTGTATGCCCTTGGAACAAATACGAGGCGAAAGAGGATTTCATTGAAACTGCAAAACTTTTTAATGAAATAGGAGAGAAGTGTGCAGAAAAAGGATTGATTTTTTGTTATCACAATCATAATCATGAATTCGTTAACTTTGACGGAAAATACGGGTTGGATCTGATCTATGAAAATTCAAATTCAAATTTTTTGAAGGCGGAGATAGACACGTATTGGGTCAAATATGCTGGAGAAGATCCTGCAAGTTACATTAAAAAGTACAGTGGTCGTGTGCCCTTGGTACATCTAAAGGACATGGATGGGGCAACAAAGGATTTTGCTGAGATTGGCGAAGGTATTATGAATATTAAGGATATTATAGACGCTTCACTCGAGGCAGGTGTCAAATGGTTTATAGTTGAACAAGATGTTTGCAAAAGACCGCCCCTTGAAAGTGCTAAGATAAGCTTTCATAATATAAACAAAATGTGAGGAGAGATAGATTATGCATCTTGGATTTTTAACAGTTTGTTTAGGAAATATGCCACTTTTGGATAAGGCAAAGTGGGCATCAGAGAATGGTTTTAAATCATTAGAGATCGCTTGCTGGCCACAGCTAAACGACAGAGACTATTCCAGTTGTGACATAGATGTAGAGACGCTGACAGAAGAAGAAGCTCAAAAGATAAAAGAATACATGAGCGATTTAGGTCTTTCTATATCATCTTTGGCATACTACGATAATAATTTACATCCTAATCCTGAAAAGAGGGCATTTATAAACAATCACACCAAAAAGTGCATAGATGCTGCAGCAATGTTAGGCACATCTATGGTTGGAACCTTTATAGGGAGAAATCCCGAGAAAAACTTAAAAGAAAATTTTGACGAATTTGAAGAAGTCTTTGGCGATATAGTAAGCTATGCGGAAAGCAAAGGAGTAAAAGTCATAATCGAAAATTGTCCAATGGAAGGTTGGCAGAGAGAAGGACTTCCTGGTACAATATCATTTACTCCAGAGCTTTGGGAGGAAATGTTTAGGCGAATACCGTCTATGAATTTTGGACTGAACTTAGATCCATCGCATCTTTTATTTCAGCTAATTGATTATGTAAAAGTTGTGCCAGCATTTAAGGATAGAATTTTCCACGTACATGCAAAAGACGCTGAAATCTTCAAAGATAAGCTTGAATGGTATGGCGTATTTAACAGGCAATTTCATAAAAAAGGCGAAACAGGCTATTGGAGGTTTAGGATGCCTGGCCTTGGCCAAGTTGATTGGAACAAGTTCATAAAAGCCTTAAAAGATGTAGGATACGATGGAGTTATAAGCATCGAGCATGAAGACCCACTGTATGAAGGCAGCGAGGAAAAAGTCAAAGAGGGATTGAAATTAGGGTATGATCATTTGAAACAATTCATATAAATACTTTACATAGGCAAGTAGTCGAGTCTACTTGTCTATAAAATGTTTTTATTTAATCACAATAGGAGGTAGAAAGATGCCAATAAAACTTGGAATAATAGGCTATGGTGGCATGGGAATGTGGCATCATAAAAACGCCCCAAAAGTTAAATGTGTAGATGTAGTAGCGGCGTACGATATTGATGCATATCAAGTCGATGTAGCGAAAAAGGCTGGACTTAGAGGATATGATAATTTGGATGAATTTTTGAAAGATGAGGAAGTAAATACTGTATTAATCGCAACTCCCAACGATGTGCATAAAGATCTTGCAGTGGCATCAGCCAATGCTGGAAAGAATGTCATAGTTGAAAAGCCTGTTGCAATGTCGATGAAAGAAATAGATGAAATAATAGAGGCTGCAGAAAAGAATAATGTAGTATTTACAGTACATCAAAACCGCAGATGGGATAAAGACTTTAATAAAGTGAAAAAAGCCGTAGAATTAGGCATGATTGGCGATGTCTATACAATCGAAAGCAGAGTACACGGTGCAGGTGGATTGATTTACGGTTGGAGGAATAAAAAAGAGTGCGGCGGTGGGATGCTTTTAGATTGGGGTGTCCACCTTATAGACCAAATTCTATATATGATTCCCAATAAAGTAGTTAGAGTATACGCTGAACTATTTAGCGTATTAAACAAAGATGTAGACGACTATTTCAAACTATTGATGAAATTTGACAATGGGTTATCTGCGCAGATAGAAGTTGGGACATTTTGTTTAAAGCCATTGCCGAGATGGTTTGTTGGAGGAGACAAAGGGACATTGGTAGTAGATGATTTTGAAGGGCATGGCGAAATTGTCAAGCTAAATAAGCTTGCAGACAAATTTGATGCGGAAATAGTAGAGACAACAGCAGGACCGACCCGCACATTTGCGCCGAGGCCGGAAGAAGTAAAAGATCATTTTGAGCTTCCAGATGTAGATACGGAGTGGATAGAGTTTTATGCAAATGTCCGCGATACGATCGAAGGAAAAGCGGAGCTTATAGTAAAACCAGATGAAGTAAAAAGAGTTTATTCGATAATAGAAGCTGCATTTAAATCAAGCGAAACAGGAAAAGCTGTTGAACTATAAAATAAAATATATAAATCATGAATAATATGTACAAATAACAAATACGAAAAATTTTGATGGGAAAGGAGGAGGCACATGGAAAATCGCATTTCATTAAATGGTACATGGCAATTTAGAGAAGCGACTTCATATGACTGGCTTGAAGGTAAAGTTCCTGGATGCATTCAGCTTGATTTAATGGCTCAAAACAAGATTGGCGATCCGTTTTATCGCATGAATGAAATTGAATGTCACAAGTTAGAGGATAAAGAATGGATTTACAGAAAAGAATTCGATTTTGAATTTCCTGATGAATTTGACGAAATCAAGTTGGTGTTTGAAGGCATCGACACGTTGGCGGACATTTACCTTAACGGAGATTATTTAGGCACTGCTGAAAACATGTTTATTTCCTATGAATATGATGTGACAGATTTGATAAAAGAGAAAAACAATGTTTTAGAAGTGTATTTTCAATCTATAACAAAGGCGATAAGAAGCATTGAAAGAGACAGTCCTCTGAAGCTGGAATCATCGTTTGAATCGGCCAGACCATACATTAGAAAAGCGCAGTATTCATTTGGATGGGATTGGGGCCCGAGATTGGTTCAAGTTGGGCTGTGGAGAGATGTATATATATCTGTCATAAAAGATGCGGCAATTGAAAAACCGTTCTTTTACACAGAAAAGTTGAAAGATGGCGCAGCTTATGTAAGGGTTTCTGCCTCTATATCGTATTTTGCTGATTTTGACCTAAAGGCGGAAGTCACTATTTCATATGATGGAGAAGTATGCGGTAGAAAAGTTGTCCCAATTACATACGGTGAAATTGATGCGGCGTTTAAGATAGATGAACCAAAGCTATGGTATCCAAATGGTGTAGGGTCACAAAATCTTTACGACATTTGCATAAAGCTTACGATGGCAGATGTGGTTGTTGATGAGCTAAATTTCAGATCAGGTATAAGAGTTGTAAAACTTCTTCGTGAGAAAGATGATATTGGCGAAAGCTTTATCTTTGAAATAAACGGAATAAAGATTTTTGCCAAAGGGGCTGATTGGATACCTGCAGATAGCTTTTTGCCACGAATAACCAAGGAGGATTATTACACATTTATAAAGCTTGCTAAAGATGCTAATATGAATATGTTAAGAGTCTGGGGTGGCGGTATTTACGAGGATGAGGCTTTCTATGATGCGTGTGATGAAATGGGCATAATGGTTTGGCAGGATTTTATGTATGCATGTGCACAGTACCCAGATCAATTGGAGTGGTTCCAGCAGTTGGCGGCCTCTGAGGCCAAGGAAGTTTTATTCAGGTTGAGAAACCATCCTTCTATTGTATTGTGGTGCGGAAACAATGAAAATAACATGGGATTTTATTCATGGTGGGGCAATGGCGATCCAAAATATTTAGGGAATTACGTGTACAAGGAAATACTTCCGCAAATATGCAAGAGATACGATCCTTCAAGACCTTATTGGGTATCAAGCCCATACGGTGGAGTAGATCCCAACAGTGAATCAGAAGGTGACAGACATCATTGGAACGTGTGGAGTGGATGGGCTGACATAAAAGAATATTTGTCCGATGAAAGCAGATTTTTAAGCGAGTTTGGATTTCAGTCTATGCCTGATTGGAAGACGATTTTGTCGTATACGAATGAAGAAGACAGGAGTATTTTAAGTCCTGTTGTTGTATCACACAATAAGCAGATAAGTGGCATGGAAAGGCTTATAAGGTACATGATAAGTGAGCTGGGCTTCCCAAAAGACTTCAAAAGTTTTGTGTATTTGACACAGTTTAATCAAGCTGAAGCCATAAAAAAAGGAGTGGAGCATTGGAGAAGCCGTAAATTTAAGACGGCAGGAACACTTTATTGGCAGTTTAATGATTGTTGGCCAGTAGCAAGCTGGTCTTGCATAGACTACTACAAAAGGAAAAAGGCTCTTTACTATTATTCTGGCAGGTTTTTTGCAAATGTTTTGCCATATATCGCAGGGGAAGACGGCGGAATAACGATTTACGGCATAAGCGATTTGCAGCAGGATGTAGAAGCATATGTGGAAGTATTGTGCTACAGCCTTGATGGTGAAAAGATGTGGGAGAAAAAGTTTAATACAAGATTGATTGCTAACGATGTTGTAAAAATAGCGCATTATGATGAGCGCCAGATTGCTGAAGAGCATGTGCCTCATGTGGTACCTGTTGATGCATCCCATTGTACACTTCCTGTTGAGAAAAATTGGAAACTATTAAACAGCGTCGTATACGTAAGGATGATTGTTGATGAAAAGATATATGAAAATTACTATGTTTTTGATAAATTTAGGAATCTTAAACTTACAGAACCTAACATTACGTACCATGTCGATGGAACTGACATAATTCTTTCAACTGATGTACCTGCATTTGGAGTGTTTGTCGACACAGAAAACGACGTTTCTCTAAGTGACAACTTTCTTAACATGATACCGGATGAAAAGTACACTTTAAAATGTTCAAAAGAGCCTGGGGATATAAAAATATTTGATATTTCGAATCTCATATTAAGGATGTAAATAGAAAAATTGAAATAAAAGTCCCCTATGCACAATGCACAGGGGATTTTTCATATCATATTGAAAAGAGCATCTTTTTCCTGGAAAAATCTCATTATATAGCATATTTCATCATCAGGTATTATTATAGAATATTTTGTGTTTAAATGCGTCAATGCTTTCTTTACTGCGTTGTACAATGATTTGTTGTTTTTAATATATTCTTCTTTTCCTATATACTCAATGCTTTTTTCTCCTTTTTTGATTCTGCTTACCATAAAAGCAAAGTGAAGTATTATGCCAAGCAGCATGTCATCATCAAAGCAAATCGACAGCGTGTCGCAAAGCTTCATTATAGTGTTTTGTATATCGATGTAGAGTTCCTCGCCATCGATGTTATGGATGTTTTCTTTCAATACATTGCCCATCTTGATAAGGGTTGTCTTAATATCTACTATCTCCTGCAATTCTTTCATGACTTTTAAGCTTAAGACGTCATTCATGCTGTACTGTTTAATATTAGTATCCAATGGGAAAGACGATACGATAAAAGCTATTTCCATGTTTTCCTGGATTTCGTTTATTTTCTTCATTGTCATGTGTTTATCAAGGCTGTCAATTGGTATTATCTCAAATAAATCTTTGTCGTACTTTAAGTTGTTTTTTAAGAAACTTTTGATTGCAACAGAGGCGCCTTCCCCAGTAAGACATGCTGTTATGATTGCGATTTTCTTTTTGTCGCTTATCAGTGGAGCAAAATCCATGTTGTTCTCCATGTACGAATTTATCGACTGTACGCTCATGTAAATATTGTTAAGAGGCATGCCTAACAGCGCTTTTCTGGTAGCTTCGATGACGTGAAGAGTGGAAATAAGCGGTATAACTTTTACTGGCACATTAAACTCTTTTTCAATCGTTTCGCCAAATGTTGTAAGGGAGCCCATGTCTACTAAGAGAAGGTATCCTGCCTGATTCATATCATGCCTCACGTAGTCTTTCAAACTTTCTAATACTTCAAGGGGACTTTTGTCAAGATGGGCATCTAAGCCTATTGCATAATTTTCACCCAACAATTTATTGGCCACATCTGCCATGGATGTGGCAGTAGAATTGCCATGGGCAATTATTATCACCTTGACTTTCTCACTTTGCTTATTGATGTATTCCTTATCGGACATGAGAAATATTGCGATAAATCCAGCCTCATCTTCTGGAATCGAAACATTCAAATATCTCTCTATGATTTTTTTGGCTTCAATAGCAACTTCAAATTCCCTTGGGTATAATTGTTTTATTTTTGATAGTTGAGGATTTACAATAGGCTTATTTTTGTTGACCCTTTCAATAAGCGTGTTTAAGTGCAAAGCAAGTGCAGTATAGCTGTTTTGACTGAGATCTTTTCCCAGTAGTTCGGATGCCAGTTCTGCAATCCTATCTGTAATGCTTATTATGTCTTCTCCTAAGATGTGAATCAAGTTTTGCTTGTTTTTCTCCTCAGTTATACCATATATCTGCTTGTGGAAGTACTTTGCTATGTCTTTCTCCAAAATTGATTCAATGTCTATATCAGATATACCTTTTGCTTTAAGCTGCTTTAGTCTATCATTTATTATCTCGTAAATGCTGTTATCGTTAGAGGCAGTTGGAATCTCCTCTATTTCATTTGTAGGAGAAAACTTAAAGAACTCTATATCATCGCCTATGACTTCATTCCACAGCATTCTATGCTGTTTATCTGTATATAATCCTTTCTTTATATAATCAGGCAAGTCTCTGCTGCAGATCCTTATGTCGCTTTTCTTGTTAGTCAGAAATTCTGAATAGACCTTTGCACATATAAGCTTGACATCGCTTTCTAATTGACCGATGTTGTTTGGACAGTCATATGAACAAAACGCCCTCATGGAATTAAGCGATACGAATATATCTCTGTTTAGCTTTATGCTTTCGTGTTTAAAGAATCTTTTTAAAAGATAAAACCTTTCTTCTAAAGTCCTTTCTCTAAGTGGTGGTATTTTAATTATCATCGGTATTCTTCTGGTGAATGTATTTAAAAGGGATGAAGAAGGATCCTCAGTTGTAGCCGATATGATTAGAACATCAGATGTCCTATTTTCTACATCGCCAACTCTTCTAAAATACCCAGTATCGAGGAAAGTGAATAGGATCTCCTGTCCTTCAGGCGGCAAGCGATGGACTTCATCAAGGAATAAGATTCCTCCATTTGCCTTTTCGATTAACCCTTCTTTGTCTGTATCGGCACCTGTGTAAGCGCCTTTTTTGACCCCAAATAGCTGTGCCGTCAAAAGCTGCGGATTGTTGCTGTAATCTGCGCAGTTAAATGCTATGAATGGAGCGTCAGGCTTTTTTACACCCATATCTATGGCATACTTGTGCATTATTCGCGCAAAAGTTGATTTTCCTACACCTGTTTCACCTAATATTAAGCAGTGGATTCCCTTAGGAGGATATAAAATAGCAGCTTTTGCCTGTTCACCGGCCTGTTTTAGGCTTATATTGTTTTTAATAAGCATGTCCAGCTCATACAATTTGCTGTCGCTGGAATTGCTTTTAGCACTTTCAAACACAGGTGAAAACATCACTGGCCTGCCATCTGACTTTACGACTTTTCCTTCCTTGCACAAAAGATTTAACTCGTGACTAACGTTTGCTCGCGACATATTTAGCTCATTTGCCAATGTCATGGCATCTACGCCGTTTCCTCTGTTTAGCTCTATCAACTTTTTTAAAATTAATTCTTTTCTTTTCAACTTAAAGATCCCCTTTACCACAATAACTTTCTCTACCTATATCTTATTATATATTTTGCAATAAGTTTTTCAATAGTGATTTACTGGATTAAACACTATTGAAACATTAAAACACTAATAAAAAACAATAAAACAATATGCAGATTTTTATTAAACACTAAGAAACACTGTTTGTTTTAAAGCGTCTGGATAGCATAAATCGCGGCTTTTTTATGTAGTTTAGTGTTTTGGCATGGTTTTTGCATATATTATTTAGTGAACCCCAAAATAGATAAAACCAATTCAAGGAGGAAAACAATATGGATTTGCAGCAAATAGTTATGGAAATCATTATACAATCAGGTGAAGCAAGGGCATATGCACACGAAGCGCTTAGAAAGGCGTATGACGGCGAATTTGAAGAAGCTGAAAAACTTATGTCCCAGGCTAATGAGGCTATAGAAAAAGCTCATAATGTTCAGACCAGCATGTTGCAAAAAGAAGCATCAGGTGAAAAATTAGATTTTTCTATATTATTTGTGCATTCACAAGATCATCTTATGACTGCTATATCAGAGAAAAATCTCATATCAGAGATTATTGAGCTTAGGAAGATGTTGGAACCAGTTCTTCATACATGTGTGACAAAATAAAAATTAAACACTGAATTAGGAGGATAAAATGATTAAAGCGGTACAATTTTTAAATCAAGTTCAAGCAGGATACGGAACAGATGAAAAAATGAATATGGAACCTCAATCTCAGTTTGGTGCTATAGGATTGGGCATGCTTTTGAAAAACACCATGATGAGAAACGGCGGTGACATAATTGGCACTGTAATTTGTGGTGATAACTATTTTCTTGAAAATAAGGATGAAGCTATTGAAAAATTATTAAGCATGATAAAGGCGTTTAATCCAGATGTTGTTATATGCGGCCCCGCATTAAACTACAAAAGATACGGTGATTGCTGTGGATATTTGACAGAAGCTGTCATAGAGAAATTAAATATTCCTGCGTTTGCGGCTATGTCAAAAGACAACACAGGCACAGAATTGTTCAGAAAAAAGATATACATCATAGAGACTCCAAACAGGGGTGGTATAGGCCTAAACGATTCATTAAGAAAGATATCAAAGTTTGCAGTAAAGTTGGCTCAAGGGCAGCCTATAGGATCTCCTGAAGAGGAAGGATATTTTCCGCAAGATTAAGGGGTGATGCCGATGTTTTTGGATTGATTACTTTTGCTTTCAAGGGATTTCCCTCTTTTTAAGATGTTTTAATAGTTCTTGTCTTGATATGTAGTAGGGAAATCCTTGAAGATAAAATGAAAAATTGCTTTTACAAACAAAGTTTTTTTGAAAGGAGGGAAAACGTTAATGCTTAAGATTATTCTATTTTGCTCTTCAGGTTCATCCACAAGCATGTTGATTGGAAAAATTGAAGAAGCAGCAAAAGCGAGAGGCATAGAAGTTGTTGTCGATGCATACCCTGAGGCACAGATGGAAAAATACGTAGAAGAAGCTGATGTGGTTCTCTTAGGCCCACAGGTAAAATTCATCTTGCCAAAAGCAAAGAAAATATGCAGCGAAAAAGGTGTGCCTGTAGATGTGATAAATCCAGTCGTCTACGGCATGATGGATGGGGAAAAAGTGTTAGACCAAGCTTTAAGCATGGCTAATAAATAGTTCTCATTTATAAGTTTTAAAACCAAAAATCTAAATTTAAGATAAGGAGTGTTATAAAAATGAGTAAGTTTACAGATTCGCTTGAAGAAAAATTGATGCCTATAGCAGGCAAAATCTCCGAAAATAGGTACTTGACATCAATTCGTGATGGCTTTATGCTTGCTGTTCCACTCATTACAATAGGTGCTGTTTTCTTGTTGCTGGCGTTTTTGCCCATACCTGGATACTCTGATTTTATGGCAAAGGCTTTTGGACCAAACTGGAATACATTCTTTATGAGGCCCTTTGAGGCTACAATGTCAATAATGAGTATATTTGTAGTATTTGGCATTGCGTATAGCCTCGCAGGGCATTATAAGATTGATGGTTTAAACACGGCTGCAACTGCACTCGTTGCATTTTTGATATTTACACCGTTTATAGTTAATTATACACCTGAAGGAGCTAAAAAAGCAATTCAAGTAAGTGGTGGCATACCAGTTGATTGGATGGGCTCAAAAGGTCTATTTGTAGGTATTTTGACGGCGATACTGTCAGTAGAAATCGTAAGATTTGTTATAAAAAGAGGCTGGGTAATTAAGATGCCAAAAGGTGTTCCACCTGCAGTTGAAAGAGCTTTCTCTGCATTGATACCTGCGGCTATAGTTGCTATCATCATCGATGTTATAAGAATGCTGTTTGCTATGACATCTTACGGTACAATACATCAATTTATCTACACAGTATTGCAGATACCTTTGACAAGACTTGGAGATACACTACCTGCTACATTGATTGCTAACTTCTTCGAAGGACTTTTCTGGTCATTTGGTATACACGGTGCAAATGTAGTTGGATCTGTTATGGGACCAATATGGCTGGCACTTGCAGCAGAGAACTTGCAGGCATTCCAAGCTGGTCATCCAGTTCCACACATCATAACACAGCAGTTCCACGACATGTACATGCTGGTAGGTGGCTCAGGCAGCACATTAGGACTTGTACTTGCTATGCTTTTCTTCTCGAAATCAAGACAGGTTAAGACTGTTGGAAAACTTGCTATAGTTCCTGGTTTATTCAATATCAATGAACCTGTAATATTCGGACTTCCAATTGTTTTAAACCCAATAATGGTAATACCATTCATATTGACACCGATGATTTTGGCTACTTTGACTTACATCGTCATGTCAATAGGTCTTGTTGGGCACCCAACAGGTGTTGTAATACCATGGACTACGCCACCTATTATCGGAGGACTTTTAGTATCAGGCTTTAGCGGTGCTGTATGGCAGATAATTGAATTAGTGATTTCGTTCTTCATATACTTGCCATTCTTAAGAGTCGTAGATAGACAGTACCTTGAGCAAGAGCAAGCGATGGCTGTTGAGAGCCAAAAAGGCTGATATAATTGCAATTAGGCGGTTACAGTCGTAATCGTCTAATTGCTTTAAACATTTTAAAAGGTGTAAGGAGATAAAATTTATGGGTGTTTTGGAAGAACTAAAAATAAGCCTGTTTATGCCTCAATACTACAAAAGATTAAAAGGCGAATCTATAGTTAAACTTCTCAGGTTTGACCTTATCTTGACGATTTTTGGCGTTGTCTATTTAACACTTATTAAACTTATAATATCACTATTTACAGGCAATTTTTCAGTGTTTTTAAATAGCTATTTAAAACTATCAATAAAAAATATTGCATCCTCATTACTATTTCTGTACATTGGTTTGATAGCGTCGTCGCTTGTGCTATCACTTGTCTTTTATGTTGTGGCACTTATAAAGAAGCAAAGAGAATTGAACTATTACGACTTGATAGTTTATGCGACGCATGCACTGGCGATATGTATTGTATTAGAAGAATTCTTCGGTCCATTAGTGATAATATTTTCCGTAGGATATTTTCTAATATCATTAGGTGGGGAAAAATTTATTGCAAGCTATGTGACTAACAAAACAAGAGGAGGAAAGAAAAATGGCAAAAGAGTATAAATTTCCAGAAGGTTTTTGGTGGGGTTCTGCCACATCTGCAACACAGATAGAAGGTGCTGCAAGCGAAGACGGGAAAGGAATGAATGTATGGGATTATTGGTACAAGCAAGTACCAAACCGCTTTTTTAATGGAGTAGGACCTGAAGTGACATCTGATTTTTACCATAGATATAAAGAAGACATAAAATTGATGAAAGAAATAGGACACAATTCGTTTAGATTTTCTATATCATGGTCAAGACTGATTCCGGGTGGAGTAGGTGAAGTAAACAAAAAAGCTGTAGATTTCTATAATAATGTCATAAATGAGCTTTTAGAAAATGGTATTATGCCTATAGCTACTTTGTTTCACTTCGATATGCCTATTGAAATGCAGCACATAGGAGGATTTGAAAGCCGTCAAGTCTTGGAGAATTACAAAAACTATGCTAAGACATGCTTTGAGCTTTTTGGAGATAGGGTAAAAAGATGGATTACTTTCAATGAACCTATAGTTCCAGCAGAGGGAGGATACCTTTATAACTTTCATTATCCTGATATCGTGGATTTTAAGAAAGCTATACAGGTATGTTTCAATACAGTTTTGGCAAGCGCAATGGCAATAAACGAGTTCAAAAAATCAAACATAAAAGATGGAAAAATCGGGATTGTATTAAACCTTACTCCATCATATCCTCGTAGCAATCATCCTGCAGATCTTAAGGCGGCAGAAATAGCTGATCTTCTTTTCAATAGAAGCTTTTTAGATCCATGTGTCAAAGGAGAGTATCCTGAGAAACTTGTAGAGCTTTTAAAGAGTTACAATCATTTACCGGTGTATACTGAGGATGATCTTGAACTCATAAAGAATAATACGGTTGACTATCTTGGAGTAAATTACTATCAGCCAAGAAGGGTTAAAGCAAAGGAAAACATGCCAAATCCTTATGGAGTATTTACGCCTGATTGGTTTTTTGATGAGTATGTAATGCCAGGAAGAAGGATGAATCCGTACAGAGGATGGGAGATATATGAAAAAGGAATATATGACATCTTGATAAATGTAAGGGACAACTATGGAAACATTGAATCGTATATTTCAGAAAACGGCATGGGCGTGGAAGGAGAAGAACGCTTCATAAAAGACGGTGTAATCCAGGATGATTATAGAATAGATTTTATCAAAGGTCATTTAATATGGCTTCATAAGGCGATTGAAGAAGGATGCAATGTAAAAGGCTATCACCTTTGGTCTTTCATGGACAACTGGTCATTTATAAACGCTTATAAAAATCGCTATGGGCTCGTATCAGTCGACATATCAACACAAAAGAGGACTATCAAGAAAAGTGGATATTGGTATAAAGAATTAGCAAAAAACAATGGGTTTAGCGAATGAAATTTTCCCTCTTTATGAGGGATTTTTTTATTTGTTATAGAAATTGTTATCTATAAAATTATTTTTTTCAGGAGATGTTTAAAATTAAGATAGAAGTAATAGTGAGATTAATCTACGAATTGCTATGTTTTTGAGATAAAAAATTTTTTATGATAAAGCAGGAATTTTTAAATTTTTGTAGAATAAATATTATAATATAGAAATTGATTACTATGGAGGTATTTAATTTGGAAAATGTAACGATAAAAGATGTTGCAAAGCATGCACAAGTGTCAATAGCAACTGTTTCGAGAGTGCTAAACGACAATTATCCTGTTAGTAAAGAGACTAAAGAAAAAGTTTTAAAAGCAATGAATGAGTTGAACTTTAAACCCAATAGTATAGCAAGAAGTTTGAAAAGCAATATTACACATTTAATTGGTGTAGTTATTCCTGATATTTCTAATTCGTTTTTTATGGAAATAATAAAAGGAATTGATAGTGTTGTCAGCAAGGAAGAATATAGTTTAATTCTTTCATACACAGATGAAAATTTCGATAAAGAGCTAAATGTTCTTAAAAGATTGTCACAAAAACGTGTTGATGCAATAATTTTGGCATCTTCGAATACAGATAATAAATATGTTGATGATTTAATTAAGGAAAATATTCCTGTTGTATTGATAGATAGAAAGATTAAAACCAGCAATGTGGACGTTATTGCAAGTGATGATTTCGGAAGTGCTTATACGTTGACTAAATATTTGATAGAAATGGGACATAGGGATATTTGTATTGTAAATGGCAATTTAAATGTTAGCACTGGCATAGAAAGATATGATGGATTTAAAGCCGCTATGATGGATTACAACATTGAAATTAAAGATGAGCTTGTACTAAATGGGTATTATTCTTGGGAAAAAGCATATGAAGAAGTAAAAAAATTAATTGTGGATAAAAAGATTATACCATCAGCTATTTTCGCAGCTAATAATAGGATGGCTGAAGGTACGATGCTAGTGTTAAAAGAGAATCATTTAAAAATTCCTGATGATGTTTCCCTTGTGACTTTTGAAGAAATTGAAAATCAGAAATTGATAGAACCAAAGCTTACCTGTATTAAACAAAATGCGTTGTTGATGGGGAAAAAAGCCGGACAAATGATTTTAGAAAGAATAAAAGATAAAGAAACGAATCCTAAAGAGATAGTTGTAGTGTCTGATCTCGTTATTAATGGCTCTGTCAAAAAAATAAATTAAATTAAACTATAGGTGGTGAATATAATGCCTGGAACAAATAGTGTTTTAGTGGTATCAAAAAATCAGCTTAACAAAATCAACACTTGGATGTTTTTACTGCGCGGATGTGCGATTCTGATTTTGGTATCAACATTTATTCCTGCATTGAACCCAGCGATGGTCAGTGGTTTGATTGATAAGAATTCTGCTTTATTTACTATGGCAGTGTCTTATAGTTCGCTTGTAGAAGGATTTACAAGAGCGATAAACAGAGGATGGGTTAATAGCAGTACAGTGCTAAACATATATGTTTCTTCTCTTCTGACATTTCTTAGTGTTGCGGCGATTGTGGCAGGTTGTTGCATGACGCTGGGTAAGTTGAAATTGCAAAGATTAGGTATAAAAATTATCATTATAGGGTGTGGAGCAGCTATAATTTCTTTGCTTCTTTTGTTTCCGGCGTATTATGCTCTTTGTGGAAGTACTAACCTTAACGCAGTTCAACCTATGATATCATATTCATATTTGATTTTTGCTATATTTTTAATTATTTGTGCTATATTAGGGATTGCTAATATAAAATTATTACCAAAGCCGTCGGAAAACGATAAATATGAAATGGAAGCAAAATATAAATTGTTTTTAATGGCGCTCCCGTTTGTAATCCTTTGCTTTTTGTTCTCATATTTGCCTCTTTGGGGATGGCGGTATGCATTTTTTGATTATACTCCAGGACTTGGACTAAGCTGGAATAATTTCGTTGGACTTAAATGGTTTGAATTTTTGTTTAAAAATGCAGCTAGTAGAGCTGATATCATAAGGGTTATGACAAATACTCTTGCGATGAGTGG
This sequence comes from Thermoanaerobacterium aotearoense, assembly GCF_009905255.1. Taxonomy (NCBI): domain Bacteria; kingdom Bacillati; phylum Bacillota; class Clostridia; order Thermoanaerobacterales; family Thermoanaerobacteraceae; genus Thermoanaerobacterium; species Thermoanaerobacterium aotearoense. Next base: position 1,996,259 of record NZ_CP047602.1, on the reverse strand, counting down.
AATTGGTATTGCAACGTCGTTCTTGCCAATGGCTTTTGCAATTTGCCTTACAGAAATAAGATCAGTAAAATTGAGAAAATCAATTCAAGTTGTTACAACGATACCGAATTTTATCAGTTGGGTTTTGGTATACAGTTTGGCTTTTGCCATGTTTTCTACTGAAGGTTTTGTCAACACAGTTTTGATAAAATTAGGATTGGAGAAAACTGCCACTAATTTTCTTATGAGTGGAAGTCATATTTGGCTTAAAATGTGGTTATGGGGAACATGGAAAGGTCTTGGATGGAGTGCAATCATATACATAGCAGCCATCTCAGGCATAGATCAACAACTTTATGAAGCAGCTACTGTGGATGGTGCAGGACGATTTAAAAAAATATGGCATATTACTATACCGGGACTTATGCCAACATTTTATGTGTTACTTCTCCTGAGTATTGCAGGCATTCTTTCAAATGGCATGGACCAATATTATGTATTCAGGAATGCGGCAAATCAAAATTCAATTGAGGTGTTAGATTTATACGTATATTTATTAGGGCTTGGCAGTGGGGGCACTGGAAATATACCGTTGGCAACGGTTGTTGGCATGTTGAAATCTGTAATCAGTATTACGTTATTAATGGCTGCAAATTGGTTTTCTAAATTGTTACGTGGTGAAAGTATAATTTAGGGGGATTAGTTATGAATGTAGATAGTGTAAATAAGACTAATTTATCATCGAAAAAGTTTAAGGTATTTAAGGTTAGAAATGATAGAAGTTTAGGCGATATAATTTTTGATTTCTTTAATCATGTGTTTTTCATATTGTTTAGTTTAATTTGCTTATTCCCATTTTATTATCTTTTTATAAACACTATAAGTGATAATAATTTAGTAAGCTCAGGACAGATATTATGGTATCCTAAAGGAATTCATTTTGATAATTACTTAGCTCTGCTACAAGTACATGATCTTGCAACTGCAACATTTGTATCTGTAGCCAGGACTATTTTAGGAACGGCTTTAATGGTATTGGCATCGGCTTTTGTTGGATATTTAGTGACAAAACAAAAAATGTATGGTCGTAAGTTCATTTATCGCTTTATAGTAATTACCATGTATTTTAATGCTGGTTTAATTCCATGGTATTTGAATATGTCCATGCTTGGCTTAACTAATAATTTTTGGGGTTATATAATTCCTGGAATAGTATCGCCATTTAATATTATATTAGTAAAAACATATATTGAGTCAATACCACCAGATCTTGAAGAAAGTGCCGAAATTGATGGAGCGGGATATTTTACTATATTTTGGAAAATTATTTTGCCGCTATCTAAGCCCATTTTAGCTACTATTGCCATATTTGGTGCTGTTGGCAATTGGAATAGTTTTACCGATTCTATGATATTAATGTCTGGGAATCCATCATTATATACATTACAGTATAGGTTGTATATATATTTGACAAGTACATCAGATTTAGCGACTCTCATGAATTCAGGCGGTTCAGTTTCTCAAAATGTCATAAATTCAGTCATGAATATGAGGACGATGAGAATGACTGTAGCGATGGTTACTCTTATTCCAATTTTGCTGGTATATCCATTTATGCAGCGATACTTTGAGAAAGGAATTATGATTGGTGCTGTTAAAGGATGAGATGTTTGGATAAGTTAAAAATTAATATTTTAAAAATATTAATTTTTATAAATATCATAATTTTAAAGGAGGTTTTAATGTGAAAATCAGGAAATTTGTAGCCGTTTTAGCAGCCAGTTTCATGGTATTATTTACGTTGGCTGGCTGCACACCTAAAGTAACTCAAACAAAATCAAATAATTCAAATGCTGTTTCAGCTAATTCAAAAGAAGGCGACATAGCATCAATCAGACCTATGAACCCTATAACACTTACTGTCTATAGCCAGCTGGCGAATTTTCAAGGTGAACAAACAGGATGGTTTGCGAAGGTCCTTTTGGACAAATTCAATGTAAAATTGAATATAGTTAAGGATGGCGACGGTGTCTTTGCTACAAGGCTGGAATCAGGCAATCTTGGTGATATAGTGGTATTTGGAAATGACTCTACAGATTACCAGACAGCAGTGAAAGCAGGCGCATTGCTTGATTGGAATAAAGACAATTTACTTGATGATTACGGTCCTTATATTAAAGCACATATGCAAATGGCATTGGAAAAGAATAAATCCATTTCTGGAGGACATATATATGGTTTTGGACACGATGTAGGCAGTAGTGCTACAGAACATTCAGCTCCATTTTATGGTCCGTTTATTAGATGGGATTTGTATAAACAGTTAGGATATCCAAAGATAAATACATTAGAAGATTTTATTCCTCTTTTAGAAAAAATGCAGCAATTAGCGCCAACATCTGATACAGGGAAGAAAACATATGGAGTCTCTTTATTTAAAGACTGGGATGGAAATATGGTTATGTTTGTAAAAGCAACGGCAGCTCTATACGGTTGGGATGAATTTGGATTTGGATTGTATAATGTGAATACAGGAGAGTATCAAGATGCACTAAAGCCAGGCGGAGAGTACTTAAGGATGTTAAAGTTCTACAATACTTTATATCAAAAAGGGTTACTTGATCCAAACTCCATGACGCAGACTTTTGACGATGTAACACAGACTTACAAAACAGGTGGTGCATTCTTTAATATATTTGACTTTATGAGCAGTGCAATATACAATACACCAGATCATCTGAAAGCAGGAAAGGCCATGATGCCTTTAGTAGCTTCTGATCAAAAAAATGTAGCTTACGGTTTAAATATGTATGGAGGAAATCGTGTCTGGACTATTGGTGCAAAAACACAATATCCTGAATTATGTATGGCTATTATAAATTGGCTATCGACACCTGAAGGTGTAATGACAAACAACTATGGACCGAAAGGAGTGACTTGGGATTACGATAAGGAAGGCAGACCGATTTTGACACAATTAGGTGAAAAAGCCATGAGTGATGGCAATACAGAGCTTCCTGCTCCATATTCAGGGAAATTCAGCGATGGTGTTGATGAAATAAATAACACTACTTGGGCAATAGATTCGAAAAATCCAGATGCGAAAAATGGAGATACTTACAACTATAAATTCTGGGAAACTCGACAATCATTGCCTGTAAGTTCAATTGAACAGGATTGGAGAGACAAAATGGGCGTTCCTAACTTGGATCAATATTTGGTGAAAAACAATCAATTAGCAATTTCCCTTGGAACTACTTATTCTGCTACACCTATGTCTAATGAATTAACTACTACCTGGAACCAAGTAAAGCAAATAATTGTAAATGGTTCTTGGAAAGCAATATATGCAAAATCAGATGCAGAATTTGACTCCATTGTAAAAGATATGACGAATCAAGCATATGCACATGGATATGAGGATTGTATAAAGTATCAACAGCATGAAGCACAGATACGTAAGTCATTAGATGACAAAGTGAGAAATAAATAAGCAGTATTGGGGTCTTACGCTTATTTGGTAAGATCCCAATTTTTCAATCAATTTAAACGAAAGGAGCATTTATCAATCATGAACATTGAAGGAAACAACCATTCTTCAGATAAAGAATTTGGTACGAAAAGTTATAACAATTTTAAAGCTGCAATATACTGCCCTGTCGGCGATTTAATAGGCATTACAGATATAGAGCTATTTGCAAAAAAATTTGAATGGATTGAGAAACATATAAACATAGGAAAAGTCTACTTGGAAACATATCGGCAAGGTGTTACTATTTCTAATGAACAAATCATAAAGTTAATAAACTTTTTTAAAGAAAAAGGAATTGAGACTGCAGGAGGGATTACGACTGACAATGCTCAAAATGGGGAAGGAGGTTTTAATCCACTATGCTATACCAATCCTGATACAGTTCAATTTCTAAAAGATGTGGTGGAATTTACGGCTTCACTATTTGATGAAATAATTTTAGATGATTTTTATTTTACAAATTGTAGATGTTCATCATGTATCGAAGCAAAAGGGAATAGATCGTGGAAAGATTTTAGATTAGAGTTGATGAAAGAAATCTCTGAGAAAATAATAGTCGGTGCAGCTAAAGCGGTAAATCCAAATGTAAAGATGATTATAAAATATCCAAATTGGTATGAACATTATCAGGAGACAGGATATAATCTTGAAGAGGAACCTAAGATTTTTGATGGAATTTATACAGGCACAGAAACGCGAAATCCTACATATACTCAACAGCATTTGCCAAAGTATCTAAGCTATTTTAATTTGCGTTATATGGAGAACGTAGCACCTAAGCGGAATGGTGGCGGTTGGTATGACCCATTTGAGTGTTCATACAATCTTACATCATACGCAGAGCAAGCTTACTTGACGTTGTTTGCAAAAGCAAAAGAGGTGATGATGTTTAGTTTAGGGTCATTATTGAATCCAGAGTTTTCGCTATGTGTGCCTGTAAATGGCCAAATTTTTACGGATTTGGATTCTTATTTAGGAGATATAGGTGAACCGATTGGTATTGCTACGTACTTGCCATATCATAGCCATGGGGAAGACTATTTGCATGACTATATAGGTATGTTGGGAATTCCACTTGAGCCATATCCTAAGTATCCCGAAAATGCCAAAACAATATTTTTAACAAAAACTGCAGCTATGGATAAAGATATTGTCTTTAAAGTAGCTAAAAGCTTAGAAAATGGTGCAGATGTTATAGTTACTTCTGGTTTTCTTGAAGCAGCTACAAATCTTGGATTTCAGAATGTATTGGCAAATGTTACAATAACAAATAGAAAGACAAGTATTAACAGTTACGCTTACTCAAATGATGGAGGAATTACATTTGGTGGCTGTGAAGAATCGTCAAAATCAATCGAAATACCACAAATAGAATTTCAGACTAATGATACTTGGGAACTTATTGCAGGCCTTGGACAGGATAATAACTTTCCTATATTGTTAAAAACAGTTTATGGGAAAGGACATCTATATATACTTACTATACCTGAAGATTATGGGGATTTATACAATTATCCCAGAAAAATTCTCTATATAATTCGAACTGTATTTTTGAAAAATAGTCCCGTAATGTTAGATTCTGTTTCAAAGATAGGATTGTTTCTTTATGATAATGACTGCTTTATTTTACATTCTTTTATACCTTGGTACGATGAAGTTTGCTTGATATTAAAAAATGGGTATACATCTGTAAAGGATTTGGTGAATAAAAAGATTTTAAAGGCGGAAATTGAGAAAGGAAATTATGTTATAAGACTTCGTGTTTCTCCAGGAATAAATAAAGCATTTAAGCTTATAAAAGAATGAATAATGTTTAACTGTGGTTTAAATTCAAAGTTAACGAAAAGGAGGTTTTGTTATGATACCAAAAAAAGCGAAATCTATTAACTGGTTTACAAATGCCCGTTTTGGTATGTTTATACACTGGGGATTGTATGCAATTCCTGCACGAGGTGAATGGGTACGCAGCCAAGAAAGAATATCTAATGAAGACTATGAAATATATTTTAGAGAATTCAATCCTACAAATTATGATCCTAAGAAATGGGCTCAATTGGCTAAATATGCAGGCATGAAATATGCTGTAATGACTGCGAAGCATCATGACGGATTTTGTTTATTTGACAGTAAATTAACTGATTATAAGTCCACAAATACGCCTGTTAAAAAAGATTTAATAAAAGATTACTTAGATGCTTTTCGAAAGGAGAATTTGCGCGTTGGATTATACTATTCGTTGCTTGATTGGCATCATGATGAATATCCTGCATATAATGATCCCTATCATCCCATGAGAGGAAATGAATTATTTAGAAACAAGGAGTATGATTTTTCTAAGTATGTAGATTACATGCACAGTCAGGTGAGAGAGCTTACAACAAATTACGGTAAGTTAGATATTATGTGGTTTGACTTTTCTTATGATGACAAAACAGGGGATGCATGGGGAGCATCAGAGCTTGTCAAAATGGTTCGTTCTAATCAACCAGAAATATTAATAAACAGTAGATTAGGTGGCAATTTAAAGTCAATAGATCCAGAAGTATATGCAGGTGATTTTGCAACACCTGAGCAGATGATTCCAGCAGAAGGTGTTTTTGATGAATTGGGCAATCCTGTGCCATGGGAAGCATGTATAACAATGAATGATCATTGGGGGTATTGTGCAATAGATAAAGATTTTAAATCTGCAAAACAAATTATAAGACTTTTGGTAGAATGTGTGAGTAAAGATGGCAATTTGCTTTTAAATGTTGGCCCAAATGCAAAAGGGGAAATACCAGAAGAATCTGTAGAGGTGCTTTTGCAAATAGGTAAATGGATGAATAAAAATAGCGATAGTATTTACGATTGTGGGTCATCTGAACTGCCAAAACCAGAATGGGGAAGGTACACGAAAAACGGAAAAAAACTATATGCACATATTTTTGAAAGAAGTTTAGGACCGATAGTATTGAAGGGATTAAAAGGGAAAATAAATAAAGCCAGATTGCTGTCTGATCTTTCAGAAATTAAAGTTACTGATTACTGGCATAACAATTTAGATGATCAAGATAGTGCATTTCTTGACGTTCAATGGGCAGGACTCCCGGACGAAATTGATACTGTAATCGAGTTGGAACTAAAATAATGAAAATACATCTTAATATATGATTATATATAGTTAAATGGAGGAAAATTTATGAGAGAGTATAAACCAATAAGTGAAAAATATCCACATTTTCTCCATGGAGGCGACTATAATCCAGATCAATGGCTATATTATCCTAAAATTTTAGATGAAGACATAAGATTGATGAAATTAGCTAATTGGAATGTGGTAAGTCTAGGCATATTTGCTTGGGCCGCTTTAGAACCAGAAGAAGGAAATTATCAATTTAAATGGTTGGACAGTATAATGGACAAGTTGTATGACAATGGAATATATGTCATACTTGCAACACCTAGTGCTGCACCTCCTGCATGGCTTCTTGAAAAGTATCCAGAAGTAGCGAGGGTTGATTCAAATAGAATAAGACATCTTTTTGGAGGGAGGCAGAACCATTGTTTTACATCTCCAATATACAGAGAAAAAGTGAGAAATATCAATAGAAAACTTGCAGAGAGATATAAGGACCATCCAGCTTTGATTGCTTGGCATGTATCAAATGAATACGGAAATGATTGTCATTGCAATTTATGTCAAGAAGCATTCAGAAATTGGCTTAAGAAAAAATACGATAATGATATAAAAAAATTAAATCATGAATGGTGGAGCTACTTTTGGAGCCATACATTTACAGATTGGTCACAGATACAAACGCCATCACCAATTGGCGAAACAACTATACATGGATTAAACTTGGATTACAAGAGATTTGTAACAGATCAGACTATAGATTTTTTTGAAAATGAGATTGCACCTTTAAAAGAGCTAACACCAAATATCCCTGTAACAACTAATTTTATGGGGACTTTTCCGGGACTTAACTATTGGAAATTTGCAAAACATCTTGATGTCATATCATGGGACAGTTATCCAACTTGGCATGGAAATGAAGAAGATTGGGTAGTTGCATATAAAACAGCATTTGTTCATGACATAAATCGCTCCCTTAAAAGTGGGCAGCCATTCATGCTGATGGAAAGCACACCAAGTGTTACAAATTGGCAGCCTGTCTCAAAATTAAAAAGACCAGGAATGCATGTTTTATCATCAATACAGGCAGTTGCTCATGGAGCAGATACTGTTCAGTATTTTCAATGGAGAAAAAGCAGGGGCGGATTTGAAAAATTTCATGGTGCAGTAGTGGATCACTGTGGACATGAGAACACAAGAGTATTTAAAGATGTTAAAGAAGTGGGAGAAATACTAAAAAAGTTAGATTCGATTATAGGTACAACTGTAGAACCAGAGGTGGCTATAATTTACGATTGGGAGAACAATTGGGCGATAGAAGATGCAAAAGGCCCAAGGCAAGAAAAAAAAGATTACCTTTTGACGTGTCAATCACATTATAGGCCATTTTGGAGTAAAGGTGTTCCGGTAGATGTGATCGACATGGAAAGCGATTTTAATAGATACAAGCTGTTGATAGCTCCAATGCTTTACATGATAAAAGAAGGTGTAACTGAAAAAATAAAACAATTCGTAAAAAGTGGTGGAACTTTTGTAACGACGTATTTAAGTGGCATAGCAAACGAAAATGATCTTTGTTATCTAGGTGGTTTTCCAGGACCGCTAAAAGAGGTATTGGGGATTTGGAGCGAAGAAATAGATGCATTGCACGATAAAGATGAAAATTATGTAGTTTTTAATGAAACTAATGAATTAGGTATTAAAGGTGAATATAAGGCGAAAGAGCTTTGCGAAATTATTCATCTTGAAGGAGGAAGAGATTTAGCCAAGTATAAAGGAGACTTTTATGCAGGTTATCCTGCTGTGACAGTTAATAATTATGGTAATGGAAAGGCATATTATATAGCATTTAGAAATAATGATGATTTTGTGGATGATTTCTATGACAAAATAATAGAACTTTTAGATATAAAAAGAACGATAGATATTGATTTGCCAATGGGCGTTACTGCTCAATTACGAACAGATGGAAATAGAGAATTTATATTCTTGTTAAACTTCACAGATGAAGAAAAGAAATTAGATCTAAAAGACATTGAATATATAGATATAGTAGATAATAGCATGTTAGACGGAAAAGTTATGTTGCCGCCTTATGGATTTAAGATTATAGAAAATAGAAAACAAGGGGTTGATAGATAATGAAATTTACAGATGGAAATTGGCTTGTTAGAGAAGAATACAAGGTTTATGGAGCCACTGAAGTAAATGATTATGAGATTAGTGATAATAGTGTAATTTTATATGTACCTACGTTTCATGTAAACAGTAGAGGAGATACATTAGGCGGTCCTCTTCTGACTGTAGAAATAAGTTCGCCTATGGAAGATGTGATTAGTGTTAAATTATATCATTTTAAAGGTAAAGCAAATAAGAGCCCTAAATTTGAGATAAACAGAAAAGATGTCATAGAAGTAGGTATCAAACAAGATGATAGTCATATTACTTTTACAAGCGGAAATCTTACGGCTAAGATAAAAACTAAAGGAGATTGGTCAATTGACTTTTTTATAGGCGATAGACGAATTACTGGTACAGGTTTTAAAAACATGGCATATATAACATCGCAAAATGGAAAAAATTATTTAAGAGAGCAATTAGACTTGGGTGTTGATGAATATATATATGGCTTAGGAGAGAGGTTTACGCCTTTTATTAAAAATGGTCAACAGGTAGATATATGGAATAGGGATGGTGGTACCAGCAGTGAGCAAGCGTATAAAAATATACCACTTTATGTAACAAACAAAGGATATGGTGTTTTTGTAAATGATACTGGACTTGTATCATATGAGATAGCTTCTGAGAGAGTTTCAAAAGTGCAGTTTAGTGTAATGGATGAAGAGATGGAATATTTTATAATCGGCGGAGGAACCATAAAAGACGTACTTATAAATTATACTTCTCTAACAGGTAAGCCATCATTGCCTCCTGCGTGGTCATTTGGATTGTGGCTTACAACATCATTTTTAACAAATTATGATGAGAAGACGGTTAGCTTTTTTATAGATGAAATGCTAAGGAGGGACATACCACTTAGTGTATTTCACTTTGATTGTTTTTGGATGAAGGAATTTCAGTGGTGTGATTTTGAATGGGACTCAAGATACTTTCCTGATCCTGAAAATATGTTAAAGAGGTTAAAGGAAAAGGGCGTTAAGATATCTGTTTGGATAAATCCATATATAGCTCAAAAGTCGAAACTATTTGCTGAAGCAGCAAAAAACGGCTATCTCCTGAAAAAGGCAAATGGGGATGTATGGCAATGGGATCTATGGCAGCCTGGAATGGGAATAGTTGATTTCACAAATCCTTATGCGTGCCAATGGTTTTCATCAAAATTAGAAAAACTTGTTGACATGGGCGTAGATTGCTTTAAGACAGACTTTGGTGAGAGAATCCCAACAGATGTTGTTTACTATGATGGCTCTGATCCTGAAAAAATGCACAACTATTATACATTTTTATACAACAAAGTAGTTTATAATACACTTGCTAAAAAATTTGGGAAAGATAAAGCGATTGTTTTTGCAAGGTCAGCTACAGTAGGTAGTCAACAGTTCCCAGTTCATTGGGGTGGAGACTGCAATGCTACATATGAATCAATGGCAGAAACCTTACGTGGTGGTTTGTCATTAAGCATGTCTGGATTTGCTTTTTGGAGTCATGATATAGCAGGATTTGAAAGTACAGCCACGCCAGATATATATAAAAGATGGACGGCTTTTGGACTTTTGTCATCACATAGTAGACTTCACGGTAATGCAGCATATAAAGTGCCTTGGGTATACGATGAAGAAGCAGTTGATGTATTAAGGCATTTTACAAGATTGAAAAACAAATTGATGCCTTACCTTTATTCAAAAGCTTATGAAGCATCAATTACTGGCATACCAATAATGAGGACAATGGTTATGGAATTTCAAGATGATCCAACTTGTGCGTACATTGATAGACAATATATGCTTGGAGATTCTCTATTAGTTGCTCCAATATTTAATGAAGAAGGAATTGCAAAATACTATTTACCAAATGGGAAATGGACTAATTATTTAAATGGCGCGGTCATAGATGGTCAACAATGGATTCAAGAGAAACATGGTTACATGAGCATACCTCTTATGGTTAGACCAAATACGATTATCGCAACAGGAAATATTGACAGTAGACCTGACTATGATTATTTGGACAATGTAACTTTTGAGATATTCCAGTTAGAAGATGGTTTAGAGACATCTACAATAGTTTATGGAATAAACGGAGAAGATAAAGTGACCGTAATTGCTAAAAAAGAAAGAAATTCAATTGAAGTGAATGTAAATGGTACCCAAAAACCTTGGACCATATTGCTGAGAGGAATTTATAATGTAAATGAAGTAGCAGGCGCTTCATATGATAATTGTGAGTTTGGCGTAAGGATAATACCTGAGAAAGATAGTTCAAAAATAAATATCATATTGTTATGAAATATTATCAATAAACAAAAGGTTTCCATTAATAAACTTATAATGTGGAAACCTTTTATTTTATTTTCATAAAAAATTTTTAAAATCAAAGAAGGAATTTTAAAAATGACGTCGAATATATTATAATAAGATGTACGTACAATGATAAAATTATATGTAATTTATAAGCACGTAAAAAGAATTGCCTTAAAATGGCTGATAATCTAAGGAAAGATGTTAGCATAAAAAAATTTTAAAAAAATTTTAAAATAGAAGGAGGAATTTTAAAAAACATGTAGAATATATATTAATATAAGATGTACGTATAAATCAAAATCATAATGTCAAATGTATAGATAAGTATTGCGGTTATTCGATAAAAGTAAACTTTATATTAAGGGAGCATTTATATGTTAGCAAAAATCGTTATCAATGCGGATAATAAAAAAGGCAAGATCAGTAAAAATATCTACGGACATTTTGCAGAGCATTTAGGAAGATGTATTTATGGTGGATTTTGGGTTGGAAAAGATTCAGAGATACCCAATATAGATGGGATTCGGAAAGATGTTGTTGAAGCATTAAAGAAGATTAAGATACCTGTGTTGAGATGGCCTGGTGGATGTTTTGCGGATGAATACCATTGGAAAGATGGTATAGGACCTTACGAATCAAGACCAAAGATGGTCAATGTACATTGGGGCGGTGTAATCGAAAACAACCATTTTGGTACACACGAGTTTTTTGAATTATGCGATCTTTTGAATGCAGAGCCATATATTTGCGGTAATGTAGGCAGTGGTACAGTCCAAGAGATGAGAGAATGGATAGAATACATGACATTTGATGGAGAGTCGCCAATGGCAAGTTTGCGAGCTTCAAATGGTAGAAAAGAACCGTGGAAGCTTAAATACTTTGGTGTTGGCAATGAAAGCTGGGGCTGCGGTGGTAATATGCGTCCAGAGTATTATGTTGATGTATATAGAAGATATTCCACATATGTAAGGAATTTTGGCAGCAATAGGATATTTAAGATTGCTTGTGGACCCAATACAAACGATTATAATTGGACAGAAGTGTTGATGAGAGAAGCTGGAAAGTTTATGGATGGCCTTAGTTTGCATTACTATACAGTACCAGGCACATGGGAAAGAAAAGGAACAGCTACTAATTTTGACGAAGAAGAATGGTTTATTACCATGAAGAAAGCGTTGTACATGGACGAATTAATAACAAAACATTCTACGATAATGGATAAATATGATTCTGAAAAAAGCGTTGCGTTAGTTGTAGATGAATGGGGCACATGGTACGATGTAGAGCCTGGTACAAACCCTGGGTTTTTGTATCAACAAAATACAATGAGAGATGCTCTAGTTGCAGGCATTCACTTTAACATATTTAATAAGCATTGCGATAGAGTCAAAATGGCTAATATAGCACAGACCGTAAATGTTTTACAAGCCGTTATTCTTACAGATGGGCCTCAAATGGTACTCACACCGACATATCATGTATTTGACATGTATAAGGTTCATCAAGATGCAGAATTATTAGATTTTAATATTGATACACCTGAATATATGGTAGATTCAGAAGAAAGCATACCTCAAGTGACAGCAACTGTTTCTACTGATGATAGTGGGAAAATTCATATTTCTCTGTGCAATCTAAGTCCTAAAGAATCAATAACAGTGGAGTGTGAACTTAGAGGAGCAAATGTAAACAAAGTAACAGGGACAATATTAACTGCTGATGAAATGAATGCACATAATACTTTTGACAATCCTAATAAAGTTGTACCCAAAGAATTTGACGAAATTAAAATTACTGAAAATAAGATGGTTATAACAATGCCTAAGATGGCGATTGTAGGGGTAAAAGCATGTATATAGGTAGAATATTTGTAAAAGATTTTAAGTTTGAAAGGATTTATTTCTATAACTTGTTTTCATAAGGATTTTTCCATTGTGATCAATTGATGACGAACTAAATAACATTTTAGACATTTTTGAATGGAAAAATCCTTTGAAATAAATTAAATGCCTTATATTTATTATAAGGTTATACAAAAAATATAATGAAAGGAGAGTTTATCAGTGAAAAAAATGAAAAAAATTATTGCCTCAATTTTAGTTCTTGCAATGTTGTTTTCATTAAGTGCATGTGGCAATAGTAATTCAAACAAGACAGCACAAAATAATAGCACTAGTAGTAGCAATTCAACAACTCAAAATTCAAACTCAAATAATCAGAAAATTAAAATTGGTGTATCTATTTGGAGCTCAACAGACGTTCTTGGTAGCCAAGTCAAAAAAATGCTTGATTATGCAGCAAATGCACTTGGCATAGAATTGATGTACGTAGATCAAGGGCATATTTCTGAAAAGGTTACAGCCAGTGTTAAAACGTTAGCTGCTGCTGGATGTCAGGGAATAATAATTTGTAACTCTGCTGACTCGGAAATGGCATCGGCAATTCAAACTGCTGATCAATATCATGTATATCTCGCACAGTTTTTCCGCATAATCAGCAAAGATAGAAGTCCACAAATATATGAACAAGCGCAGAAATCTAAATACTATGTTGGTGCAGTTCATGAAGATGAAGTAGTAAATGGATATAATCTTGTAAATATCTTGATAAACAAAGGCAAGAGGTTTATAGGTTTAATAGGATGGAATCCAGGTGATGCTACATTCCTCCTAAGATGGGAAGGCTACAAGAAAGCTGTTGATCAATGGAATCAAAATCATCCAAATGACAAAGTTTTCATGACAGAACCTGTATATGCTGGTACAACCGCTGATGGTGGTGCATCTGCAGCTACTTCATTGATGAATTCATATCCAAAGATGGATGCGTTGATCGTTGCAGGTGGTGGAGGAGATCCTTTAGTTGGTGCATTAAATGCTATTAAAAATGCTGGAAAGACTGGTAAAATAGGTGTCGTTTCTACAGACTTTTTGCCTGACTTAGGACAAGAGTTACAAAGCGGTGCAATGACTGCTGAATCAGGTGGTCACTTTGCAGATCCATTATATGCTCTTATGATGGTTTACAACGCAATAAGAGGTAAGTATGTAAAACCTGAAAATAGTTTTTATGAGATAAAGTTCCCGTATCTTTATGTTTCATCTCCAAGTGAATACAACGATTATCAAAAATATTTTGTAGATAGTTTGCCTTACAATACAGAAGAAATAAAAGCAATGGCGAATGATTCATTCCAGCAATTAGCTGAACAAGCATTGAACTTGTCTATAGACGATGTTAAGAAGCGTCATGGCGGTCAATAAAGTTCATAAACGTAAGCTTGGTTAAGTTTTAAAAAGCCGTCAGTCATAGCGGCTGACGGCAAAATACAAATTAGGCGGGTGATAATAATGAGCAGTAGTACAGATTTTGTCAAAAGGAAAAGTATTGATGTATACTTTAAAAAATATTTTGGTATTTTATTGTTAATATTACTTACAGTAATCTTTTGGTTTATTTTTAAAGTGATTTCGCCAAATAATTTTGGGACACCAGGAAGACTTTTATCGTATTTTCAATCAAGTTTAATTTATGCTGTTGGCGGGTGTGGTCTATATTTTATCGTTGCCATGGGCTTATGGGATTTTAGCATTGGAGCTAATCTTGTTTTATCATCAATATTAGCATGCTATTTTTCTCAACATTATGGATATTTAGGGTTAATTTTAGCGCCTATTGTTAGTGGGACATTGATAGGTTTATTGAATGGTATTGTCTATATAAATTTTCATATACCATCAATGATTGTTACTGTTGGACTTTCGCTAATATATGAAAGTTTAAGTGTTTTTGCGACACAAGGTCAAGAGCAAATTTTAGGCCCAAATTATCGTGCTTTTGGAACATACCCATATAATGTAATTTTAGCAATATGTGCCTTTGTATTTGTGAGTTTAGTTATTAAATATACGAAGATGGGAACTTACATGTATGCAATAGGCAGCAATGAATATTTAGCTAAAAATATGGGTGTTGATGTAAATAAGTTTAAAGTATTATCGTATGTGCTATGTGGTTTTTTAGTTGGTATCATGAGCATTCTAAATATCAGTTATGGAACATCTATGACTGCTGCATCTGGCATGTCATCAATGAGCATGAATTTTACACCTTTAATGGGAACTTTTTTTGGAATGTCATTTAGGAAATACGGAACGCCTGTAATAGCTATCATAATTGGTGAATTCATAATTTCACTAATTTTTAACGGATTTGTCGCTATTGGTGCTCCTACTACAATTCAAAACGTTGTTACAGGAATAGCTTTGTTGTTGATAGTTACAATTACTACAAAACCAGTTAGAGGCATTGTCGTCAAGTGAGGTGAAATATATTGAAGGAAGAAATTTTAAGAGTAGAAAAATTAAATAAATATTTTGGTAGTAATCATGTCGTAAAAGATGCTACTCTATCATTTAAAAGAGGAGAGATACATGGTTTAATTGGAGAAAATGGTTCAGGAAAATCCACGCTAGTTTCTATGATATCAGGTATTTATGAAATAAATAGTGGAAAAGTTTTTTTAGAAGGCAGAGAAATTAAGGTAAGATCTCTTGTCGAAGCAAATAGAAATGGCATTTCCATAATTGTTCAAGAGGCTGGTACGATATTAGGCTTAACTGTAGCGGAAAATATTTTTTTAGGCAATGAGGAAAAATTCATAAAACATGGTATTAAAAATATTGCATCTATGAATAGAGAAGCACAAGAATTATTAGAAAAATACGAATGCAGTAACATAAATGCTACAGATTTAATCGATAAATATAATTTTGAAGAGCGAAAACTTATCGAAATAATTAAAGCTATATATATTGGACCAAAAATTTTTATTGTTGATGAAACAACTACTGCTTTAAGCCAAAATGGTCGCGAACTATTATATAAGCAGATGACACGAATAAAAGAAGAAGGAAATACTGTTATTTTTATTACTCACGATTTAGATGAATTAATCAAATGGACTGATCGCATTACGGTGATGCGTGATGGTGTAGTAGTTGATACAGTTGATAGTGATTCAGTAACGGAAGATGATATAAAAAGATTAATGGTAGGAAGAGAATTAAGCGGACATTATTATCGTACAGATTATGAAAAACCTGTATTTAAAGAAACAGTTCTAAAATTAAGTAATGTAACTGTGCCAGGACAGTTCGACAATATTAGCTTTGATTTACACAAAGGAGAAATCCTTGGAATTGGTGGACTTAGTGAATGCGGAATGCATGAGATAGGTAAAGCAATTTTTGGAGCATCATTTAATAGATCAGGCGATGTTGTTCTTGGAAATGGAGTTAAGATTAACTCTATTGAAGTTGCTATAAAAAATGGTATTGCCTATGTTTCAAAGGATAGAGATAATGAATCGCTTATAGTTAATGATACAATTTCAGACAATATCTGCATTACATCGTTAGATGATTTAAAAGAACACAACATAATATTTAATGGTAAACTTAGTAAATTTGCCAATAAATATGCGGAAGTATTAAGCGTAAAGATGGAAAATGTAAATCAGTTAGTATCGGATTTATCTGGCGGCAATAAGCAAAAGGTTGCTTTGGCAAGGTGGATTGCTAAAAATTCTGAAATATTTATATTAGACAGTCCAACCAGAGGTATCGATGTTAAAGTTAAAGCTGATATTTATGATTTGATGACTGAGATGAAAAACCAAGGGAAATCAATACTTTTGATTTCTGAAGAAATTTTAGAATTAATAGGTATGTGCGACAGAATTTTAATAATGAAGAACGGAAAAATCAATGGTGAATTTATGAGAGACATTAATTTAACAGAGGAAGATTTAATAATGAAAATGATTTAAGTGAGGGTGAAATGTATGACTGACTTGCAGAATAGTGTTGAGATAAATGGTGTAAAAAACAAGATACAAAGATATTTGGAAAAGCCAATTGCAAGAAGCATATTACCAGTAGTAGGGTTGGTAGTCGTATTGGTTATGTTTACTATGCTAACAGGCGGTAAAATTATAAGTCCATTAAATGTAACATTATTGCTTGATGAAGTGTACGTGCTTATGATAGCTTCAATTGGCGTGTTTTTTATCATGACGATGGGATGCTTAGATTTTTCTCAGGGATCCATACTTGGAATTGCATCGATAGTATTTTCCTATCTATCTGGCTTTAATATTTTGTTGGCAATTGTAGGTGCAATTATTGCAGGAGCGATTATTGGAGCAATAAATGGTTTTTTTCACGTGAAGCGTAAAATACCTTCATTTATTGTTACAATATGTACAATGTTTTTGTTTCGTGGGCTTATTGCATATTTGACGACTAATTCACCTGTTTATGCGGTAAGTGATATTTTGAATTATAACACAGTAACAGTTAAATTAATATCAACAGGGGTAATTTTATTGATTGCTTTTTTAATTTTCCACTTTACTAAGTTGGGAATCTATTTAAAAGCAATTGGGGCCGGAGAAATTGGTTCAAGATTTGCTGGAGTAGATGTTGATAAGATTAAATGGTTAATGTATATAGTAGCTGGAATGATTACAGGATTCGCAGCATTCATAAATGTTATTGAAGTTGGATCTGTAACAGCATCAGGTGGAAGTATGTTTGAAACAGAAATTTTAATTGCATTAGTTTTGGGAGGATTACCAATTACAGGAGGTGTGATGGCGCGCTTTTCAAACATCATTACAGGTGTGCTGACATATAAGGTTTTGTCTGCAGGATTAAATATGATAGGTCTTACAACTCAAACTCAACAATTAATAGAAGGTATTATATTCTTGTTAGTTGTGGCGCTCTTCAGCGATAGAAAATCGTTGCATATTATTAAATGATATAGTAATTGGATTTTCTTAAGCTATAGGTAGTTTTTTAAATCAAATCTAAGATAAAACTTATTTTAATCCAAAGGAGTGATTATTGTGTACAAAGATGAAAAGCCCAGGATAGGTTTTTTGGGTATTATGCAGGAGTTATACGATGATATGTTGCCTGGTATTACTGAAAGGCAAGAGATGTATGCACAACAGGTTATAGGTAGATTAGGTGATGTTGCTGATTTTTATTTCCCAGGTGCTGCAAAAAACAGAAATGATATAGAAAGGATAGTTAAGGAATTCAACGATAAAGATCTTGACGGAATAATGATCGTGATGCTGACATACGGACCAGCCACAAATCTTGTGAATGCTTTAAGAAACAATAGGCTTCCGATTATGCTGGCGAATATACAGCCAGAAAGCACTGTGACAGACGATTGGGATATGGGGGACTTGACCTACAACCAAGGTGTTCATGGTGCACAGGATACTTCAAATATTATTCTGAGAATGGGCATAACTTGTCCTGTTATAACAGAAGATTGGCATTCTGATGAATTTAAAGATTTTGTGAATGATTGGGCAAAAACTGTAAAGACAGTAAAAGCTTTGAGGAATATGAAGATAGCACAATTTGGAAGAATGCATGGTATGTATGACATAATGGGTGATGATGCAGCTTTTACAAGAAAATTGGGGCCGCAAATAAACCAGGAGTACATTGGCCAAGTTTTTAGATATATGGAAGAAGCTACAAATGAAGAAATTGACAAAGTGATAGAGGAAAACAAGAAGAACTTTTATATAGATCCTAAATTAAGTGATGAGAGCCACAGATATGCTGCAAGGCTTCAAATAGGATTTAAGAAATTGCTTGAGGAGAAAGGGTACTCTGGCTTTAGTGCTCACTTTGATGTGTTTAAAGGCGATGGAAGATTTAAGCAGATACACATGATGGCAGCATCAAACTTGATGGCAGAAGGATATGGCTATGCGGCAGAGGGCGATGTAGTTACGGCAAGCCTGGTGGCAGCAGGTCATGTTTTGATAGGCAATGCACACTTTACCGAGATGTATGCGATGGATTTTAAGAGAGATTCAATTTTGATGAGCCACATGGGAGAGGGCAATTGGAAGATAGCCAGAAAAGATAGACCTATAAAATTAGTCGATCGAGAGCTTGGCATAGGAAAGCTTGATAATCCTCCAACAGTGGTGTTTATGGCTCAACCAGGCATTGCGACATTGGCATCATTAGTGTCTTTAGAAGGCGAAAAATATAGACTTGTTGTTTCAAAGGGAGAAATTTTAGATACAGAAGAAGCGAAAAATATAGAGATGCCGTATTTCCATTTTAGACCTGAAAACGGAGTTAGGGCTTGTCTAAATGGCTGGCTTAAAAATGGTGGTACACATCATCAGTGCTTGACATTAGGTGATGCTACTAAAAGATGGAAGCTTTTATGCGAATTATTAGATATCGAGTATGTTGAAGTGTAAAGGGGTTGGTAACATGGCAAAATTTTCAATAGGTATTGATTACGGCACAGAATCTGCAAGGGCATTGCTTTTAAATCTTGATACAGCAGAGGAAGTAGCTTCTTCAACGATGAACTATCCGCATGGAGTCATGGATGAGAGACTTCCAGACGGGACAGTATTGCCGCAGGATTGGGCATTAGAGCATCCTGATGATTATATAGAAGTTTTGAAAAAGATAATTCCAGATGTGATAATGAAATCTGGTGTAAATAAAGATGATGTTGTAGGTATTGGCATAGACTTTACAGCATGTACGATGCTTCCTATAAAAAAAGATGGTACGCCTTTGTGCGATTTACCAGAATATAAATCAAATCCCCATGCGTATGTCAAACTGTGGAAGCATCACGCAGCACAGCCTGAGGCAAATATGCTAAATAAGATTGCATCCGAAAGAGGTGAGGATTTCTTAGCAAGATATGGTGGAAAGATTTCCTCCGAATGGCTGATACCGAAAATATGGCAGATTTTAAATGAGGCTCCAGATGTCTATGAAGAGGCAGATAAATTCATAGAAGCGACTGATTGGGTGATATTGAAGCTTACTGGCAATGAAAGGAGAAATAGCTGTACTGCAGGCTATAAAGCCATTTGGCACAAGAGAAAGGGGTATCCTTCAAAGGAATTTTTTAAAGCATTGGATGAAAGGCTTGAAAATGTAGTAGATGAAAAGCTGTCAAGAGACATATATCCTTTAGGAACAAAAGCAGGTGAATTAACTGAGGAAATGGCTAATATGATCGGTTTAAAACCTGGTATTGCTGTTGCGGTAGGCAATGTCGATGCACATGTTTCGCTGCCTGCTGTAGGCGTAGCATCTCCAGGAAAGATGGTTATGATAATGGGCACGTCTATATGCCATGTAGTCTTAGGCGATAAAGAAGTTGAAGTTCCTGGTATGTGTGGAGTAGTTGAAGACGGTATTGTGCCAGGATATTATGGATATGAAGCTGGACAGTCAGCAGTAGGAGATATATTTGCTTGGTTTGTAGATAATTGCGTTCCAGATGGTTACAAAAAAGAAGCCGAAGAAAGAGGCATATCTGTACATCAGCTTTTGACAGAAAAGGCTTCAAAGTTAAAACCAGGAGAAAGCGGACTTCTTGCACTTGATTGGCTTAATGGAAATAGATCTGTCTTGGTTGATGCGGATCTTACTGGTTTGATTTTAGGATTGACACTCAGGACGAAACCTGAAGAAATATACAGAGCTTTGATAGAGTCAACAGCGTACGGTACACGCATGATAATAGATACATTCAATGAGTATGGCATAAAGATAGATGAACTTTACGCATGTGGTGGACTTCCTGAAAAAAATCCGATGCTTATGCAGATATACGCTGATGTGACAAACTTGGAGATAAAAGTTTCCAAGTCAAACCAGACGCCTGCGTTAGGTGCGGCAATGTTTGGCGCAGTGGCGGCAGGGAAGGAAAATGGCGGTTTTGACAGCATATTTGAAGCAGCTAAAGTAATACCAAAGTTAAAAGATGAAACATTCAAGCCTATCCTTGAAAATGTTGAAATTTACGAGAAGCTCTTTCAGGAGTACAAACTGCTCCATGACTACTTTGGAAGAGGTGCAAATGATGTGATGAAAAGGCTTAAAAACATAAAAGAGGTGGTTTCAGATGTTAGAGAACCTAAAACAACGTGTATATAAAATGAACATGATGCTTCCTAAAAACAATTTAGTCACAATGACAAGCGGCAATGTCAGCGGAAGAGATCCTGAGACAAATCTTGTAGTCATAAAGCCCAGCGGAGTTTTGTACGATGAAATGACGCCAGATGATATGGTAGTCGTGGATTTGGATGGCAATGTGGTTGAGGGTAAGCTAAAACCATCTGTCGATACTGCTACACATCTTTACGTCTACAGGCATAGAAATGATGTAAACGGCATTGTCCATACACACTCACCGTATGCTACAAGTTTTGCCGCACTTGGCCGGTCAATTCCGGTCTATCTTACAGCTATTGCAGACGAGTTTGGATGCGCAATTCCTGTAGGGCCTTATGCCAAAATTGGCGGGGAAGAGATAGGAAAAGCCATCGTAGATTATATAGGTGAGAGTCCTGCAATACTTATGAAAAATCACGGCGTTTTTACCATTGGCAATTCACCTGAAGCAGCCTTAAAAGCTGCTGTTATGGTAGAAGATACAGCTAAGACGGTGCACTTATCACTGCTTTTAGGCACACCTGATGTAATACCAGATGAAGAAGTAAAAAGAGCCCATGAAAGATATCTTACAAAATACGGTCAATGAAAAAAATGATGTCAGTTTAATGAAGGAGGACTTTGCATGATAAACATACCAGAAGTTAAAGTAGGAATTGTAGCTACCAGCAGGGATTGTTTTCCAATCACTTTAAGTGAGAAAAGAAGAAATGCGGTAGTAAAAGCATGTATTGAAAAAGGCATATCTATAAATGAAGTCACCACAACTGTAGAAAATGAAATAGATGCAATGAATGCATTGAAAGAAGCTTACGACTTAGGTGTAAATGCACTTGTTGTATACCTTGGGAATTTTGGACCTGAAGGTCCTGAGACGATGCTTGCCCAAAAGTTTGACGGTCCAGTGATGTTTGTAGCTGCAGCGGAGGAGACAAAGGACAATCTTTACGATGGACGCGGAGATGCGTATTGTGGGATGCTTAATGCGTCGTACAACATAAATTTAAGGAATTTAAGGGTTTATATACCGGAATATCCGGTTGGCTATGCAGATGAAATAGCTGATATGATATCAGATTTTAAAGATATTTCAAGAGTGGTGCTTGGACTTAAGAAGCTAAAAATAATGAGCTTTGGTCCAAGACCGCAGGATTTTCTTGCATGCAACGCCCCTATAAAACCTTTGTACGACTTAGGAATTGAGATAATGGAGAACTCGGAATTAGATCTATTTGAATCATTCAACAATCATAAGGATGATAAAAGGATTCCAGATGTTGTAGAAGACATGGAAAAAGAATTAGGCGCAGGAAATAAGTACGGAAGCATATTGCCAAAACTTGCCCAGTATGAGCTGACTCTTAAAGATTGGGTAGAAAAAAACATTGGTGCATCAGAGTATGTTGTGTTTGCAAACAAGTGCTGGCCAGCATTTCAGACACAGTTTGGATTTGTGCCATGCTTTGTAAATTCAAGGCTTGCAGCAAATGGCATACCTGTGGCCTGTGAGACAGACATTTACGGTGCACTTAGCGAGTACATCATAACATGCGCTACAGACTTGCCAGCTACGCTTCTTGATATAAACAATACAGTGCCAAAGGATATGTACGAAAACAATAAGGAAATCATAGGAGATTATAAAAATAGCGATCTTTTTATGGGATTTCACTGTGGCAATACCAGCAGTTGCATGATGAAAAATTTCTCTATGAAGTATCAAAGAATAATGCACAGGTTGCTGGAGCCAGACAAAGAGCCTGATATAACGAGAGGTACATTAGAAGGCACTATAAGGCCTGGCGACATAACTTTGTTTAGGCTGCAAAGCACTGCAGATACTAAGCTTAGAAGTTATGTAGCAGAAGGCGAAGTGCTTGATATAGATCCTATGTCATTTGGAAGCATTGGAGTGTTTGCGGTTAAAGAGATGGCTCGCTTTTACAGGCATGTATTGATAGAAAAGAATTTCCCGCATCATGTTGGCGTTGCATTTAAACATGCAGGTAAAGTCTTGTACGCCGCTATGAAGTTATTAGGCGTAGATGATGTTTCATTTAATCAGCCAGCTTCAATGTTGTACAAAAACGAGAACCCATTTAAATAAGATGTTTTTAAATTATCACCTGTTTAGATAATTTCAGGTGATAATTTTATTACCTTATTTTAAATAATAAAATAATTGTGACGAATATTTAATAAATATTTTGTCGGATTTGGAATTTAGTTATATTCTGAGTAAGCGATATAATTATATATAGGTAGATATGATGTGAGGGAGGATGTTTGATTTTGGAAGAAAATGTACCAAAATATCAAATAGTAAAAGACTATATTACCAATTTAATAATAAAGAACAATATAAACATAGATGATCCACTGCCGACGGAAAGCGAACTGATGGAAATATTCGGTGTAAGCAGACATACTATTAGGAAAGCTCTTGATGACCTTGAAAATGAAGGGTGGCTTTACAGGAAGCAAGGTCTGGGGACTTTTTGCGCAGATAGGAATTCTGTGAAAAGCTATGATAATAAAAATATTGCAGTCATAACGACGTATATAAACGACTATATATTTCCAAGGATCATAAAAGGAATTGATCAAATATTAGCTAAAAATGGATACTCCATATTGCTTTTCAATACGAATAACCGCATTGAGACTGAAATGGACATATTGGAGAACGTCTTGGCGAAAGACATTAGAGGACTGATCATCGAGCCTACAAAAAGCGCACTACCCCATATCAATCTAAATTATTTTGATGAGTTAAAAAACAAAGGGATACCGTACATTTTTATCAATAGCTTTTATGAAGAATTAAATCCATCTTACATCATTCAGGATGATGAAGGTGGAGGATACATGGCAACAGACCATCTTATAAAACTTGGGCACAAAAACATAATAGGCATATTTAAAAGCGACGATAACCAGGGGCTTAATAGGTATAAAGGATATGTGAAAGCCTTAAGGGAGCACAATATTAAAATCAAAGAGGACAACATAATCTTTTATACGACGGAAGAGATGAAGACAAAACCAAGGGAAAAAATATACGAGATATACTCGAAGTGGGTCAATAAACCGACGGCTATTGTCAGCTACAACGATCAAATTGCCATGTGGATCTTAGATCCGATAAGAGAATTGGGCTACAGCGTGCCTGATGATATTTCGATTGTAAGCTTTGATGACTCTGATTATGCAGAGCTTTCCAATGTAAAACTTACATCCATCATACATCCTAAAGAAGAAATGGGAAGGCTTGCTGCTTCGACTCTATTTGACCTAATAAAAAAAGGGAAAAAGGCTTTTGCAAATCCTGTAAATATTCGCATAAAACCTGAAATAAGGATTAGAAATTCTACTAAGGAGATCGAATTGGAGGAAGTGCGATGAATGATGGCACAAAGATAAAGGAGATAGAAATTTGCAGTGGCGCCTTGCATGATGTTCCGAATATATTGAATAAGGTAGGTATAAATTCTAAAGTATTGATCGTATGTGATAAAAATACTTACGAAGCTGCAGGATTGACTCTAAAAAATGTATTGGAAGATAAAAAGTACGATGTGCTGTTGTGCAATCTGAATAGAACTGGAAATTTAGTGCCTGATGAAAGGGCAGTAGGTGAAGTGTTGATACATCTTAATGATGGCATTGAGGCTTTAATTGCCGTTGGTTCAGGCACAATAAACGATGTTGTGAAATTTGTAAGCAGCAGAGCTAAAATACCGTATGGCATAGTTGCAACAGCTCCATCGATGGATGGATATGCGTCATCTGTGTCGCCTCTTATCGTAAATGGCTTCAAAAGGACTTACGATGCTACGTATCCAATATTTATTGTGGGTGATACTAAAGTGCTTAAAGATGCACCATATGACATGATTGCATCAGGATTTGGAGATATAATCGGCAAATTCACATCATTAGCGGATTGGTATGTAAGTAACATCATAACGGGAGAGGACTATTCTGAGGAAATCGCAGATGATGTGAAAAAGTCCCTTTATAAATGTGTAGATGTCAGCAAAAGCTTAAAAAACAAGGATGAAAGTGCTGTAAGTAAGCTTATGGATGCGTTAATTTTGTCAGGCATATCGATGCTTAAGTTTGGAAATTCCAGGCCTGCATCGGGTGCAGAGCATCATCTGTCACATTTCATCGAGATGAAAGAGCTTTCAAACGGGGAAATTCATCACTCCCATGGCGCAAAAGTAGGCATAATGACGAAAATCGCTGTCAAACTTTACAATACTGTATTTTCTTTTGACAGAGATGATATTATTGAAATGATGAAGGAAAGAAAGAGTGAATCAAAAGATGAGTTTGAATGTAGGATAAATAGAAATTTTGGAAAATTATCATCTGAGATTTTTGACGATATAGGTTATTACTATTTGGATGAAGCTGAGAGAAGAATGAGACAGGATAGGATTTTGGACAATTGGGATACGATGAAGGAGTGGGTATCAGAAAATGTACCGACGGTGGAGTATGTTGATGAGCTTTTAAATGACGCCGGCGCACCAAATGATGTTGCATATCTTGAACTTAAATATGATGACCTTAAAGATATCTTATTGAATGCAAAAGAGGTAAGAAAAAGGTATACCATTTTAAGGCTTGCTGAAGACATAAACATCGAGAAGATATTTGACATGGCGATAAAGAATTGAGGCCAAAAGCTCTCAATTCTTTATTAAATTCTGCTGATGATGCCGGAGCTTAAAAGAACGATGAGCCAATCCATAAGGCTAAGCTTTGCATTTCCAAATATATTTGCAATAGGGTTTACGTATATGGTTGCCAATAGCGTTGCGATAGATATGGCTACAGATGGCACCAACAATTTATTTTGTGATATTGGTGTAGGCATTTCTGCACGTCTTGCGTCAAATACATTGAACATCTGTGCCATGACTAAGTTTGAGTATGCCATGGTTTTGGCGATGACTGGATTTCTAAGTGCTTCACCGTATTTAAAGGCAAATAGCGTCGTAAATCCTATTAAAGAGCCTCTTTTGAGTATGTAGTTGTATAGTTTGCTGTCAAGCAATTGTGCATTTTCATTCTTTTTAAGTTTTAATGATGATGGTTCTACTCCTAATGCCAGAGCAGGTATTCCTTCAGTGACAAGATTTATGCTTAAAATCTGGCTTGATGTAAGCGGCATTTCCATGCCTGTCATGGATGCCATGGCTAAAGCTATTATTTCGCCAACATTTCCTGACAAAACGTATCTTAAAAATTTTTTTATGTTTTCGTTGATGCCGCGACCTTCTTTTATAGCCATGACAATGGTAGTGAAATTGTCATCAGCCAGTGTTATATCGGAGGCATTTCTTGTAACGTCT
Source organism: Thermoanaerobacterium aotearoense (assembly GCF_009905255.1). Lineage (NCBI taxonomy): Bacteria > Bacillati > Bacillota > Clostridia > Thermoanaerobacterales > Thermoanaerobacteraceae > Thermoanaerobacterium > Thermoanaerobacterium aotearoense. The sequence continues at coordinate 1,969,743 of NZ_CP047602.1, read as the reverse complement.
GTTCCGCCTTTACCCATTGCAATGCCGATATTTGCCTCTTTTACTGCTGGTGCATCGTTGATGCCATCTCCTGTCATGGCAACGATGTACCCTTTTTTTCTCAAAGCTCTGACGATCTTTAGCTTGTGATGCGGAGAAGTTCTGTAAAATATGTTTACGTCATCTATAAGGTTTATTAACTCATCGTCATCCATTTTATCAAGCTCTTGGCCTGAAATTGCTTTTTTGCCTTTTAAAAGTCCGATTCTCTTTCCTATTGACACAGCAGTGTTTTTTTGGTCTCCTGTTATCATGACAACGTTAATCCCACTTCTAAGGCATTCTTCAATAGTCTGACTGACTTCATCCTTTGGCGGATCTTCCATGCCTATAAGACCAGCAAATATGAAATCACTGTCAACGTTATTGTCTTCATCGTTTAAAATCTTGTAAGAAACAGCTAAGACTCTTAATGCTTTGTTAGACATTTCATCGTTTTGCCTGATGATCTTGTTTTTGTTTATTTTTCCTAATTTTATAGCTTTGCCTGACCTTAAAAAGTAGCTGCATTTGTTTAATATCACATCAGGAGCTCCTTTTGATATGGCCAACTTGTATGAAGCAGTATCGACTACGACAGTCATGAATTTGTTTGACGAGTCGAAAGGTATCTCATCAATTCTCTCGTATTGTTTATTCTCAATGCCAGCTTTTGCTGCAGCAACGATTATAGCACCTTCTGTTGGATCACCAGATACTGTCCAATCATTTTCTTTTTTTATCAATTTTGAATTGCTGCACATAGCACCGTATTGTAAGATTGAATATAGGTCTTTATCATCTTTTGGATTTATCTTGACATTGTCATGATAAAAACTACCTAATGGCGAATACCCAATTCCTGATATGATCCATATTTTATCGAGAGTCCGTATTTCTTTTACTGTCATTTCGTTTTTTGTAAGTGTACCAGTTTTATCGGTACATATTACATTGGCTACTCCCAATGTTTCTACAGAATTAAGTTTTCTCACTATAGCATTTCTTTTTGCCATTCGCTGTACACCGTAAGCTAAAGCTATCGTCACGATTGTAGATAAGCCTTCTGGTATGGCTCCTATAGCAAGGCTTATGCCTATTCCAAGCATCTGCGAGAAGGATTTGCCTCTTATTATTCCGCTTAAGAAAATGCTGAAGCTGATAATTATGATTGCTACTGTTATGTTTTTTCCTAAAACTTCAAGGCTTTTGTTAAGTGGCGATAAAACATTTCTTTCTTCATTTAGCATTTTTGCAATTTTGCCTATTTCTGTTGACATTCCGGTTGAGACTATGATAAGCTTGCCGTATCCTTTGGTGATGCTTGTTCCCATGTAAGCCATGTTTTTTCGTTCAGCTAATGGGATATCATCTTTTAGTATCACCAAATCGTGCTTTGACGATGGATGGGACTCACCTGTCAAACAGCTTTCATCAGTCTCAAGATTTTTACATTCAACGATGCGACCATCCGCAGGAACAATGTCTCCTGGATTTACGATCACTACATCTCCTGGTACAAGTTCTGATGAGCTTAACAATGATATTTTACCGTCTCTTAAAACAGATGATCGAGGCGATGTCAACTTGTGCAGCGATTCTAAAGATTTTTCCGCATTGTACTCTTGAAGCACTCCAAGGCTTGATTCTATTACGACAATCGATATTATCACGATAGAATCAGCTACATCTCCAATCAAAAAAGAAATACCGCCTGCAAAAAGAAGTATCTTAAATAGGTAGTTGTTAACTTGACTTAACATCATTTTAAAGAAGGATGGTTTATTTCCGCTTATCAGTTGGTTCAAACCGTATGTACTCAGTCTTTTTTTAGCTTCAACTGTTGATAGCCCATTGTCAATATCTGAGTTTAGGACTTTTTCTATTTGCCTCTTTGTCATGATGTGCCAAGGGTATTGAGCTTGTTGTTTCATAGGGAAAATATCTTTACCATCTCTTATATTGAATTTTATCTTGTATATTTCTTTCTTTATGTCTTCGACTTTTAAACTGCTGTCAAAAGCAACGATTATATTTCCTGTCATTGGGTTTGCTGTTACGCTTAATATTCCACTTTTGAGGGATAGATTTTTTTCCAGCCTTTTCGCTAATAATTCATTTCTGTATAGGCCGTTTACGGAGAACCTGATTCGCTTCGTATATGATGTATATTTTCTTATGAGTTCCATCTTCATACCTCCAGAACGTCTTATAATAAAAATATTTTGTCCAAAATTTTTTATTTCACAGAAGGAAAAATTATGAATGACAGCTTTCGATGACTTTCATTAATATTATTTGTAAATGGCGGTTAAAATAAATAAAAATAGACAGGAGGTTTTTAAGATGAGCAAAGAATTTTGGATTGGCGTAGGAGCATTGGGAATAGCACTTTTATTGGCGAAGCCGGCAAAGAAATTAGCGGTAGGGCTTGTAGGCACTGCCATGATTCTTGCCGATAAAGGCAAAGAATTGGCTATAAACGTGAAAGAAGAAGTAGAAGACATAATAGCCGAAGCCCAGTATCAACATACTCAATCAAAAATAAAGACACAGCCTGAAACAGCAGATAATCCCTCATAAGAGGGATTATGCGTGTATTTGGAGGATTTGACATGATAAGAGAGATTTTTTCGCTGCCTGGATTAGCACGATTAAGCTTTGATGTACTTTACAAAGACAAATCCATTGAGAAAAAGATTAATCATTATTTAAAAAGATCTAAAGGGATCAAATATATAAGTGCCAGCAGTGTTACTGGAAAAGTGCTTGTCAAATACGAAGGCAAGACAATAGAAGAAATAAAAAGAGAAATCATAAATGCTATTTTCAAAGATAATGTAGATGATAATGTAAAGCCGTATGAACCAGAAGATTTACCGCTTAAGACTCAATTTGTGATGGTATTTATGCCATTGGCTGCTACGATTTACACCGCATTAAAGCGCATATTTGCTGGTAAATCGCCGTTAAGCGGCCATTATGGGTTATTAAGCATGTCATCAATTGTGTCGATTGTGGCTGGATACCCAATATTTAGAAGTGGCATAAATACACTGTTTAAGGAACACAAAATAAATGGCGATTTGATGATAACAGTTGCTACAACTATAATGCTTTTTATAAGAGAAAGCATATTAGGGCTTGTGGTAATTTTTCTCGTCAATTTAAGTGTCCTTATTCACTCGTTAAACATACACTATAATAAAAAAGCACTTGAAAGCTTCCTTAAATTAAAGCCAGGTAAAGTGTGGATGGCATTAGAAGGAAGAGAAATAGAAGTGCCTGTAGAGGAGCTTAATGAAGGCGATGTGATTTCGCTTAAAAAAGGTGATGTGGCGCCGTATGAATGCGAAGTAGTTGAAGGCAGTGCAATTGTAGATGAAAAGTATATACGAGGAAAAGTAAAGTACGTCAAAAAGCAAAAAGGCGATAAAATCGTAGAATCATCTTTGATCGTCGATGGAGAAGTAAAGGGCAGAATAACTGATATTGAGGCAAATGAAAGCATAGAAGATCTGTACAAGATTGTGGAATTAGAATCAAAGGAGAAGTATATTACAAATACTGCTGATGTATATATCAACAAAATTATACCGCTGTCTTTTATCATTACAGGGCTTGTGGCGCTTTATACAAATGATATATTGAAGGGAATATCATCAATGCTTGTTTTATGTCCATGTACTTTTGCACATGGTTCTACTGGTGTCTACGGCATAGCTGTCAAAAATGCGGCGAAGAGAGGTATATTGATAAAAAGTTCATCTGCAATCGAAAATATGGCAAAAGCTGATGTGCTGATTTTTGACAAAACGGGAACTCTTACGGAAGGCAGACCTATTGTAAGCGAAATTTTGCCGTCATCAAATACTGACAAAAATCATATATTAAAGATAGCTGCGTCTGCAGAATCTGGTGTCATACATCCTGTAGCATTGTCTATAATTAAAAAAGCAGATGATATGGGAATAAAAGTAGAAGATTTTTCTCATGGCAAAGAAGTCAAAAGCATGGGTGCTTTTGCTTATGTAGATGGGAAACAATTGCACGTTGGCAACGAAAGGTTTATGGAGATAAACAACATTGATCTACATGATGTGGAGGATCTCAGCAATGTTTTAAAAAACCTAAATAGAGGTGTGATATACGTTGCTGTTGATGGGAATGCTATTGGCGTCATCGGAATGAAAGACGTGCTTAAGAAGAAAAGCAAAGCTGCAGTAGAATTTACACGATCATTAGGCTTTAACGATGATGGTATCTATATTTTATCAGGTGATGATAAAGAACCCACAGATAGAGTGGCTTATGAATTAGGTATAGTAAATGCGTTTAGCAGTGTATCGCCTGATGAGAAGAAGAATTTTGTAAAAAGGCAAAAGGATGATGGCAGAACTGTCGTAATGGTCGGCGATGGACTAAATGATGTGAAGGCGATGAGAAGCGCTGATGTTGGAATCATTTTGGGAAGGCCCATAAGTAAGAAGATATTAAAAGCCCTCGATGTGGCTGTAATCGACGAAAACCCTTTAAAAATACCGTATTTGATAGAGCTATCAAGGTATTCAAAGGAAGTGATAAATCAAAATCATGTTATAGCATCGATGATGAGCTATGTAGAATACATCATGACGCTTTTTGGCAAAGTGAATCCATTTATGGCAGCAATGCTGCACAGCATTAATCAGATGATCGTGTTGGCCAATTCGCTTAAAGTCTATAAATATTCATCAAGGAGGATTATTTCTGATGGAAGAAATGAAAAAGAAATTCGAAGAAGCTTCGAAAGTTTTACGACAGACGGTTGACATATCATTTACAGAGTATTCAAAAGACAAATCAACTAAAAATGAAATTGTAAAATTGTGGCAGTTAACAATTAACGATTTTTTACAATATGCGGTAAAGATGAGCGAAAAACATCAGGCTAAAGAATTGTACAAATCAATTGCAAGAGCACTCATTTTTGGAAAATAGCGATTTAATAATATATTTTTTTCGGGATAAAATAATAGAAGAACCTATGAAGGGAGGAAACTTCAATGGGTATCGTTAAAACTTTAGGAAGTAGAAGCTTTTTCTGGGGAATTGGTGTTGCTGCATTAAGTTATATTTTATTTCCAAAAGCAAAAGAGAAAGTAAAGCCAGTTCTAATAAATGGCGTAAAAAGCACTTATGATATGGCTGATAAGGCATCTTCGGCAATCAATAAAGGCAAAGACAGAATAGCGAAAATGTTTAGCGACAATGAAAGAAATGACAAAGCAGATGAAAACTTGTATCAAAGCGAGATAGACAACTTAGAAGAAGAAAGAGAGAAGGCAATAAGAGAAGTAAATGAGCTTAAAAGCAGGATAGAAATGTTAGAAAGTGAGTTAAGCAGATTAAAAACTGCTGAATGATTAAAAAACCCAACTAAACGTTGGGCTTTTTTTAGTGTAAATTAACTTTATTAAAATATTGAAAAAAGTTGAAGAATGTAGTATCATGTTATTAAGATGACAATGAATACGAAAGGAATGTGTGAAATGGATGTTACTACTGCTTCGCTAAAAATCGAAGAACTGCTTTTATATGCCTTAAAGCATGGCATAATAGAAAGTACAGACTATATCCAATGTCGCAATTCACTGCTGGATTTGTTTGAGATACAGGAGCCGTACAATGGGCCTGTAGATGATGTCAATTTAGACGATCCACATGATATTCTCAATTCTCTTTTAGATTATGCATACGAAAAAGGTTTTTTTGAGGAAAATACGATTACAAATAGAGATCTTTTTGATACAAGGATTATGGGTTTGTTGATGCCAAGACAGTCTGAAGTCATTAGAAGGTTTGATGATATAGAAAGATCAGCAGGCATTGAAAAAGCCACAGACTATTTTTACAGCTTGTCAAAAGATTCATATTATATACGGATGGATAGAATTGCGAAAAATAAATACTGGAGAACAGATACAGAGTACGGCAGTTTAGAGATTACCATCAACCTTTCAAAGCCTGAAAAGGATCCAAAAGACATAGCGGCAGCTAAAGCATTAAAAGAGACAAACTATCCTAAATGCCTTTTGTGCCTGGAGAATGTAGGCTTTAGCGGCAATTTGAATCATCCAGCGAGGCAAAATCATAGGGTGATACCAGTAAAGGTTGCGGGAGAGCAGTGGTATTTTCAGTATTCGCCTTATGTTTACTACAATGAACATTGCATATTATTTTACGAAAAGCATGTGCCGATGCAAATATCAGAAAAGACGTTTATAAGGTTATTGGACTTCATAGATCAATTTCCACACTATTTTATAGGTTCTAATGCTGATTTGCCGATAGTAGGTGGTTCTATCTTATCCCATGAGCACTTTCAAGGTGGACGTCATGTGTTTCCTATGGAGGAAGCAAAGGTAGAAAAGCGTTATAAAAGTGAAATGTTTAAAGATGTGGACGCTGGAATATTGAAGTGGCCTCTATCAGTAATAAGGCTTTCAAGTAAAAACAGAGATGAATTGCTGAAGGCATCATCCATGATTTTAAGAGAGTGGAGAAATTACAGCGATCCATCTATTGATGTAATTGCGTATAGTACAGTTTCTGGAAGTGAAATACCACATAATACCATAACACCTATTGCAAGGAAAAATGGTGATGGTGTGTATGAGATGGATTTAGTCCTGAGGAACAACAGGACAACCGATGAATACCCTTATGGTATTTTTCATCCACATGAGGAGCTCCACCATGTAAAGAAGGAAAATATAGGGCTTATTGAAGTTATGGGGCTTGCTGTTCTTCCTGGAAGACTTAAAAATGAACTTGATGATATAGAAATGATATTATCAGGTGACAGAAAATACGACAAAAAAGAGATTTCTGCAGATGATCCGCTTTTTAAGCATGTGCCATGGATTGATGAGCTTGTAAATAAATATGGTATGAATCTTAAGAGGGAAGAGGCAGAAGTTGTAGTAAAAGATGAGGTGGGTAAAATTTTCTTAAAAGTGCTGATGGATGCAGGCGTCTTTAAGCGGGATGAGAAGGGAAAAGCGGCATTCGATAAGTTTTTAGATAGCATACATTTTAAAAAAATTTAATAAAGGAGAGGGATTAAATGGCAACAAAAATTGTGGAAGAATTTAAAAGAATCTATGGCAGTAGCGAAGGAGTAAGGTTATTCTATTCGCCAGGCAGGGTAAATTTAATAGGGGAGCACACAGATTACAATGGAGGATATGTATTTCCATGTGCTCTTGACTTTGGGACGTTTATGGCCATAAGAATGAGGGATGATGGAAAGGTACGCCTTTCTTCACTGAATTTTGATCTTAAAGTCGAAGTGGACATAGACGAATTAATTTATGATAGAAAAGATGACTGGGCAAATTATCCAAAGGGCGTATTGAAAGTTTTGCAAGATGAAGGTTATAAGCTAAGAGGGTTTGAAGCGCTGTACGAAGGAAATATACCAAATGGAGCAGGACTTTCTTCTTCTGCATCCATAGAGCTTGTAACTGCTGTGGCCATGAATGAAATTTTGAATCTTGGAATTGATAGGGTTGAATTAGTCAAAATGTGTCAAAAAGCCGAAAATATTTTTGTTGGTGTCAATTGCGGCATAATGGATCAATTTGCTGTAGGAATGGGCAAAGCTGACTATGCTATATTTTTAAAATGTGATACAATTGATTATAAATACGTTCCACTTAAATTAGATGGTTACAGGATAGTTATATCAAATACAAATAAGCGAAGGGGGCTTCAAGATTCTAAGTACAACGAGAGAAGGAGTCAGTGCGAGGCTGCATTAAGCTACCTTAAGAAGAAATTGGATGTAGACAATCTTGGACAGGTTACACTGGAAGAATTCGATAGATACAGATATTTGATACCAGACGATGTTTTAGTAAAGAGGGCAAGACATGTGGTGACAGAAGATGAGAGAGTTTTGGATGCTGTAGAGGCGTTAAAGAATAATGATATTAAACGATTTGGCCAACTGATGGTACAGTCTCACAATTCGTTAAGGGATGACTACGAAGTTACCGGCAAGGAATTGGATGCTTTAGTCGATGAAGCGCTTAAATTAGATTACGTCTTAGGCTCCAGAATGACAGGTGCAGGGTTTGGTGGATGTACCGTAAGCATCGTCAAAGAAGAATTTGTAGAAGATTTCATTAAAGAAGTGACAAAAGGATACAAGGAAAGAATAGGTTATGAACCGTCCATGTATGTGACGGGTGTAGGAGATGGAGCAAAAGAAATAAAATAGAAAGGGGTATATATTGTATGTCTATTTTAGTGTGCGGTGGTGCTGGATACATTGGCAGCCATACTGCCTATGAGCTTTTTAAAAGAGGAGAAGATGTAATAGTAGTTGACAGTTTGATAACAGGCCATAAAAAAGCGGTAATTGGAGGCAAGCTTTACGTTGGGGATCTTAGGGACAGCGAATTTATGGACAAAGTTTTTGAAGAAAATGACATAGAAGCCGTCATTGACTTTGCGGCATATTCTTTAGTAGGTGAAAGTGTTGGCAAGCCATTGGATTACTATGAAAACAATGTATATGGGACAATGTGTTTACTTAAGAAAATGGTTGAGTTTGGAGTTGATAAGATAGTGTTTTCATCTACTGCTGCCACATATGGAGAACCTGAAAGAATTCCCATAAAAGAAGACGACAAGACATTTCCTACAAATCCTTATGGTGAAACTAAATTGGCTGTAGAGAAAATGCTTAAGTGGTGTGACAATGCTTATGGAATAAAGCATGTTGTGCTTAGGTATTTTAATGTGGCCGGTGCTGATGAAAGCGGAGTCATAGGGGAAGATCATAATCCAGAAACCCATCTTATACCACTTATCTTGCAAGTGCCATTAGGGAAAAGAGAATTCATAGAAATCTACGGTGACGACTACGACACAAAAGATGGTACATGTGTAAGAGATTATATACACGTTACAGACCTTGCTGATGCTCATATTTTGGCATTAGATAAGCTAAGAAAGGATAAGAGCAGTGCAATATACAATTTGGGAAATGGAGAAGGGTTTACAGTCAATGAAGTTGTTGAAACAGCAAGAAAAGTGACTGGACATCCAATACCAGCAAAAATTGCAGCAAGGCGCCCTGGAGATCCTGCTAAACTGGTAGCATCATCAGACAAGATTATAAATGAGTTAGGCTGGAATCCTAAGCACGATTCACTTGAGGAGATTATAGAGTCTGCGTGGAAATGGCATAAATCAAATCCTTATGGATTTAGCGATAAATAGAGGTGGTAATTTTGGCAGATTTGATTCCAGTAAGTTACAAGTTATTGAAAGGAATGAATGAAAGTCTCATATTGAATGTGATACGTCACAACAAATACGTATCAAGGTCTGAAATAGCAAAGATAACGAATTTGACGCCACCTACAGTTACGAATATCATAAACAAGCTCTTAGAAGATGGGCTTGTGAAAGAGGACAAATTAGGGGAATCCAGCGGTGGCAGGCCGCCTGTCATATTGAAGATAAATAACGAAGCTTTTGATATAATCGTGATAATAATCGGGACAGATATAATGGAAGAGTACCTATTGGACGCTGAACTCACAATAAAAGAATCAAAAGTTGACAACATAAAAAAAGAAGATGCGGAAAGCATATTCAAACTTTTGTTTGACAGAATAAGGTATTTAAAAGATATTTCAAAGAAAGAGATAGCTGGCATCGGCATAGTAGTTAGAGGTCCTGTAAAGTCAAGCGAAGGCATATCTGTATTTTCTCCTAACATAGGATGGAGAAATGTGCCTATAAAGGATATGATAGAAAAAGAATTTGGGATTCCTACGTTTGTTGAAAATGATGTTAGAGCCATGGCTTTAGGTGAATTTTACAACGGAATTGCTAAAAATGTCGGCAATGTTGTGTTTTTAAAGGTGGGACACGGAATAGGCTCTACAATAATATTGGATGGGAAAATATACAGAGGAATTAATGACATGGCTGGTGAGATAGGACATACTACAATTGATGTTGCAGGTCCTAAATGCAGTTGTGGTAATTATGGATGCTTTGAAGCTTTGGCATCTGAGAAAGCGCTGGTAAACAATGTGGTAAAAAGGATAAAAGAGGGATCTTATTCTCTCGTATCTGAATACGTCAACGGAGATTTAGAAAATATAACAACAAGATTTGTGTACAAAGCTGCAGAAGAAGGCGATGAAGTTGCCTTGTCAGAGTTAAACAAGATCGCCATTTACTTAGGCATAGGCATTGCGAATATAGTCAATATCTTTAGCCCTGAGTTGGTGCTCATATCAGGAGGAATAGTGAGAGGTCGAAAGTTTATAGAAGACGTTGTATTGGAAACCATCAAAAAGCGCTCTTTTGAAGCAAACTATTCATCATGCAGCATTGCTTTTTCAAATCCAGATTACAATACGGCCCTGATGGGTATATCGAATATAATATTAGATAGTATTTTGTAATGCTATCTAATATTTTTTATCATTGAAAATTCTCTGCATACCATTTATAATTGAAGTATAGACTGATATAGGAGAGGTAAACGATGTTTGGAAATTTTTTTAATAGAATGTACTATGGTGATCCGCGGAGACCTGATTTAAAAGCTGATGATATACCCAAGAAAGGTGTTTCATTGTTTTTTGATATTTTAAAGAACAATTTCTGGCAGCTTATAAGCCTTAATCTTTTATTGATTGTGTCGTGCATACCTATTGTGACGATAGGACCTGCTTTGGCGGGGTTTAATAATGTGCTTAGGAATCATGCACTTAATAGAAATGTGTGGCTTTGGAATGATTTCAAAGATGGGTTTGTTAAGAATTTTAAGCAAAGCTTTATAATTACGTTGATAAACGCTTTAGCAGCTTTTATATTAATCAATAATTACAAGATTTATTCTTCATACAGTACAGGCTTTATAAAGATTGCAGGCAGCTATATTACTATATTTATTGGCTTTATACTTGTTCTCATGAATGTGTATATTTATCCTTTGATGGTTACGTATGATTTAAAGATAAAGCATATATATAAAAATGCTTTGATATTTTCAATCATAAAGTTGCCTCAGACGATAGGCATTGTGCTATTAAGCTTATTATTGTTTGGACTTTGCATTTTGTTCGCGTTTATTCCGCTTATTGTCATTGGATTTAGCTTAGTCGGGCTTGCCATAAATGTGTATGACAGAAGCGTGTTCGAGAAGTACATTGACAGCAGAGTCAATCAAGGAGATAAAAAAATGGAAGATAAACCTGAAAATCAGTAGATGTATAAAACTTTCCATAATGGATAATATAACTAACGTTAGCTTATATTACACATTATGGAAGGAGCGAAAGATATATGGAAAATAAGGAAAGCTTAATGAAAGTTTTATCAGATGGCATAAATAGTGAGGCTCTGGCGATTGAACAGTACATGGCTGATTTAGACAAGATTCGCAATCCTTATGTGAGAAACATCTTTAAAAAAGTGCTGTTTGATGAAAAATCACATCAAAATAGCTTTAGGAGAGCCTATGATTTTTTTGGTAAGACTCGCAACAATGAGCTTACATGGCAAGACAATGTGTCGATGAGATTTAAAATGCTAAGCAATTTTATGGGTACAAATACTACAAAAGGCTTTTTACTGGGAATAAGCGCTGCATTTATACTTGCATCTATAGGGCCAAATATAAAAAGGGCTTTGAAGCCAGTAGCTGTTGGTGCTGTCTCTGGTGCGATGACAGTATCTGAAAAGATGAAGAATTTAGCAGATGCAGCAAAACAAAACATCGATGGCATAGCAAAAGATGCTGTAAAGTACAAAGACGAGCAGTTGTCGAAAATGAGAAGTGATAGCGATGAGATCGCAAAAAGCATCATAGAAGAGCTTCAGAATCAAAGGGATGCAGCCTTAAAAGAAGCACAGGATCTAAAAGCGAGAATGGATGCATTAGAAAAAGAAATAAGTGAACTTAGTAAAAATAAAGAGTGATATGGAATGTTTAACGTGAATATAGATAGAGTAAGAGGTGAATCTTATGAAAAAACCTTTTGCTCTTTTTTTAATTTTATTGATTGTTGCTTTTTTAGTCATATGGCCATATTACATGTACTTGTATGAAACAGGCAAAATAAACTTTACAGAAGTTAATGACGAAGACTATAGAGGGATAATTACATTTTGCGATTTTCCCCATTGGTCAACTGATGATCCGATAGGTTTTAATTTTATAAAGAAAAAGATACAGGATTTTGAATATTTGCATCCAGGGGTTATAATTGAATTTGAGCCAATTAAAAGTGGAAATTTTTATTATAATGTCAATGATATAATTGGCAATGGCAAACCCGATATAATCCCTATAACTTCAGACAGCCCATTTATCTACAATGGCAAATTAAATCCCCTTGACAAATATATAGATAAAAACTATAAGAAGTCATTAAGAGAGAATGTCCTCAATGGATTCATGTACGACAATAGCGTTTATGGCATTCCTTTAGGGATGTACACAAGTGTCATTTACATTAACAGCGATTTATTCAGCAAAAAAGAAGTGGAAGTTCCCCAAAATGGAGAGTGGAGCTATGAGGAGTTTTTAAATGATATGGATAAGCTTACTTATCAAGAAGGCAAAAAAGAAAAAAAGAATTTCTACGGAGTAACTATGTATATAGAAAGAAGTTATAATATTTGGGGATTTTTGATGGCTGATGGCTTAAACATAATCGATGATAAAGGGATAGTTTCATTTAAAGGACCGCAGGCGGAGTCTGGCCTTAAAAAATTGATAGAATTATATGCAAAAGGGACAATAGATCCTGTGTCTTTTGGTGGTGATTACAGCAAAGTGTGGGACAGTTTTACAGCGAATAAAGAAAGCGCTGTTTTGGTTGATGAAAGTTACAAAGTTCAATACCTTAAATACCTTGAAAACAAGAATAAACTTTTTCAGTTTGATGTTGCGCTGTATCCAGAAGGAGATGGCGATGTGCCTATAACAATATCTCCAAAAATTTACGGTTATGGCATCACAAAGCAGAGCGACAAAAAGAAGTTGGATATGGCAGTTAAATTTGTAAAATTCATTACAGATTCTCAAGAAAGCGTAGAAAAGATAGGGTATATTCCAGTGAAGAAGGATGTGCCTATAACCGATGAACTTATGAAAAAAATTGACATGGCAGTGAAATACACTGATAATATACCGAAGAATTGGCATGATAAAAATATCATGTTTAATAAAGCATTAATAGATGGATTAAAAGATAAAGAAAGTGAAAAAGTGATTTTGGAAAAAATCAAAAAAGCATTAAATTAGTAGCGGTTGTTTATCGTCTTTTTTGTAATCAAAACCATCTTTGCCGTAAATTTATTGTTGCGAAGCCGCTTAAATCCTTCAGGGTGAAATATGCCCAGAAGAAAGCTTTCATAATGAGTGATTATGAATCTTTCAAGAGGTGATTTCATGTCCATTACTTCAAAGCCCAGCATTTCCACACCTTGATTGAAAAGTGTGTATCCCATAAATACATTTACATCATCAAAATCGTGATTTTCATTGATGTAAGCTTTTAATGCCTTTAAAGATTTTTTAAACCTTTTTAGTACTATGATGCCTATAGCAATAGGTGAACTGCTGCTGGATGTTATTTCGGTAAGGACTTTGTTGTTTAAGTGAAGCTCAGCAAATTTATCGCCTTTATCTAAAACTGTGCCATCTTTCAGCACGATCTTTTTGCCTCTGTATCTTTTTATTGCGATTCTTATTTCAGAATCATCTCCACCTACTGTGTGGATATTATTTAATTTTGCAAATACAAATTCCCACAAAGACCAAATGTACATAAAAATCTTTTTCATAATGATTACCCCGTTTACGAAAAGATAAATTTATTTATGTCGACAATTTCTAAGTTTTTCTCTTTTATCCCGCTTATTATCTTATCAAGAGCTATAAGCATTGTCTCAGGAGCTTCTTTGTCTGACCCTATGTTGTCGCTGCTATCGTGAAATATCAAAATGTTTCCACCTTTTACTTTGTTTAATACGCGATTAACTATCAGATTTGGATCTTTTACTTTCCAATCCCAGCTCATGTAGCTCCATAAAATTATTTTGATGCCTAATTTTTTTGAATATTGGTAGATAAAAGTTGTAAATAGTCCCCACGGTGGCCTATAATATGAAGGATACTTTCCGGTAATCTGAGAGATAATTTCGACTGATTTTAATAATTCCTTGTATGTGGCAATAGGTCCTAAGAACCAGTTTATGTGATGCTTATAACCGTGTATGCCTATCTCGTGACCTCTATTTACGATTTCTTTGGCTAAATCTGGATACTTTTCAACTTTGTCTGCCAACAAAAAAAAGCACGCTTTAACATTGTATTTATCCAAAAGGGACAAAAGTGTAGGCGTGTACTCAGGATCTGGACCGTCATCAAAAGTAATCGCTATCCATGGCACTTTCTTTTTTCTGCTTGTATAGATGACATTATAATGGAAAATACGACCCAGCATAGTAGGAAGCAATGCTACTAAAACTAAGTAAAGTATGTAAATTTTTATCATGAATTTTATCATTCCGCTAATTTCCCCCTTACAATAAGATTATATACGTAAAAAATGAATCTTACAAGTTTATAGAGCTTGAAATGAATGCTAATAGCATTTTGCTTGAAGAGTTTAGAAAAAAAATTTATAATAGAAGAGGTGAATTTAACTTATATTGAGAGGATTGTTTAGATGATGAATCATTTGATAAAAAAAGTTGTGGCAATTATTGTGACAATGCTTATCGCTGTATCCGTTGTAGGGTGTGGCAACAACGATCAACAGTATACGCGTACTGATTTTATGATGGATACTGTCATGCAAGTCACTGCATACGGCAGGAATGCCAAAAAAGCAGTTGATGAGTCTATGAACAAATTGAGAGAAATCGACAATCTTATGAGCAGTCAGAAAAGCGGCAGCGATGTACAAAAGATAAACGACAATGCTGGTGTAAAGTATGTGAAAGTAAATCCTGAGACGTTTTACGTCATAAAGACGGCTTTAAAGTACAGTAAAATAAGCGACGGGTATTTCGATATAACTGTCGCTCCATTGGTGAATTTATGGGGTATCGGTACTGACCATGCCCATGTTCCGACGGAAAGCCAGATTAAGGATGCCATGAAATACATAAATTACAAAGATGTATTGCTGGATGAAAAGAACGATGAGGTGAAATTAAGCAGAAAAGGCATGGCAATTGACTTGGGAGGAATTGCCAAGGGTTTTGCCGCAGACGAAGTAGAAAACATTATGAAAGAAAATGGTATAAAGCACGCGCTTATAAACTTAGGCGGCAGCAGCGTATACCTTTATGGTTCAAAGCCAGATGGCTCCAACTGGAATATAGGCATACAGAATCCTTTTGGAGATAAAGGTACGTATTTTGCTATTGTTTCAGGCAAAGACATGCTTATTGATACATCTGGCAATTATGAAAGGTACTTTATTCAAAACGGCAAAAGGTACCATCATATATTAAATCCTTTTACAGGGTATCCTGCAGAAAGCGGCGTCGTCAGTACGACAATAGTTTCTTCTAATATTAAGTCTATTGATGCTGATGCTTTATCTACGATTACCTTTATTTTAGGCGTTGACAAAGGGATGAAATTGATAGAGAGTATGCCTGGCGTAGACGCGATTTTTGTCACACCGGACTATAAAGTATATGCAACATCAGGCCTTAAAGGTAAATTAAAGATAACAGATTCGAGGTTTAAGCTATATGAAAATAGGTGATAAGATTTTAATAGGTGTTCTTTTGATTATTTCTCTTGTTTCTGCCTATTTTACTTATGACAAGGCGCTATCAAGAACTGGCACAGATGTTGTAATTGAAGTAAATGGTTCTAAATATCAAGAATTGCCTTTAAACGTTGATAAAACAGTGACAATCCACAATGGCCAGCATTTAAATGTCGTTGAGATAAAAGATGGCAAGGTCAGAATGAAAGAAGCCAATTGCCCAGATCAGATATGTGTCAGGACTGGCTGGATAGATAAGGAAGGCCAGCAGATAGTATGTCTTCCCAATAGAGTAGTTGTAAGAGTTACAGGTGGTAAAAAAGGAGAAGTGGATGATGTAGTATATTAAATAGCCGCGCATTTTTGTGCACGGCTATTTCTTTATCATCAGATATCTTAACGTATTTGAAAGTATGTCTTTTACGACAGGTGCTGCGATTTCGCCACCCATGTGGCCGTTTTTAGTAGGATTTCTTATGACCACTAAGACGGCTACTTGAGGGTTGTCCACAGGTGCGAATGCGGCAAAAGATGCTGTGTATTTCCCAGGCGAATAATTTTCAGTTGTGCCTGATTTTCCTCCTACTGTAAAGCCGGATATTTGACATGCTGTTCCTGTTCCTTCATCGACGACTTTTTTAAGCAACTCTTTCATTGTGTTTGACGTATCTTGTGATATTACTTGTCGTATGACTTGAGGTTTAAATTCTTTTATGACTTTATCGCCTGACTTTATTTCTTTTACTATGTTTGGTTTCATCAAGTATCCACCATTTATAGTTGCCGAAAAAGCATCTATCATTTGAAGTGGTGTCACTGCTATGCCTTGTCCAAAAGACATGGATGCAAGGTCTACAGGATGAACATTTTTCTCTGGTATTATCATGCCAGATGCTTCGCCTGGAAGCTGTATTCCAGTCGGGCTTCCGAACCCAAAGGCGTTTATGTACTTGTACAATGTATTTAATTTAAGCCGTTCTACGATTATCTTCATGAATACAGTATCGCTGGACATTGCCACTGCTTGTGAAAAATCGATATTTCCTAATTTTGTCCAGCTATTTATCCTGTGGCCTGATACTATGTAGTAACCGGGATCGTAAAATTGCTCATTTGGCGTGACTAAAGATTCTTCTAATGCAGCAGATGCTGTTACTACTTTAAATACTGATCCTGGTTCGTACAGATAAGATACAGCAGGATTTGACCATGTGTCGATGGAGCTGACCTTATTTGGCTCATTTGGATCAAAATCAGGAATATTTGCCATGGCTAAGATATCGCCTGTCTTCGGATTCATCACGATTGCAGAAATGCCATTAGCAGGGCTGTAAGTTTCATAAGCTTTTTCTATGGCTGTTTCTGCATATCCCTGAATAACTGAGTCGACAGTAAGGACTAAATCATCGCCTTTTTCTGGCTCATACAATTTTTCGGGAAGTCCTATGACATGACCTACTTCGTCAGTTGTGGCTACTTCTAATCCCGATGTTCCTTTTAAGTATTTATCAAATGAGTATTCTAAACCGTATAGACCATTTCCGTCTACACCAGTGAATCCTAATGTCTGTGACAATAGACTGCCGTCTGGATAGCTTCTAATGTTGGTATCTTCTACGTATATGCCTGCAAGGTTTAACTTTTTTATCTTGTTTACATTGTCCAGTGAGACATTTTTTTTAAGGACAGTCCACTCAGAATTTTTATTGCTGAGAAGCTTGTACAGTGAATCTTTTTTCATGCCTAATAAGCTGTACAATTTGTCTGCGACTGCATCTGGATGTGTTATATTTTTAGGTGCAGCATATACATCGCCGCCGCTTACATTAGTGGCCAGGATATTTCCATTTGCATCGTAAATAATTCCTCTCTGTGGCTTTAATACTATCTTAGATGTTGTCTGATTTTTTACGGCCAGTGAATATTTTGGAGCCATGACAACCTGTAGCCATATTAATCGTGCTACAAGACATGCGATTAAAAATAAAAATGTTATTAATACGAGCAAAATGCGCTTTTTATTTATTGATGCCAATTGAAAGTATCCCCCTTGTACGTTTATAATTTTATTTTAAATCAATAATGTGTACATTTCAATTGGTTTACATGAATCTGCATTCGGTAGGTTTCACATCTAAGGCAAATTCTAAGAAAGATGGTGCTCTCATTTTGAAATTTTCTGACCATTCCATGAATTTAACCTTACATACAATAAAAGGCATTATCCATTGAACGTTGTTAATGGCAAGACCGTAAAATTCCGATCCGACCTTCAGATCATTGGCGACATATAAGAACGATGATAATTCTTTTTGTGATATTCCAGATTCTACATTTCCAATGTGCACAAGTTTGTCCTCCTCGTTGTAAAGGCCCAAGACTAACGCAGTTTTGTCTATCATATAACCTAATATTACAGCATTTAGCACTATGTGGTGTTTGAATTTTTGCCACAGACTGCTTCTTTTTCCTAAATAATATTTTGAGTCTGCTTTTTTAGCCATTACTCCTTCCAATTGTTTTTTGCCAGTTTCCGCAAATAAAGTTTTGCCGTGTCCAAATATGTAATCAGATATCCTTATTAGATTGCTTTCACTGACGATTTTACTTAAAATTTCTCTGCGCTCAATCAGTGGGTAGTTTAATAACTCTTTTCCATCAACATATATTACATCCCATGTTATAAATATTGCGGGATTGGATTTACTTAAAAGTTCGATTCTTAGTTTGTTTTGTTGGTGTTTTCGCATCATTATGTTTCTATAGCTTGGTTTATTGTCTTTTAGAACGATCAATTCACCGTCAAGTATGGCTTCATTTGATTTTAGACATTTATTTATGTTCATAAGTTCTGGAAATTGGTGGCTTATATTTACAAGTCTTCTGTCTTGAAGCTTTGTAGAAGATGAAAGAAATGCTATTGTCCTTGAACCATCCCATTTGATTTCATATACCCAATTCGGATCGTCAAATACATTTCCCGATATAGCCAGCATAGGAGGAATTTTTTCATCCATCATGGACAATCTTTATGCACCTTTTTTCTTTTTTGTTTTTTTTGCCATGTTTTCTTCTTTTACTGACTCGATGCTGGCTTTTAATGCACTTACAAGATCCAGGACATTTTCTTCCTTTGGCGATTCGGGTATTTCGATTTTTCTATCTTGAATTTTCGACTCGATTATTTCAATTAGAGCTTTTCTGTAATTGTCATCGTATTTTTCTGGAGAAAAATCAGATGTCAGAGTATCCACAAGCTTTATAGCCATTTTCACCTCATTTTCATGAAGATCTACATTGCGGATAGGCGGAAGCTCGTTTGTACTTCTTATTTCATCAGGGAAGTGCATTGTTTCCATTACCATGTAGTTGTCATTGAAAACTCTTATGCAGGCTAAATCTTGCCTTGAGCGTATGACGACTCTTGCAACTGCAACACGGTTTAATTTCTTCATAGAATCTCTTAAAAGTACGTATGGTTTTGCACCTATTTCATCTGGTGCGATGTAGTATGTCCTATCGAAATATATAGGGTCTATTTGTCTTAAATCTGTAAAATCGATAATGTCTATCGTTTTAACTGTTGACTTTGGAATTCTCTCTAAGTCTTCTTCATCTATGATGACAAATTTTCCTGGCTCATATTCATAGCCTCTTACGATTTCTTCATCAGAAACTTCTTTATTGCACACAGGACAAATCTTCTCGTATTTTATGGGTGATTTGCAGTCCTTGTGAAGCTGTCTAAAATGGATAGAGTTGTCTTCTGTGGCTGCATAGAGTTTTATGGGGATGCTGACAAGGCCGAAACTAATGGCTCCTTTCCACATTGAACGCATTTTTTCACCTTCTTTCGATATTTATTAATTAGTATAACCATGAAAAACTCACAATCTTCAGGTAATTTATGGAATGTGGTTGACTTCGATACAATTTACCTTTATAATATTAATTAATTATTAAAAATATAAATTTTTTATTAAATTTATTTAAAAAATATGCCTAATCGAAAGAGCGGGGGATATCTTTGGGGTGAATCCGCGTATGCGGTAGGGTTTCTCTTTACCGAACCCGTCAACTAACCTCGTAGGCATAAAGAGAGGATGAATGAATTGAATTACAAAAAAATAGTGGCAACAGCGGTTGTGTCAATAACGCTTATGCAAGCGCCAAGTGCATTTGCAATGGAACTTTTAAAATACGGCTCGAAAGGACAAGCAGTGGTTAGCCTGCAGCAAACGTTAAACAGGCTTGGCTATAGCACAGGTGGTATTGACGGAATATTTGGCAGCAAGACAAAAAGTGCAGTGATCGCATTGCAAAAAAGGTATGGCTTATCTCCAGATGGGATTGTAGGACCAGCTACAGAGGCTGTACTAAATAGGACGACTGTAACTGGCGTTTCATCAAGGGGTGGTTATGATCGCCCATCAAATTTTGATATAGTAAACATTGCAGAAAGATATCTTGGAGTACCGTATGTTTTCGGTGGTACTACACCTGCAGGTTTTGATTGTTCTGGATTTGTTCAATATGTGTTTAGGCAAGCTGGAAAAAGCATCGGTAGAACTACGTATGACCAATATGCAGGTGGAAGGGCTATAAGCTTATCTGATCTTCAACCAGGCGATATATTGTTTTTCTCTACATCAGGCGGTGGTCCTACACATGAAGGCATATACATAGGAGGTAATCGCTTGATACACATGAGCGATTCACTTGGTAAGGCTGCTATCGCAGATTTCAGCGGTTGGTTTAGGACGTACTATATTGGTGCAAGAAGATATTATTAAAATTTAAAAGAGAAGATCTACATAGAGGCGCATGTGTTTTTTGATTTAACATATGTGTCTCTTTTATTTTTGGAAATTCCATAAAGTCCTAAAGGGAAATCTTTGTTTTGCCAGTAAGTAATGCCATAAATAACTGATTATTATAAATTTTCTCCATTGACTTTTTATAACTCGCAATTACAAAAACATTTGTTCGTTTAATATAATTAAAGCACAGTGCTGCACTGAAAGGGACCGGTCCTCACTTTATGTGGGGTGTGTAGTAGATGATAAGCTATAATGAACTGTGCTTTAAGGCTAAAAGTGGTGATAAAGATTCTGTCTATGAGATTTTAAAAAAATTCAATCCTCTTTTGATAAAATTAGCAAAGAAGTTTCCATACGACAGTTTTGATGATATGATTCAGGATGGAAGAGAAGTGCTCATTACTGCTATTCATCAGTTTGATGAGAAAAAAGGCAAAGAATTTATAGCATATGGCAGTATGCAGCTTAAATTTTACTTTTTAAATGTCTATAGAAAGAAAAAGCCATTTCTTTCTTTGAATGCAAAGGCAGATGATGATGAAGATGAGATCATCGATTTGATTGAAAGCGATGGACTTACGCCGGAAGAAAAATTTTTTGATGATATCATGAAAAAGGATTTAAAATAAGCCTTGAATAGACTTACTGCAAAGCAGAAAAACATAATAATGCTTTACTTTTTCGAGAGAAAAACGCTTGTTGAAATATCGAAAGAATTAGGAGTAGGTTACCAAAGTGTTGTTAAACTTAAAGACAGGGCTTTAGATAGATTAAGATTTTTGATAAAAAATGATATAATTATGTAAAACGGCTTGAAAGGATGATGTATACTTGGAAGCTAAAAATCTCGGTATAAATGAAGAATTATTCAAAGAAATAATCGAGTTGAACCAAAAAGCTCAGTTTCACAATCTAATCGGCATGGAGATTGCTGAGCTTGGCAGTGGTAAAGTGACGATGGAAATGACGATTTCCGAGAAACATCTAAATATCTTTGGGATTGCTCACGGCGGTGTACTTTTTTCTCTCATGGATACAGCTATGGGAATTGCTGCAAAGACGATGGGGAAAAACATGGTGACTCTCGAGATGAACATAAACTATATAAAGCCATTAAAAGACAAAGACAGGATCAAGGCAATAGGGAAGATCATCCACATGGGCAAGACGACTGCTGTTGCAGTATGTGATGCATACAATCAAGATGGCAAACTTGTGGGGTCTTCCCGTGAGACATTTTACTGCATAGATTAAATGGTATACAATAAATATAAGATGAAAGGAGGCCATGAAAATGAATTTTGATAGCTTTTTGTACAATACAAGACCTTTTTTGAATTATTTGTTTGATTTTTATAGCAACTTAGATGACATGAAGTTAAGCACCGTCATAAAAGATGCCGGAAGTGCTGACAATGTGTCGATTATAGTCGTTGACATGATAAATGGTTTTTGCAAAAATGGAGCTTTGTCAAGTCCTCGAATAGGAGGGATTATAGAACATATAAAGAGCCTCATTAAAGCTTCATACAGAATGGGCATAAAGAATGTGATGTTTGTAAATGATGCACATGTCAAAGGCGCTGCAGAATTTGCGAATTATCCAGAACATTGTGTCAAAGGAACTGATGAAAGCCGTATTGTAGAGGAGCTTTTAGAAGTAGTCAAGGACAAGCCGAATGTGTACGAGAAAAATTCGCTAAATGTTTTTTTCGGCGGAGAAGATGGCGATGGGAATGAGTTTTTGAGAAAGATATTTGATATGATAAAAGGAGGCAAATCTACATTTATCATCGTAGGTAATTGCACTGATTTGTGTGTATATCAGACGGCGATTTCTATAAAGATGATTGCAAATGCCAATAATTTAAGTGCCAATGTGATTGTGCCTGAAAATTGTGTTGAGACTTATGATATAAGTGTGAAGACGGCGGAAAGGCTGAAAATAGTTCCACACGATGGCGACTTAACACATACTATGTTTCTATACCACATGAAGCTTAATGGCATAAATATAGTCAAAGAACTGCTGGAAGAATAAAATAAAAAGTTTTAAAGAGCTCTTTAACGTATAAAGGGCTCTTTTTATTAATAAATATTTATAAGATATTTATATTTTGTTTATCAGTTGTAATGCTGTTGTAATATTGATAATATATAATGGATTCATAGAAAAATGGCTGTTTTAGATGAATGATGAAGAATTTTGTTGCAAATTGCTTTTTATTGTGAGGGATCTTAGGAGGGGATTTCAGTGCCAAAGCCTTTAAACGAAAACGCAAGATACATGGCAGGACTTGACGGGCTACGGGCTTTAGCTGTACTTGCTGTCATTGGGTATCATCTTAATCTGACTTTTTTGCAAGGTGGTTTTTTTGGCGTCAGCATATTTTTTGTGTTGTCAGGATACTTGATAACAAATATAATTGCATCAGAATGGGAGAAAAACAATAAAGTTGATTTAAAAAATTTTTGGAAGCGCAGGATGTTGAGGCTGTTTCCAGCCCTCTTTATCATGATAATTGTAGTCGTCTCTTATGTTACGCTTTTCGACGCTTCAAGGCTTTCATCTATTAAAGGTGATGCTATAACAAGTTTGCTTTATGTCAACAATTGGTGGCTTATATTCCACAAGGTATCTTACTTTGCTAAATTTGGGCCACAATCAACGTTTGGCAATCTATGGTCACTGGCTGTTGAAGGACAGTTTTACCTTATTTGGCCATTAGCTTTGATTGCGGCATTTAAGTATATAAAGAAGAAAAAGCACATTTTTATTATCACTTTGCTGCTTTCTGCGCTTTCTGCCTTAGCAATGGGTATGATGTACATTCCAGGAATGGATCCCAGCCGTGTGTATTATGGCACCGATACTCGCGCTTTTGGGCTTCTTTTAGGTTCAGCTTTAGCACTGATTCTGCCCAGCAACAAATTTTCTCACACTGAGGCTAAAAGAAAAGTATTGATTTATGATGCGATTGGCTTTTTGGCAATAGCTTCGGTTTTTGCTATGCTTATGTACGTCAATCAATACGATTCTTTTGTATATAAAGGCGGCATGTACTTGCTATCTATAATAACTGCTGTAGTGGTGGCTGTGTCAGCACATCCTAAAAGCTTGTTAGGAAAAATATTAGGATGCGGTCCATTAAGATGGTTGGGGGCAAGGTCGTATGGAGTGTACCTTTGGTACTTTCCAGTGCTTATTTTGACGACGCCAACTGTAGATACGAAAGGCTTAGACCCTATTCGGGCGCTATTGCAGGTATTTATGATCATCGTTATTTCTGCCTTGTCATGGAAATACGTGGAGGATCCAATAAGGCACGGGGCACTTAAAAAAATCATAAACGACTTAAAATCATTGAGATTTGAAAAAGGTAAAATACTACCTACACTTAAAACATCTGCTTTAGTTTCATTATCCGTATGCTTAATGGGTATTTTTATTGCGGGCATGAGTGGAATCATACCTGCCAGCGCATCAGTTTCATTAAATTCAGGTGCGGCAAATGCTGCTTCAGATTCACCATCTTATGTAGAAAGCGGTAATAGTAATAGCAGTGATTTACAGGGATACAATGATAATCTGCCAGATAATAGAAGGGATATTAAATACTATCCGTATAAAGGAGGGAATCCCAGCTCAGCGGCCTCAAGTAGCGGTAATTCCACAATCAGCCCTGTACAGGATGGAAAGGGCATAACCATAATAGGTGACTCAATATTGATAGATACGAAGCCTTATTTGGAGGAGATGCTGCCGGGAATCACCATCGATGGCAAAGTAGGCAGGCAAATGTATCAGGCAAAAGATGTCGTGAAAAGCCTTAAAGCAAAGGGAAAAATAGATACTTTGATAGTTGAGTTGGGAACAAATGGGCCTTTCACTGAAGACCAGCTTTTGTCGCTTTTAAAGAGTGCAGAGCCCGTAAAACACGTAATATTGGTAAATGTTCGCGTCCCACGGCCCTGGGAAAGCATCGTAAATGAGACATTGTCAAAAGTGTCTTCAGAATATCCACATACTACTTTAGTCGACTGGTATAAAGCCAGTTATGGACACGATTCATTCTTTTCACCCGATGCGGTTCACTTAGAGCCCAGTGGTGCTAAGTATTTTGCTTCACTTATAGCAAACGCAGTAAAAGAAGAAAATTAAAGCTATGTAAAAAAGGCTGCATTTTGCAGCCTATATTTTATAATTATTCTAAGACTTTTCGAATCTCGCTTAGTTTTGTGCTATTTTTGTACTTCATGTATATATAGAATGGTATGCCGCACATAAGCATTATGAATCCGTACATGACAGTCTCGGCTCCAGATCCGTATATTGTCCACATAGCGTATGCAAATCCTAAAAGCGGAACAATGGAATTTTTTATAAAGCCTAATACGCTGACATTTTTGTCTCTTTTTATAAGAAGCATCATTTCAGATGCGGCTGTAAAAGCGTATACGGGCAGGAAAGATAGAGTTGCCAGCAATATTATGAAATTAAACGCAGAAACAAGAGATTTTGTATAGTTCATCAGCAATAGCAAATTTACAAGTACCGATCCTATAATCAATGACACGTGAGGAGTCTTGTATTTAGGATGTACTTTTGAAAAGATTTCTGGAAATAGGCCGTCTTTACCTGCCGCATAAGCCACACGAGCTGTAGATAAAAGCCATCCGACAGTTGTGCCGAGCACACTTACTACAGAGCCTACTATTATGACATTTGCAATGTTTTTTCCTAAAAACTGTTTAAGGATGTCAGCTATAGGAGAAGCACTTTTTGCAAGCTGGCTTTGCGGCATTGCACCCATTGCCGAGAGGTTTATGGCAAGGTACATTACTACTGCTATTAATATCCCCAATATTGTGCTTAATTTTACGTTTCTTTCAGGGTTTTTGATTTCTTCAGCAGTTATTGACGCAGTTTCAAGTCCTACAAATGCCCACAGCGTTGAAGTGGCTGCTGCAGATAAAGTATTCATGCCTTTTCCTGCAGGGAATAATGGCATTACATTGCTTGACTTGAAATGCACTGCTGATACGATTATGAAGAACAAAAAAAGACATACTTCAAAAACAGTTATTGTTGTTTGAGTTGATCCAGCCTTTTTTACACCTATTATAAAATCCATAAGATTCCACTGGTGTACAGAAAAGCAGCTAAATGATTTTGCGATAAAATCGGGAATAAAGCGCTTGAATAACTGGCAACTGCAATGACAACGGCAGCGTTTCCGATCCAAGAACCATTCCAGTATAGCCACGCATTGATAAAACCTATAAAGTCTCCAAAAGCTAATTTTGAGTATTCGTACGGGCCACCAGCTTTTGGAATCCTTGAACCTAAATTTGCAAATGACAATGCCAACAATATTGATCCAATGCCTGTAACAAGCCATGCCAGTATTGTTGCGCCTGGGCCTGATTTAGATGCAAGTGTAGCAGGAAGCATGAATATGCCGGAACCCATCATGTTGCCTGTCACAAGCGCTGTAGCGATAAATAGGCCAATGTCTTTTTTAAGCTTTTGTGTTTTGTCCATATAGTACAATTCCTTTCTATAAATTTTTGAAATAGCATAATTAAATTAGCACAGGAAAGTGAAAAAGTCAATGAATAATTTTGCAAAAATGATATAAAAAATGCAGGATATAAAATTTAGCTTTATACCTGCTTAAATTGCGCTTATTCAATTGAATTTACATCGTATGGAGTTTTTTGATATACATAGTAGTTTAACCAATTAGAAAATAATAGATTTGCATGGCTTCTCCATTTCACAATTGGCTCATTATTGGGGTCATCTCCCGGGAAATAATGTTTTGGTATTTTTATGGGTATGCCTTTTTTTAAATCCCTTTCGTATTCTGATTTTAACGTCAAAGGGTCGTATTCAGAGTGGCCTGTCACAAATATCTGTCTTCCAGATTTTGATGATACTATGTATACGCCTGCTTCGTCAGATTCAGAAAGTATTTCAAGGTCATCTACAAGCTCTATATCTTCTTTTCTGACTTCTGTGTACCTTGAATGGGGCGCATAAAATTCATCGTCAAAACCTCTTAATAAATCGACATTTTTCTTGGAAACCTTATGCAAAAACACGCCAAACATCTTCTCTTTCAGCGGGTATTTTGGTACGCCGTAGTGATAATAAAGACCAGCTTGAGCACCCCAGCAAATGTGGAATGTTGAAAATACATTGTGTTTGCTCCATTCCATTATTTCTTTAAGCTCATGCCAATAATCTACATCTGAAAAGTCTAAAGTTTCTACAGGTGCTCCGGTTATTATGAGGCCATCAAATTTTTCGTATTTTACATCATCAAACGTTTTATAAAAAGCTTCTAAATACTCTGGCGCGGTGTTCTTAGATTTATGTGATGCCGCATAGAGAAATTTTAGATCAATTTGCAGTGGATTATTGCTAAGTAACCTTAATAGCTGTGTTTCTGTCACACTTTTTGTAGGCATCAAGTTTAAGATGGCGATTTTAAGGGGGCGTATATCTTGATGAATAGCCCTTTCTTCAGCCATTACGAATATATTTTCTTTAGCTAAAATATCGATGGCAGGTAGGCCATTTGGTATATTGATGGGCATTTGCAAACCTCCTTCAATGTAAAAATAAAACGCCTCAGAGATGAGGCGTAGATACTCACATCTACTCATCTCCCAAAGCTATACGCTTTGCAGGAATTAGCACCATTTTCATAAAACATGACGGTTGCCGGGTTTCATAGGGCCAGTCCCTCCACCGCTCTTGATGAGTTTTGATTTACGATTTTAAATTGTTAAAATAATTATATATTCATTAATTGATGATGTCAATAACGTGAAAGGTATTTTCCATCGTTCCTTGTATCAACAACTGTTTAATTATAAATAGATTAAAATAATCCAATTTGCAGCTTTTATTTAGCATATTTTGCAATTATAATTGAACTTAGAGGTGAAAAAAATGTATGATGCAATAATAATAGGTGGAGGACCTGCAGGATCCACATTAGGAAGAAAGCTGTCTAAAGAAGGATATAAGGCATTGTTGATAGAAAAGCATGTTTTTCCAAGGTACAAAGCCTGCGGTGGCGGAATAACGAAAAGGTGTTATAAGTTATTAGATATTGATATAAGCCAATATGTAGAAGATATTACCAATGAAATTGTCTTTAAATTTCCAAACGGCAAACAGACTGTTTTACAAACCGATGAACCTATAATATATCAGGTAGACAGGGTTAAATTTGACAAATATTTGATCGATATGGCAGCTTATTACGGGTGTGAAATACATGATGGGGAAACATTTTATGACTTTTATGATAATGGAAAAAGTCTTGTTGTGATGACAGACAAAGGCGAATATGAAACGAAGATTTTAGTAGGTGCAGATGGGATAAACAGCAACGTGGCTTATAAAACAAGATTAATAAACGGTAAAAAAGGTATAGCGCTTGAAGGTGAAGTATATGTCGATAATAGCTTAATAGATGGATTAAAAGGAAAAGTTGTGGTGGATTTTAATGCGATAAAATATGGATATGGATGGGTATTTCCTAAAGGTGATAGATTGTCTATTGGTGTCGGGACTTTTTTAAATAAAATTTCAAATATAAAGGAAATACTGTCTAAAATGATAGAGGGAAATGTGGACGAAAATATAAAAGACTGTAAAATTTACGGTCATCAATTGTCGTTTCCTGATGGAAGCGATGGGGTATTTAATGATGATAAAGTAATACTAATTGGAGATGCTACAAGGCTTGCCGATCCATTTACAGGTGAAGGGATATACAATGCTTTGCTTACTGCAGACATCTCTTTTGACGTTATAAAAAAGCATTTCGATGGAGAATGTGGATTGAATGAATACACTCTTAGACTCAATAGAGAAATTGTGCCAGATATCGGTTGGGCATACAGATTAGCGCAATTCACATACAATAATATGGACTTCATAGAGAAATCTGTAAGGCATTTTCCTAATGTGCTATCATACTTTGTAGATATAATGATGGGTGATAATACATATAAGAATTTTAAGGTAAAGGTTCCAATGTATTCACTGCGTATAATGAACTCTAAGACGAAAATCAAAGTAGAATGAGATGATATCATAAAATAATTGACTTTCATGTTCAGTTAAATTAAACTATGTATAGGTAATACCCCTTATGAGTATAGAAAGGAGAGTTTAAACATGAGTTTATTTGGTCCAAAAGGTGAAACTGTGACGATCGATGTAAGAGGTATGTCGTGCAATCATTGCAAAATGACTGTAGAAAAAGCATTAAAAGGCCTTGATGGAGTGTCAAAAGCGACAGTAGACTTAGATAAGGCCAATGTCACCGTAACATACGATCCTAAAAAAGTTACTATAGATGACATGAAAAAAGCGATAATTGATGCAGGATATGAAGCTTAATATTTTTTATTATATGATTAATTAACCGCTAATGCGGTTATTTTTTTATGTTTAATGTATAATAAAATTGAAAAATGTTGTTTACAAAAAGCTTCATTTGATATATAATAAATACATAAAATCCAATCGGAATAGTATATTTTAAAAGGAGAGGATACAATGTCAAAGATTGCAAAAAATCTTACGGATTTAATAGGCAATACGCCGCTATTAGAATTGTCAAACTACAATAAAGAAAATAACATTGAAGCAAGGCTTATAGCAAAATTAGAGTATTTTAATCCGTTAAGCAGTGTAAAGGACAGAATCGGATATGCTATGATAAAGGATGCAGAAGAAAAAGGGCTTATAAATAAAGACACTGTTATAATTGAGCCAACAAGCGGCAATACAGGAATAGCATTGGCTTTTGTTGCAGCGGCTAAAAAATACAGATTAATATTGACTATGCCTGAAACCATGAGCATTGAAAGAAGAAATTTGCTTAAAGCGCTTGGCGCTGAAATAGTGTTGACACCTGGTCCAGAAGGCATGTCTGGAGCTGTGAGAAAAGCTGAAGAGTTGGCTAAACAGTATGGCAATGCATTTATACCGCAACAGTTTAAAAATCCCGTCAATCCAGAGATACACAGAAAGACGACAGCAGAAGAAATATGGAGAGACACTGATGGCAATGTAGATATATTTGTTGCAGGCATTGGCACAGGTGGGACAATAACAGGTGTTGGTGAAGTTTTAAAATCAAGAAAACCTGATGTAAAGATTGTAGCAGTTGAGCCTGCTGATTCTCCAGTTTTATCTGGTGGAAAACCTGGCCCGCATAAGATACAAGGAATAGGAGCTGGATTTGTGCCTGATGTTTTGAATAGAGAGATCATTGATGAAATATACCAAGTCAAGAACAATGAAGCATTTGAAACTTCAAGGGCATTGGCAAAATCTGAAGGCTTATTAGTTGGCATATCATCAGGTGCAGCCGCATTTGCAGCGACTCAGATTGCAAAGAGGCCAGAAAACAAAGGCAAGACGATAGTCGTATTGCTTCCTGATACAGGGGAAAGATACCTTTCCACATCATTGTACCAAGATTGAACAAAATACTTTAACATAGAGGAATAAAATGGTATAATACCCTGACTTTTACAGCAAAACTCAAAAA
Organism: Thermoanaerobacterium aotearoense; assembly: GCF_009905255.1. NCBI lineage: Bacteria > Bacillati > Bacillota > Clostridia > Thermoanaerobacterales > Thermoanaerobacteraceae > Thermoanaerobacterium > Thermoanaerobacterium aotearoense. Next base: position 1,939,503 of record NZ_CP047602.1, on the reverse strand, counting down.
TCTAAATGAGAACTTTTGGGCTTTCTGATTTTGCCAATAATGCAAGACAATGTCAAGGTTGTAAATGATGGAGTATGCTCAATATTAGCTGTAATTTTTATAACTATCTTTAGGATAGAAAAGTAAACAAACTATAAATCAAAGTATGGTTTACACATGAACCATACTTTATTATTTTTGTTTTACAGTTAAAATGATATAATATATTAAGAATACATCGGCAATTATTTAGGTTGGGTGATATTAAAATATAGAGATGTGATGAGTGTGGATAAGAAAACCGTTGTCAATATACTTAATGAAATAGGGCTTTTATTAGAATTAAAGGGTGAAAATCCTTTTAAGTCGAGAGCGTATTATAATGCTGCTCGTACAATAGAAGTCCTTGATGACGATATTGAAAAATTAATAAAAGAAGATAGATTAAAAGATGTAAAGGGTATAGGTGATGCGATTAATAAAAAGCTTACTGAGCTTGTTACTACAGGTAGACTTGAATACTACGAAAATCTTAAAGCATCAATACCTGAGGGCCTCATTGAGATGTTAAAAATACCAGGTCTTGGACCTAAAAAGATAAAAACATTGTATGACAAACTTGATATAAAGACGGTTGGTGAGCTGGAATATGCCTGTATTGAAAATAGACTTGTAGAATTGCCGGGATTTGGTGAAAAGACGCAGAAAAAAATCTTGGAAGGCATACAATTTATAAAACAGTTTAGTGGTAAGCATCTATTTATGGATGCATATATAGAGGCTACATCATTAAAACAATACCTTGTTGATAGTGGATTGACAATAAGATGCGAGATTGCTGGAAGTTTAAGGCGAAGAAAAGAGATAGTTAAGGACATAGATGTTCTTGCTACCACAGAAAGCCCTGAGAAGCTTATGGATGTATTTACAAAATATGAAGGTATAAGGGATATTGTAGCTAAGGGTGAAACTAAGACCAGCATAACATTGAGATCTGGCATAAATGTAGACTTAAGGGTTGTCAAAGATGAAGAATTTCCATATGCATTGCACCATTTTACAGGCAGCAAAGAGCATAATACAGCTATGAGGCATAGGGCAAAGCAAATGGGAATAAAGATGAACGAATATGGTCTATTTAAAGATGAACTGCCTATTAAATGCCGTGATGAAGAAGAGATATTTAATAGTCTCAATTTATCGTATATTCCTCCAGAACTTCGTGAAAATATGGGTGAAATTGAAGCAGCGGAAAAAGGGCTACTTCCAGTATTAATAGAGGAAAAAGACATCAAAGGGGTTTTTCATGTACATACGATATACAGCGATGGTGCAAATACACTTTTTGAGATGGTGAATGCGGCAAGAGATCGCGGTTATAAAATCATTGGTATCACAGATCACAGTAAATCTGCATTTTATGCGAATGGACTTAAAGAAGAAGATGTTTTAAGGCAATTGGATGAAATAGATGAATTGAATAGCAAATACAGTGATATAAAGATATTAAAAGGCATAGAATCTGATATATTAAGAGATGGCTCTCTTGATTATGACGAAGATATATTGAGAAGATTTGACTTTGTCATCGCATCTGTTCATTCCAACTTTAAAATGAACAAAGACGACATGACAGAGAGAATAATAAAAGCTATAAAAAATAGATACACAAAAATCATTGGACACATGACAGGGAGACTCCTCCTTGCAAGAGATGGTTATGACATCGATGTGTATAAAGTTATAGATAGTGCTGCTGAATATGGCAAAATAATTGAAATAAATTCGAGCCCTTATAGACTGGATATTGATTGGAGATACATAAAATATGCAAAAGAAAAAGGTGTAAAATTTGCAATCTGTCCAGATGCACATAGGATAGAAGGGCTTGATGATGTAAAATATGGTATAGGCATTGCTCGTAAAGGCTGGCTTGAAGCGAAAGATGTGATAAATACGTATGATTTTGATGAATTAAAAATGGTTTTAAAATAAAATTCCAAGAAAACATATTGACATTAATGATTTAAAGTGTTAATATAAATAAAAATAAAATAGAATATGAAACCTCTTATCAAGAGTGGTGGAGGGACTGGCCCGATGAAACCCGGCAACCGGCATATATTATGCGTTTGGTGCCAAATCCTGCAGGGAAACCTGAGAGATGAGAGGAGCGGCGTAAATTTAGCCCTCTTCTACATCGAAGAGGGCTTTTTAATATTCTAAAAAAGTGAAGAGGGGTGAATTGTAAAGAAAGAGCATTTCAATTTTTTAAAATTAAATTAAAATAGAGGAGAGATTTAGATGAGTGAAGAAAGAAAGTTAAAATTTGACACATTGCAGGTACATGCGGGGCAAGAACCAGATCCAACTACAGGTGCAGTGGCAGTGCCAATTTATCAAACATCGTCGTATATATTTAAAGATACTGAACATGCCGCTTCTTTATTTAGCCTTAAAGAACCAGGTAATATTTACACACGAATTATGAATCCAACTAATGATGTATTTGAAAAGAGAATAGCAGCCTTAGAAGGCGGTGTTGGTGCTGTTGCGACAGCTTCTGGCTCTGCTGCTATAACATACGCTATTTTAAATATAGCAGGTGCAGGCGATGAAATAGTATCTGCCAGCACATTATACGGTGGAACATACAATCTATTTGCTTTGACACTGCCTAAACTTGGCATTAAAACGACGTTTGTAGATCCAGATGATCCAGAAAATTTTAGAAGTGCAATAACAGACAGAACAAAGGCATTGTATATAGAGACAATAGGAAATCCCGGGATAAATATACCTGATTTCGAGGCTATAGCGAAAATAGCCCATGAGAATAAAATACCACTTATCGTAGACAATACATTTGCAACGCCATATCTCTTCCGTCCGTTTGAATACGGAGCAGATATAGTAGTACATTCAGCTACAAAATTTATAGGAGGCCACGGGACGTCAATAGGCGGAGTAATAGTAGATTCAGGAAAATTTGATTGGGCAGGAAGCGGAAGATTCCCTGAATTTGTAGAACCAGATTCCAGCTACCATGGACTTAAATACGTTGAATCATTTGGACCGGCCGCATATATTACAAAGTTAAGGGTACAGCTTTTAAGAGATACTGGTGCATCATTAAGCCCGTTCAATGCATTTTTGTTTTTACAAGGATTGGAAACTTTGTCATTAAGAGTCCAAAGGCATGTAGAAAATGCACAAAAAGTAGCAGAATTCTTGGCAAAAAATCCAAATGTGACGTGGGTAAACTATCCCGGGCTTAAAGAAAACAAATACCATGAACTTGCAAAGAAATACTTGCCGAAAGGTGCTGGAGCGATATTGACATTTGGAATAAAAGGTGGAATAAATGCTGGAATCAAATTCATAAACAGCCTTGAATTATTCTCATTGCTGGCTAATGTTGGTGACGCAAAGTCTTTGGTAATTCATCCAGCAAGCACGACACATTCCCAATTAAGTGAGGAAGAATTGGCATTAGCAGGTGTAACTCCTGACCAAATAAGACTTTCGATAGGCATAGAAGACATCGACGACATATTGTATGACCTTGACCAAGCACTTAAAAAAGCAGCAGAATAAATATTATAGAGCTTTCTTCACAATAGAAGAGGGCTCTTGATATTTTTTAGCAAAATAGATATTTTTCACAAGATCTTCACATTTTTAAGGTAATATTAAAATATAAAATTGTAAAGGAGAGATTAATTATGAGTTTAGTAAAACGCATATCTAATATTTTTAGAGCTAAAGCAAATGACATAGTAGAAAAGATGGAGGATCCTGAAGACACTTTAAATTACTCATTAGTAGAGATGAGAGAAAATTTATCTAAAATAAAAAAATCTATGATAGATGTGGCAACATTAAAGAAAAAATTAGAAAATGAATTAAGCGGCATCAATATTAAAATATCAGAATACGGCAAAAATGCTGAATTAGCTTTAGAAAGCGGTAGAGAGGATTTAGCAAAAGCGTCAATACAAAATAAAAATGATTTAATAGAAAAAAAGACAAACCTTGAATCACAGATAAAAAGCATAGAGGAGCAGCTTAAGAATATAGAAAAAAGTAAGGAACAAATGGAAGACAATTTAATAAAATTACAGAGCAAAAAAGAAGAACTTATCACTATGAAAAAAGTATCGGATGCACAGGTAATGATAAAAGAAACGCTGACAGGTATTGCAAATGATACAAGTGATTTAGGTGAAAGAATAAGAAATGCAGAAGAAAAAATTAAAGAAAAATATGCAAAATCACAAGCCATTGATTATATGGTTGATGCAGGCATGCTTGATAACATATTAGATGATGAAGATAATGTAGAAAAAGAATTAAAAGAAATTGAAAAGCAAAAAAGAGCTGAAGAAGAATTTGAAGAACTTAAAAAGAGAGTAGCTGCAAAGAATCAAGCAATTAAGGAGTGAGCTATAGTGGGATGCGGCGGAAGAGGTTTTTATAGGTTCTTTGACTTAATTGATGATTTTGGATGCTGTGGAAATAGAGGATTCTACCATGAAAGACATTACGAATACGACAAATACGATGAAATGATAGCTGTAATAGATAGATTGTACGCAGAGGGTAAAATAGATACTGAATACTACCAAAGATTGAGGAAAGAAGCTGCTATTGGCAATCTAACGATGGACGATTTAATGAGAATTGAGATTAATAGCCAAAAGAAATTAAGCCGTGAATACAAAGATATAGATCCAGAATTAAACAAATATTATGATAAGTTGAATCGAATTGATAAGGCCAAAGAAGAATCAGAGAAGATAAAAAATGATTTATTATCAGAGATTGAGAATTTGAAAAGAAGATCTGAAAGATTAGAGAAAGCTGCAGAAACGATGATTTCTGTAGACGAGGCTTCAACAAAAGATTATATTAAAGAAAAAATAGAAATTGAGAGTAGAATATCGACTCTTGAAAAGAGAAAACAAGATCTTGAAAAAGATATTTCTGACATAGATGAACTTAAAAATGAGTTAAACCTTAAAATCCTTGAATTAAAATCATTAAAGCAAAGAGACATGCTAAATGACTTAAAATTTGATATAAAGGATATGAATAAATAAATAGAACTCTAAAAGGGTTCTATTTATTATTGCAATATAGGGAAATATATTGTATAATCTAATTGATAATGAATTTCAAAATCAAAGAATTGTAAAAATAAGTTTACATTTCTTATTGCTTTATTGAATTCATAAAAAACTTATGTATAAGGGGTGCTTAAATGTCTTTAAACGAAAACGAACTTACACTATCTCATGAATTTGAAGGATCAAAAAAGAAAAAATCTGCTATTTTATTACTACTTGCAACAATAGGTCCTGGGCTTACTGTCATGTTAGCAGATACTGATGCAGGATCTATTATAACATCGGCGCAATCTGGTGCAAGATGGGGTTATAGTTTGTTGTGGCTGCAATTTTTACTTATCCCGATTTTGTATTTTGTGCAGGAGCTTACAACGCGTATTGGAATAACAACTGGTAAAGGGCATGGTGAATTGATCAAAGAAAAGTTTGGTGCAGGTTGGGCATGGTTCTCAGTTTTAACACTTGTGGTTTCTGCTATAGGTGCTTTAGTCACAGAATTTTCCGGCATTGCCAGCGTTGGCTTATTGTTTGGCATACCGAAGTGGATAAGCATATCACTTGCATCAATCTCCTTAATATTAATAACAGGCTTTGGACGTTATACTATTGTTGAACGCATAGCTATATTTATTGGACTATTTGAACTAAGCTTTATACCAGCGGTTGTACTTGCACATCCCGATACTTCGTCAATAATAAATGGGATTATCGGACAGAAGCCTTTCTACGATGAATCTTATAGGCTTCTTATAGCAGCAAATGTTGGAGCGGTAATAATGCCTTGGATGATATTTTACCAACAAGGCGCTGTGATAGACAAAAAATTAACAGAAAAATCCATAAGGTTTAGCCGAATTGACACTGCTGCCGGCTCAGTTGTGACTCAGGTAATCATGGCGGTTGTACTTGTATTAACGGCTGCTACTATTGGACGGATAAATCCAAATGTTTCACTTACGAATATTCAGCAGATTGCTGATTCACTTATACCATTTGTAGGTCAGGTTGGTGGCAAAATCTTATTTTCAGCAGGTATTATCGGTGCTTCCTTGATAGCAGCTGTCGTTGTTTCATTGGCAACTTCATGGTCGTTAGGTGAAGTTATGGATTTTAAGCGAAGCCTTAATTCATCGTGGAAAGAAGCTCCAATATTTTATGGATTATATGCTGCAGGCATTATTGTTTCCGCCATTATCGTTTTATCAGGAGTACCCCTTGTAACATTGACAATTTCGGTTGAAATAATGAATTCGTTGCTTTTGCCAATTGTCCTTGGTTTTTTGATAGCACTGGGATGGAAGGCATTACCTGAAAAATATAAATTAAAAAATTGGGAAAAAATCGTGCTTGCGATAATATACGTACTTGTATGTTCTTTAGGAATTCTTACATTGTTTCAGATATGATTTTAAATATGAATTAACTGTGTAAAAAAGGAGCCATTTGGCTCCTAAATTACTTTTGCTGTTCATTGATTTCGTTCTTTAGCGCATTTGTGCATGCATTTAACATATTTTGCGCATCTTTTTCATCTATATTTCCACCCATCATATTTTGCACATCTTTTGCTGTCAGTCCTTTCATGTAGTTGTACATGGCACTATAGTTGAAATTTGAACCCATCATGTTAAACCCATAGCCGTTATTAATTGTATCGGCTTTTGCTCTTAATGCAGTTATTTGCGTAAATGCTATAGCACCTATTATTAGCACGCCTGCGAATATAGCTATAACTTTCTTTCTCATTTAAGATTCCTCCTTGTTTTTTATTGTGATTTTATTATACAATGCAATTATAAAGATCTTATGAAGATTGAGAAACTTTTTATAGAACTTTTTTATTTCACATATCGACTTTTTTATTTGCCTGCAATTATAAGTTTCATTATGTCAAGAGCCAGGTTTTCTTCTTTGAGTATTTTAAATCCTGAAATCTTCAAATTTTTTACAGTATCTCTATTTATGTTTGCACCCCATGTGTTTACTGTAAGAGGATTGAGTATATCCATTAGTGTACCTAAGATTAGTTTTTTGCTTCTTACGTGCTCAAGCATAAAAAGCTTCCCATCATTTTTTAATACTCTTTTAAGTTCTTTTAATCCTTTTATAGGATCCGGCACAGAACAAAACACACAGCTTGTTACGACAGCATCAAATGTATTATCATTAAACTCAAGGCTTTCTATATCCATTACTCTAATATCGACATCTTTGCCATATCTTTTGGCTTTATCTTTTGCTATTTCTACCATTTTAGGTGAAAAATCAATACCATAAATATTTTTACCTTCAGGATAATATAAAATATTACTGCCAGTGCCAATACCTGCTTCAAGTATAGTGTTTCCTGAAACCTCGGACCAAAGCATATTTCTCCACCTTTTACCACCTGAAGACTCCATAAGGCTTTCCATCAGATCATAATATTTTGCAATTCTTTCATATCTTCTTTTAATAATTTCAGTTCTATTCGTTGAGCTTCCCATATTGAATCAACTCCTTCATGCAATATTATACCTAAATCTATTTTTCTGATAAATCTGTTAAAATAAATGTGAACTTTTTTAAAATTTATGCGTTATATTTATGAGAGGTGGGCATGTGATGGATGAGAGCAAACTTATAAATGATGCAAAAAACGGCGATAAATATGCATTAAATCTGCTTATAACTGAAAATTATAATATTGTTCTTGGATATTGCATTAAAATGACGGGGAATATGTCACTTGCCCAGGACATAGCACAGGAGGCTATGTTGAAAGCTGTATTAAATATTAATAAGTTTACACCGGATTTTAAATTTTCTTCTTGGTTAATAAGGATTGCCATCAATATTTACAAAGATTTTTTAAGAAAAAACAAAATAGCTGAATGTATAGATGATATAGATATATTTTCTGAAAGTAATGTAGAAGATGACATTATAAACAAGGTCCATTATAAGGAAGTTATGAAAATATTGTTAAACCTTCCATATGAAAAAAGGGCGGTATTTATATTGAAACACTATTATGGATATAAATACGAAGAAATTTCTAAAATAATGAATTGTCCAGTTGGAACGGTGCGTTCAAGGTTGCACTACTGCATTAAGTATATTATGAATGAGATGGAAAGAAGGAAATGGATATGAAGAAATATCATAATGATATAGACCCTAAGCTTATAGATTCTTTTTATAATGAGTCAGATAATAAAAACATAGATAATGATGCATTTAATAAACTCAACAAAATTTCAGATATGTTTGATATTTTTAATGAACCTAACGTAAAAATTAATGCATTTGAATTTATCCAAAAAGCTAATGAAATACGTAATAAAAAAAGAAATAGAAAAGAGCTTGCAATCTTCATGCTTGTTTCAATTACGTTTATAGCATTTTTGATTTTAGTTGCATTTAAAGATTTTAAGTTAATAATCATTTGTCAAATTATAATTTATTTATCTTTGCCGTTAACTGTTGTGCCGTTATTAAAATTTAGAGAGGAGTAGAGGCTAAAATGAAGTATCTATTATTTGTTCTATTGATTATATTACTTGTATTACAGGCGACATGGATATTTATAGATGCAAAAAAAAGAGGCGAAAAATATTATTGGCTTTGGGGGTTGTTTGGACTTTTAAATGTGCCATCATCGTTAATAATCTATATTTTGGTGACCCGCTATGAAGTTTCCAAATGTTCGAAATGCGGTGCGTTGATAAAAAAAAGTTACAAGTATTGTCCATACTGCGGCAATATGTTAAAGACTTCATTATGTCCGCATTGTGGCAGGGAGATTAAAGATGAATGGGTATATTGCCCTAATTGCTCAAAAAAATTGAGGGAGGAATAAATTATGTATGATAATTTAAGTACATCTGAAATAATAAGACTTTTTGCTCCATTAATAATTATTCAATTAGGTCTTATGATTTTCTCAATATATCGTCTTACAAAGGATAAAGTCAGATTTTTGCCGAAATGGGCCTGGCTTATAATTATAGTGCTTGGAGAAATTTTAGGACCACTTATGTTTCTCATCATCGGAAGGGAAAAAGAGTAGACAATTTGTCAATCGATCTATCTATCCATCATATTATTCTGATTCCCAATGCAAATAGGTGAAGAATATTTGATCACAATGAATGTAGAAGTTATAAATTGATTAGAGAGGAATGTTTTTTATATGATTGAAGTAAATAATTTAACTAAAAGCTATGGAAATAACACAGTTTTGAAACAAATATCTTTCAAAATCGATAGAGGCTCAATTTATGGTTTTTTAGGGAAAAATGGTGCTGGTAAGACAACAACAATGAATATTCTTACAGGTTTTACCAGATATGATAGTGGCGAAATATATATTGATGGTCTAAAATTTAGTGAAAATAAAAGAAAACTATTAAAAAAAATCGGTTATCTGCCTGAAAATCCCGAGTTTTATAACTATATGAACTCAGAAGAATACTTAAACTTCATAGGTGAATTAAGCAATATGAAAAGCAAAGATAAACGTATTGAGACCATTCTTGAAAGTGTAAATCTAAAATATGCAAAAAAAAAGAAAATTGGGGAATATTCGAGGGGTATGAAGCAGAGACTTGGTATAGCTGCAGCATTGTTGAATGATCCAGAGATAATATTTCTCGATGAACCAACATCTGCACTTGACCCAGAAGGCAGAATTGAAGTATTGGAAATAATAGCTGAATTGAAAAAGCGAGGGAAAACAGTGTTTTTATCAACACATATTTTAAATGATGTTGAAAGAGTTTGTGATTATATAAGTATACTGGATAAAGGTGAAATCATCATATCTCAAAATCTGAATGAGCTTAAAAAGAAATATATCCAGCCTATTTATGACATTGAATTTGAAAATCCATGTGGTGATTTAAGTAATAGATTTGCTGATATAAAGTGGATTGATAGCATAAGAATAAATAAAAATACTGTAAGTATATATGTAAATGACATTTATGAAGCAAAGACAAAACTGATAAGAGAAATCGCAAAACTTGATAATCCTGTAATCTCATATAAAATCCGTGAAGCAAGTTTAGAAGATATATTTATAAGGATGGTGAAGCAAAATGCCAACATTTAATGCATATTTTAAGAAGGAAATAATTGAGTCAATAAGACAATATAAATACCTTATTCTTGCCATTGGTATAATACTTTTTGCGATGCTCGACCCTATCATGTTAAAGATGTTACCATTGATGCTTAAGAATAAGATTCCAGGTGATATCAGTGCATTAATAAAAATAAACTTTAGTACTGCTATTCAAAACTATATAAAGGATTTAAGCCAAATATCTTTTCTAATCGTAATATTGACATTGATGGGGATATTAAGTGATGAGATATCATCGCATAAATTACTTTTTCCATATTCAAAGGGCTTGAATCCTGCTGCAATGGTCGCATCAAAAATATTGCATTATTCAATTGTATTGATAATATTCATATTTTTGGGATTTTCCATTAACTATTATTATGCAGATACCTTATTTAAAGATAATACAATACCTTTTAGTAAAATCATGTTTTCTGCAACATTGATATCACTTTTTTATATCTATACAGTAATATTGCTTACATTTTTGAGCAGTCTTTTTAAGAAATCAATCGTTGCAGCTGTCGCATTGTTGATTATAAATTTTGCGGCTTCAGCACTAATGAATATTGAAAAATTATCCGTATATATACCAAATAAGCTTATTGCATTAGCAAGTACATTTAATACATCAGATATTATAAAACCGCTAATATCTACTTTAATGTTAAGCATAGTATTTTATATCATTTCTATAATTAGAATGAACAAAATTGAAATGTAAAAAATCATTGTTTGCCTCCCAAACAAAATAGTTGTATCGTTTAGTAAAAGCAATACCGATGTTGATGGTATAGTGTATTAATGTGATAAACTGATAAGTAGGAAAATTTTAATAAAATTAAGTGTTAAAAGAAAGCGTTGTATATACGCTTTCTTTTAACACTAAAAATAGACTATTTTTTATCTTGACCTGAATGTGGTACATTCAGTTTCTGCGCTGGTCTTTGCTGTCGGGGTCTTTGGATTTACTTCGATTGATTGTGCATGGCATCTCATATCTTTCCAATATGTGCATGTGTTAACACCACATTTTACTACGCTTTCTGCATTCATAAAGAACACCTCCAATTGATTTTAATCAAAAATTATTATTTGCATAAAGGATGTAGTTATACATAAGCTTGTGAAAAAGCGTTAAAATAATATTGACATAAACATATCGGAATTATATAATAAAATTGCAATACCCATAAGGGGTATAATATGTTTAAAAGAGGAGAATGGATGAAAATGCATATTCGCTTTTTATATTTCGAAGGATGTCCTAACTCAGAACCAGCATTAAAAATGTTAAAAGAGGTTTTATCAGAAAAAAATATTAAAGATGATATAGACATAGTAAAGATAGAGTCTGAAGAAGACGCATATAGATATAAATTTTTAGGTTCACCGTCAATTCATATCAATGGAGAAGACATCGAAAAAGAGAGAAGGAATGATGAACCTCTTTATGGATGCAGAGTGTATAAAGTGAATGGACATAATTCCGGTGTGCCACCGAAAGAAATGATTTCAAAAGCTATTGATGAGGCATTGGCAATATAATTTAAGGAGATGATTTATATGCCTGAAAAAGCTACTTTAAAAATTACTGGCATGACTTGTGCATCTTGTGCCGCTCACATAGAAAAAGGTCTTAAAAATTTAGAAGGAATTGATGAAGCCAATGTCAACTTGGCTGTGGAAAAGGCAACAGTTGTATACGACCCGACTAAAGTTAATATTGATGATATGACGAAAAAAATTGAAGATTTAGGGTATGGTGTAGTAAGGGACAAAGCAGATCTTGTATTGATTGGTATGTCATGTGCTTCATGCGCTACTAAAATAGAAAAGACTTTGAATAAATTGCCCGGTGTATATAAAGCCAACGTTAATTTTGCTACAGAGGAGGCATCTGTAGAATATAATTCAGACGCAATAAGTGTAGAACAGATGGCAAAAGCTATAAGAGACATCGGCTATGATGCGAAAGAAAAAAAAGATAATGCATTAGACTATGAAAAGGATGAGAGAGATGCCGAGATAAAAAGGACAAAAACCATGGTGATTATATCTTCGATTTTGACTTTCCCACTTCTTCTGGCTATGATATTAAAAGTTTTTAAATTGCCTGCAGGAATTTTGGAGGTTCCGTGGTTTCAAATACTTTTAGCAACGCCAGTTCAATTTATTATTGGATATAGATATTACAAAGGTGCTTGGCATAATTTAAAAAATATGTCAGCTAACATGGATACATTGGTGGCTCTTGGCACGTCTGCTGCATACTTCTATAGCTTGTACAATGTTTTTACTAAGCCTATGTCAGAGGTACACAATTATTTATATTTTGAAGCGTCGGCTGTTGTAATCACTCTTATTACATTGGGGAAAATGCTTGAAGCTATAGCGAAAGGCAAAACATCTGAAGCAATAAAAAAACTTATGGGACTTCAGGCGAAAACTGCAAGAGTCATAAGAAACGGAGAAGAAATAGACATACCTATTGAAGAAGTAAAAGTCGGAGATGTAGTTATAGTAAGGCCGGGTGAAAAAATACCTGTAGACGGTGTAATTGTAGAAGGAAGTTCTGCTATAGATGAATCTATGATAACAGGAGAGTCTATTCCTGTTGATAAAAATGTCAATGACGAAGTAATAGGTGCTACAATAAATAAAACGGGCACATTTAAGTTTAAAGCGACTAAGGTTGGGAAAGATACTGTCTTATCACAGATAATAAAGATGGTTGAGGATGCACAGGGCTCAAAAGCGCCTATCCAAGAGATTGCCGATAAAGTGTCAGGAGTTTTTGTACCTGTGGTTATAGGAATAGCAGTAATCACATTTTTGATATGGTATCTTGTTTTAGGAAATCTTAATGCAGGTGTAATAAGTGCTGTATCTGTGCTTGTAATTGCATGTCCTTGTGCATTAGGCCTTGCAACACCAACCTCTGTTATGGTAGGTACAGGCAAAGGAGCAGAAAATGGCATACTTATAAAAGGTGGGGAATATTTGCAAAAAGCAAAAGAGATTAATGCTATTGTATTAGACAAAACTGGTACTATTACAAAAGGAGAACCAGTAGTCACTGATGTCATTTCGTTCAGCCAATTGAAAGAGGATGATTTGCTGTATATTGCTGGAATAGCTGAAAAAAATTCTGAGCATCCGCTTGGTAAAGCAATTGTGAATAAATCAAAGGAAAAATGCGAAAAATTGCCAGATCCGAGCAAATTTGAGACTATACCAGGCTACGGTATTTGTGCTATAATTAACGAAAAAGAATATTATATTGGCAATAGAAGGTTGATGGATAGGCAAAGTGTAGATATATCTGACATAAAACATTATTTAGAAGATCTTGAGAGCGAAGGCAAAACCGTTATGATTTTATCATCTGAAGGCAAAGTTTTGGGTGTAATAGCGGTTGCGGATGTGCCTAAGGAAGATTCAGCAAAGGCTATACAAGAATTAAAAGCTTTAAACATAGATGTATACATGATAACTGGTGACAACGCAAAAACTGCTGAGGCCATTGCAAAGCAAGTAGGTATTGCACACGTGTTAGCAGAAGTTTTGCCAGAAAAAAAGGCGGAAGAAGTCATAAAATTACAAAAACAGGGTAAAATAGTTGCAATGGTTGGAGATGGGATAAATGACGCTCCAGCATTAGCACAGTCAGATTTAGGTATTGCTATAGGCACAGGGACAGACGTGGCTATAGAAACATCAGACATTACACTTATAAGTGGCAGTCTCATGAGTTTGGTGACAGCCATAAAATTAAGCAGAGCTACTATGAGAAATATCTACCAGAATCTGTTTTGGGCTTTTATTTACAACACGATAGGAATACCATTTGCTGCAGCAGGTCTTTTGAATCCAGCTATTGCAGGGGGTGCAATGGCATTTAGCTCAGTATCAGTTGTATCAAACGCCTTAAGGCTGAGGAGGTTCAGATCAGCTAATTAGTGAGGTGAGTTATATGGAATGCCCAAATTGCAAAAGCACTAATGTGGGCAAGATAGGCAATAACCTATATTTTTGTAGGGATTGCAATTGTGAGATTAAGATTAAGAAATGTACGGCTGTTGTTAGTGTTTATGACTCTGAGGGCTGCATTAGTAAAAGATTTAAAGTATGTTACAATGTTTGATGAAGGCTTACAGGCCTTCTATTTTTTTGTCTTTTTTATGTTTAAAAAAAGTGTTATACTCTTAAATGGAAAACAAAATGGAATTAAACATGATAATAGTTGATAAAATATTACTGAATGAAGGTTTCCTGTAAATACATGTAGGGAGTTGATATATTGGAAAAGATTGTAGAAACATTAAGGAAAGTGGTTTCGGATGAGAATATATATATAAATGAACCTATGTCAAGGCATACATCTTTTAGGATTGGTGGTCCGGCGGACGTACTGATTATACCTCAAAGCGTGGATGAACTGATAAAAGTTATGGGCTTAATAAAAGCTGAAAATATTCCTTATTTTATACTTGGCAACGGAACAAATATCATAGTCTCAGATAAGGGAATAAGGGGCGTGGTGGTAAAACTGACTGCTATTAGGAAAATTTCTGTAGACGGTGAGATAATTGTGTCGGAGGCTGGTGCATTGCTTTCAGTAATTGCCAATACTGCTCTTGACAATGAGCTTACAGGCTTTGAATTTGCCAGCGGGATACCAGGCACATTAGGTGGTGCTATAACTATGAATGCTGGTGCTTACGGCCCTGAAATAAAAGATGTAGTTGAAAAAGTAGAGGTTATCGATAAAGATGGTTCTATATATGAAGTGAAAAATGGCAATATGAGGTTTGGATATAGAAGCAGTTTAATACAGTCAGATAATCTGATTGCAATAAGAGCGTGGATTCACTTAAAAAAAGGGAATTATAAGGATATAAAGGCAAAAATGGATGAATTGAATGGATTAAGGAAAATGAAGCAACCATTGGAATATCCAAGCGCTGGAAGTGTATTTAAAAGGCCAGAAGGATTTTATGCAGGGAAATTGATTCAGGATGCTGGACTTCAAGGGTATGCAATCGGTGGTGCACAAGTGTCTGAAAAACATTGTGGTTTTATAATAAATAGAGGCAATGCGACTGCAGACGACGTTTTAAATCTAATCGCACATATAAAGAGAACAGTCAAAGATAAATTTGGCGTAGATCTGGAGACGGAAGTAAAAATAATTGGTGAAAGGTAATTCGATGATGGAAATTTTTGCTGATTATCACACACACACTGTATTTAGCCATGGAAAAGGTACAATCGAAGACAATGTAAAAGCTGCGATACAAAAAGGACTTAAAGAAATTGCTATCACTGATCATGGACCGAGGCATATATTTTTTGGCATAAGAAGTCGCAATTACAGGAAAATAAGAGACGAAATAGATAGAGTGAACGATAAATTTCCTGATATAAAGGTTTTAATGGGAGTAGAAGCAAATCTTATAAGTTTAAATGGTGATATTGATGTCGATGATGAGCTTTTAAAATATATAGATATACTGCTTATGGGTTATCACACAGGTGTTTCGCCATTTGATTTCTATAACCTTGTCAATTTGTTTGGGAAAAATGCAGCCAGCAAATATTTTATATCTTTAAAACCAGTCGTTAGAGAACAGAACACAGATGCGATGATAAAAGCCATAAATAAATACGATATAAATATAATTACACATCCTGGAGCAAAAGTCGATATAGATACTAAAAGACTTGCTTTGGCGGCTAAAGCAAGAGGAACGGCTCTTGAGATAAACTCAAGCCACGGATACATGACTGTAGAATACGTAAAAATAGCAAAATCTGTTGGTGCAAAATTCGTAATTGACAGCGATGCACATACACCATCGAGAGTTGGCGATTTTGCGAGAGGAATCGAAATTGCGAAAAAAGCAGGACTTACAACAAATGATATAATAAATGCTAAGGAGTGATACAAATGAGATTTGTGATAATTACCGGTCTTTCGGGCGCCGGGAAAAGCCAAGCATTGAAATCTATGGAGGACATCGGATTCTTTTGCATTGACAATTTTCCTCCAGCATTGATACCGAAGTTGGCTGATCTCTTTTATGGTTCTAAAGACATAGATAAAGTGGCGCTCGGTATGGATCTTAGAGGTGGACAACTATTTAAAGATATTTTTTCTGCTATAGACTATTTAAAGAAAAATAAGTACGATTATGAAATAATCTTTTTGGAGGCTTCAGATGAAGCTTTGATAAAGAGATTTAAGGAAACAAGGAGACGACATCCACTTACAGATGGCGGATCAATAATAAACGGAATAAAAGACGAAAGGCAAAAACTTGCGGAAATAAGAAAAATGGCAAACAGCATCATTGACACGACGAATTTAACTGCAGCTCAGCTTAAACAGGAATTGTACAATATTTTCATCGAAGGAAGAAAATTCAAAGGTTTAATCGTAAATGTAATGTCATTTGGATTTAAATACGGTATACCACTTGATGCCGATCTTGTATTCGATGTGAGGTTTTTGCCGAATCCTTATTATATAGATGAACTTAGACCACTTACAGGAAATGATAAAAAAGTAATGGATTATGTCATGAAGTGGGAAGAAGCAAAACAATTTTTAAATAAGTTGGAAGACATGATAGAGTTTTTACTGCCATTTTATATAAGGGAAGGCAAATCACAGCTTGTAATAGCTGTTGGGTGCACAGGCGGTAAGCATAGATCTGTGACTATTGCAAATGCACTGTACGATCTGCTTAGAAAAAGGGATTACACAGCTATAATAAATCATAGGGATATTAGAGAAGAATAACCGATATTTTCCTTTATATGACTTATTGCAAAGGGGTTGCTTGTATGAAGAATTTTGCTTACTTAAATGGACCAAAAGTCGTGGTTATTGGTGGTGGTACAGGATTATCAACAATGCTTAGAGGACTTAAGAAGTACACCCATAACATTACTGCAATCGTAACAGTTGCAGATGATGGAGGAGGTTCTGGTGTATTAAGAGAGGATTTAGGCATGTTGCCGCCTGGTGATATAAGAAACTGTATACTGGCGTTAGCAAATACTGAACCTACAATGGAAAAGCTTTTACAATACAGGTTTACTGATGGTATGCTTAAAGGGCAAAGCTTTGGAAATCTTTTTTTAGCTGCTATGAATGGCATATCAAATAGTTTTGAAGAAGCTGTAAAGAAAATGAGTGAAGTTTTAGCTGTGTCAGGAAAGGTTTTGCCTGTCACATTGGATGATGTCAAACTAAAAGCTAAGTTAAAAAACGGTATAGTCATAGATGGAGAGTCTTTAATACCGAAACTTCAAATGAAAGAAAAAAGCCCGATAGAAAGAATATTTTTGGAGCCGAAAGATGCAAAACCAGTAAAAGAAGCCTTAACAGATATCATGGATGCTGATGAAATTATATTAGGCCCTGGGAGTTTATACACCAGTATAATACCAAATCTATTAGTCAATGATGTGTGTGAAGCAATAGAAGATTCAAAAGCAATTAAGGTATATGTGTGCAATATAATGACACAGCCTGGTGAGACAATTGGCTACGATGCCAATGCACACGTTGATGCGCTTTTTCTGCATGGGTTAAAATCTCTTGACTATGTCATCGTAAATAATGGTGAAATTCCTTATGAGTACAAAGATAGATATAAAGAAGACATGTCGCAACCTGTAAGTTATGATGTAGAAAGCTTTAAGCAAAAGGGAATAAAAGTCATCGAAAAAGATGTGTTAGCAATAAGAAACAATTATATAAGACATGATGAGCAAAAGCTTGCAGAGATACTAATGGGACTACTTGAGTGATTTATTCAAGGTCCTTTTTTTTAACAATAAAAATGATAATAAATTTATTCTTATAAAAAGGGTATGAATAGAGTTTGAAAATTATTAAATACTTCACGCATTAAAATTTGATTGACATTATTGACATTCTTTAGTAAAGATAATATAATATTACTCAAAGGAAAACCGGTTGCGCAAATTTTTTGCACATTCATTTCGTTACAGCAATCTCAAACTATTTTGTTCTAATTTCAGTAAATAAACGATTTTGAAAGGAGGTCAATTGTAGGACAATACGTTAATTTAAATTTGTTTCAATTCAAAAAATAATGGGAGCATTCCTGTAATAAAAAAATATAAGATTTGAAATAAAAAGTACCTCCTGATAAAATACAAGATGTCGATTGTTCATGAACACGACTCTCAAATAACAAGGAGGTACCTAATATGAAGTATAACCAAAATTTAAAGATATTGCAAATAACAGAAAAGACATTAATTGTAGGTGTAGACATTGCTAAAGAGACACATCACGCTAGAGCTTTTGATTTTAGAGGAATAGAATACGGTAAGCGTATTGAATTTAGCAATGACATTGATGGAATGGAAAGATTCTTTAAATGGGCTGCAGAGATTATGAATAAAAGCAACAAAGAGCATTTAATGGTTGGCATGGAACCAACAGGCCATTATTGGCTCTGCTTTGCACAGTTTCTTAAAGATAAGAACCATAAGGTGGTGCTGGTAAATCCATTCCACGTAAAAAGAAGTAAGGAATTTGATGATAACTCGCCAACTAAAAATGACAGAAAAGACCCTAAGACAATTGCAATGCTAGTTAAAGATGGAAGATATGTTGAACCTAATATACCTGAGGGTATATACAGCGAGCTTAGAATTGCAGTGGACATAAGGGAAATGCTTACAAAAGACTTAAATAAGATAAAGAACCGGGTTGCAAGATGGCTTGATATATACTTTCCTGAGTTTAATAAAGTTTTTGCAGATTGGGAAGGGAAAGCGGCACTGATAACATTGAAAGAATTTCCAACGCCTGCAAAGATATTAGGTATTGGAGCCAAAGAAATACTTGCAGCCTGGAAGAAGGAAGTTAACCGTGCTGTAGGTATAAAGAGGGCTTTAAAGCTTATAGAAGCTGCCAGTCGAAGTGTGGGTAAAAGAGATGGCATTGAGATGGCAGAGATAGAGATAAAAATTATACTTGAACAGTACGAAATGCTAGTAAAGCAGTTTAAAGAAATAGAAAGCAAAATAGAAGAGCTTTTTATGCAAGTATCTGATGCTAGTGAAATGCTAGGTATAAAAGGTGTAGGAGTAATAACAGCAGCAACATTTATTGCTGAAGTTAGCGATATAACAAGATATGAGCATCCAAAACAAATCCAGAAGCTTGCGGGTTACAATCTGGTTGAGAATAGTTCAGGGCAGCATAAAGGGCAAACCACCATAAGCAAAAGAGGAAGAAGGCGGCTAAGAAGTACTTTATACAAAATGATGATGCCCATACTTGCAAACAATAAAGAATTTCAGGAATTGCACAAATACTACACCACAAGAAAAGAAAACCCGCTAAAAAAGAAACAGTCCATGATAGTTTTATGCTGCAAGCTAATTAGAGTATTTTTTGTCATACTGAAAAAAGGAGTAAAATACAACGGAAATAAGATGTTAAGAGACATAAAAAGACCAGAGATTAGGAATGCTGCATAAATTGCACCGCCGTGGTGATGATACACCGCAGTCACTCGTCAGTCAAGGGCAAGGACCACGTCTCAGCTTTGCTGCGTTTCACTTCACAAAGCTGACCCTTGACAGCCTCGCTCCTGCGATGGTTTGGATAATTAAGCGGTGCCAAAAATAAAGCAAATAAAGATTTAAAACTCAATTTAAAAATTCGAAGATTGACAAAGAGAGCCGGAATTGTCAGGTTGGTAATTTTACCATAAGGGCATAAGACCCAGCATGGGAGCATAATTGACATCCACCTCATGTAAGGCAGAACGAAGGAATTAAGGACAAAGATCCTGTGAGACATGGGAGGGTATGCCACATGAGCTTAAGTGGAATCCATAGGCCAAAATATGGAAAGAACAATAGAAGCTTATTTGGGTTACATATCACATGTCAAATTCATGAATAAATAGCATTGATATACATGAGGGCTTCTTTGAAGATCGTGAGAATCTGAGAATGAGTGAGATATTAAAAGAAAATCAAAGATTATAGAGGGAGGCTTTGATATGAATAAAAAGCTTTTTACCAACAGATTCATAAGCTTTAATATGTCGCTTTTATTAGTATTGACAGCGGTATTTTCTTCAATACCACTTCACAGTGTACATGCTGCTGATAATGCAAGCGTTGTAGCAAATATCGTAGGGGAATTTCAAGATCAACTGGGTGATTCTAACTGGAATATTGATAGTAACATTACCATAATGCAGTATATGGGAAATGGACTGTATGAATTTACTACGCCAACTCAACTAAAAGCTGGTAGCTATCAGTATAAAGTTGCATTAAACCATTCATGGGATGGTGGAGGTGTCCCATCTCAAGGAAATCTAACGCTGAACTTAGCAAATGATTCATATGTTACATTTTGGTTTGACTATAATACACAATCTGTAACTGATTCTACTAAATATACTCCAATAGCTAATGACAAATTGCCCAGATTAGTTGGAACAATTCAATCAGCTATTGGAGCAGGTAATGATTGGGATCCTGGAACATCGACAGCAATAATGACAGATGATAATTTTGACAACGTTTATTCATACACTGCGCATGTCCCAAAGGGTGACTATCAATACAAGGTGACATTAGGAAATACATGGGATGAAAATTATGGTGCAAATGGTGTGAAAGATGGTTCAAATATACAAATAAATGTCACAAACGATGCCGATATAACGTTTTATTATGATGCAAATACTCATAATATTTGGACCAATTATAGTCCCATCCTCACTGGTTTAGATAACAACATATATTATGATGACCTAAAGCATGATACACATGATTCGTTTTTTAGGAATCCTTTTGGCGCTATAAAAGTAGGGCAAACTGTCACATTAAGAATTCAAGCAAAAAATCATGATCTCGAGTCTGCCAGAATATCGTATTGGGACGATATAAATAAGATTAGGACAGAATTACCTATGACAAGAATAGGTGAAAGTCCTGATGGTAATTATGAATATTGGGAAATAAAGTTGAGTTTTGATCATCCAACGAGAATTTGGTATTACTTTATATTAAAAGATGGAACTAAAACAGCTTATTATGGCGACAATGATGATCAACTTGGTGGTGTTGGAAAAGCAACAGATACTGTAAATAAGGATTTTGAATTAACTGTATATGATAAAAATTTTGATACGCCTGATTGGATGAAAGGCGCTGTCATGTATCAAATTTTCCCTGACAGGTTTTATAATGGCGATACATCTAATGATCATGCAAAGACATTAAGCCGTGGCAATGATCCAATAGAGTTCCATAATAATTGGAATGATCTGCCGGATAACCCTAATAATGCTGGAACTCCAGGTTATACTGGCGATGGTATTTGGTCAAACGACTTTTTTGGTGGTGATTTAAAAGGAATCGATGATAAACTTGATTATCTGAAAGGACTTGGAGTATCTGTAATTTACTTAAATCCAATATTTGAATCACCTTCAAATCATAAGTATGATACTGCTGATTATACAAAGATTGATGAAATGTTTGGTACTACACAAGATTTTGAAAAGTTAATGAGTGATGCACATGCTAAAGGTATAAAAATAATTCTTGATGGTGTATTCAATCACACCAGTGATGATAGTATATATTTTAATAGATACGGCAAATATCCGGGATTAGGTGCATATCAAGCTTGGAAAGAAGGAAATCAGTCTTTATCGCCGTATGGTGATTGGTATACTATAAATTCCGACGGTACTTACGAGTGCTGGTGGGGTTATGACAGTTTGCCTGTTATAAAATCATTAAATGGTAGTGAATATAACGTTACAAGTTGGGCCAACTTTATAATAAACAATGAAAATGCCATTTCCAAGTATTGGCTAAATTCAGATGGGAATTTAAATGATGGTGCTGATGGTTGGCGTTTGGATGTGGAAAATGAAGTTGCACATGATTTCTGGACACATTTTAGGAATGCTATTAATACCGTAAAATTTGAAGCGCCAATGATAGCAGAAAATTGGGGAGATGCGTCCCTTGATTTACTTGGCGATTCTTTTAATTCAGTTATGAATTATCAGTTTAGAAATGACATCATAGATTTTTTGATTGGGCAATCTTTCGATGATGGAAATGGTCAACACAATCCTATAGATGCAGCAAAACTTGACCAAAGGCTGATGAGCATATATGAAAGATATCCGTTGCCTGCTTTTTATTCAACGATGAATTTGCTTGGTTCTCATGATACAATGAGAATATTAACAGTGTTTGGATATAACTCTGCAGATCCTAACGAAAACTCAGACGCTGCTAAACAACTGGCAGAACAAAAGCTAAAATTAGCAACAATTTTGCAGATGGGATATCCTGGTATGGCGGATATTTACTATGGCGATGAAGCAGGAGTTTCTGGCGGTAAAGATCCAGATGATAGAAGAACATTCCCGTGGGGAAATGAAGATACGACATTACAAGATTTCTTTAAAAATATATCAAGCATAAGAAATAACAATCAAGTATTAAAAACTGGTGATTTGGAGACTTTATATGCACAAAATGATGTTTATGCCATTGGTAGGAGAATTATAAATGGTAAAGATGCTTTTGGCACTTCATACCCTGATAGCGCTGCAATTGTTGCAATAAATAGAAGCAAGTCAGATAAACAAATAGCTATTGATACTACAAAGTTTTTAAGAGATGGAGTTACTTTTAAAGATTTAATTAACAACAATGTATCGTATTCAATAAGTAATGGACAGATAGTTATAGATGTACCTGCTATGAGCGGTGTAATGCTTATATCAGATGATGGGCAAGATTTAACTGCTCCACAAGCTCCTTCAAATGTTGTTGTTACTTCCGGCAATGGTAAAGTTGATTTATCGTGGTCGCAATCTGATGGTGCAACAGGATACAATATATATCGTTCGTCAGTAGAAGGTGGTTTATATGAAAAAATAGCATCAAATGTAACTGAAACAACGTTTGAAGATGCCAATGTTACAAATGGATTAAAATATGTATATGCAATATCAGCAATTGATGAATTAGGCAATGAAAGCGGAATTAGTAATGATGCAGTAGCATATCCAGCGTATCCTATAGGGTGGGTAGGAAATCTTACACAAGTATCTGATAATCATATAATAGGTGTTGATAAACCAACAGAAGATATTTATGCGGAAGTTTGGGCAGATGGACTTACAAATAGCACTGGTCAAGGTCCAAATATGATAGCGCAATTAGGATATAAATATGTTGGCGGTACTATTTATGATTCAGTATATGGAAGTGTATATAACAGCGTATATGGCGTAGATGATAGTGGCTTTACCTGGGTAAATGCTCAATATGTTGGAGACATAGGAAATAATGATCAGTACAAAGCAAGTTTTACACCTGATAAAATAGGTCAATGGGAATATTTGATGAGATTTTCCGACAATCAAGGGCAAGACTGGATTACCACAAGCACATTATCATTTTATGTTGTTCCTTCTGACGATTTAATAAAGCCAACTGCACCTTATTTGAATCAGCCAGGTACAGAATCATCGAGAGTCTCGCTTACATGGAATCCATCTACCGACAATGTCGGTATATACGATTATGAAATTTATAGGTCCGATGGTGGAACATTTAATAAAATAGCTACTGTATCAAATGAAGTTTATAATTATATTGATACGAGCGTAATTAATGGTGTAACTTACAATTATAAAGTTGTTGCTGTTGATCTATCATTTAATAGGACAGAATCTAATGTGGTTACAATAAAACCAGATGTAGTACCTATAAAAGTTATTTTTAATGTAACTGTACCTGATTATACACCAGATGCTGTTAATTTGGCAGGAACATTTCCTAATGCTACTTGGGATCCATCAGCACAACAGATGACAAAAATAGATAATAATACTTATAGCATTACACTTACGCTTGAAGAAGGAACACAAATAGAATACAAATATGCCAGAGGTAGTTGGGATAAGGTTGAAAAAGACGAATACGGAAATGAGCTTGCATCAAACAGAAAAGTAACGATTGTAAATCAAGGCAACAATGAAATGACGATAAATGATACGGTTTATAGGTGGAGGGATATTCCAATATTTATATATTCTCCAAGTAGCAATATGACAGTTGATTCTAATATAAGTACAATGGAAATCAAAGGTAACACGTATAAAGGTGCTAAAGTCATAATAAACGGTGATGGTTTTGTCCAAGATGAAAATGGTGTATTTACTAAAGATGTTTCTTTAAATTATGGGATAAATACGATTAAGATACATGTTGAACCAAATGATGGTAGTGTTTATGGTAACGATCAAGGCAGAATAACTGAACTTACAAAGGATATTGAGATTGATGTAATTAGACAAGAGAATAATAGTGGAAGCGGCATAGGAAATAATAATACAGGCACAAGTGGAAGCAATTCAAGCAGCGCAGGGAGCGGTAACACTGAAAGTACAGGTACAAGCACAACAAGTACTACAAGCGGCAATAGCAGCAATACGAACAATACAATTGGAACAGTCAATAAAAATGGCAACATTATCACATTGACGCTTGATGCGGGAAAAGCTAAAGACCTTATAGTAAATTCAAAAGACAAGAAAATCGTATTTGACATAACAACAATAGGTGAAGGACAACAAAAAGTCGTGCAGATTTCTAAGGACATTTTAGACTCAAGTGCTGCCAACGACAAAGACATCGTCATAAAATCAGACAATGCATCGATAGCACTTACGAAAGATGCACTTAACCAAGACCAGATACAAAACGGTGTCAATGTATCAATAAAAGACAATGGAAAGCCTAATGTGACAAATTATGTGCCGCTTTCTAATGTAGTAGACATAACAATAAACGGTAGCAGTGGGAATGTAGCATTGGCAAAACCAGTAGAGGTAACATTAAATATATCAAAAGCTAACGATCCAAGAAAAGTAGCAGTTTACTACTACAACCCAACGACAAATCAATGGGAGTACGTAGGTGGTAAAGTAGACGCATCATCTGGAACAATAACATTCAATGCGACGCACTTCTCACAATATGCAGCATTTGAGTACGACAAGACATTTAATGACATAAAAGACAATTGGGCGAAAGATGTAATAGAAGTATTAGCATCAAGGCACATAGTAGAAGGGATGACAGATACACAGTATGAACCAAACAAGACAGTGACGAGAGCAGAATTCACAGCAATGATACTGAGGCTTCTAAACATAAAAGAAGAAGCATACAGCGGAGAATTTAGCGATGTAAAAAGTGGAGACTGGTATGCAAACGCAATAGAAGCAGCATACAAAGCAGGGATAATCGAAGGTGACGGAAAGAACGCAAGGCCCAATGACAGCATAACAAGAGAAGAAATGACAGCAATAGCCATGAGGGCATACGAGATGCTGACACAGTACAAAGAAGATAATATAGGTGCGACAACATTTAGCGATGACAAATCCATAAGCGATTGGGCAAGAAATGTAGTGGCAAATGCAGCGAAATTAGGAATAGTAAATGGTGAGCCAAATAACGTATTTGTACCTAAAGGAAATGCCACGAGAGCAGAAGCAGCAGCTATCATATACGGCTCATTAGAAAAAAGCGGAAACATATAAAATTGTATAAATTAGTTATGATGAGAAAGATATGATTTTAATTGTTTACTTTTATATCTTTCTCAAAATATAATTTAAGATAACCTTTTTAAATTTTTTTGATTTAATAAATAAGTCTATTGACTTTTGTAATCAAAGGATATAAAATATAATTAAGCAAAGCGCAACCGGTTGCAAATATTCTATGAAATACTATGATAAGGAGGGATGTCTGTTAACTTTAAATTAAATTACATGAAAACGCTTATATATGTAGATAAAAAGAAAAAATAAAAGATTGATAAGATTCATTAAACATTTTTTATCAATATGGAACTGCATAAATTTTATAATTAAAAATCACATAAGTCAATGGAAAAAATTGGCTTATTGAAGAGGAGGATTTTGATTATGAGGAAAACCTCAAAAGTAATTGCGCTGCTTTTAGTGCTTTTAATGGCATTTTCAGTGCTTATAACAGGATGCGGAAATAGTACAAAATCTGATCAAAGCAAAACTTCAGAAAATAGTTCAACTCAAAATAAGACTGAGACTACAAGCCAACCTGTAACATTAGACATTTTCCAATTTAAAGTTGAAATAAAAGATGCTCTTCAAAATGCTATAAATACTTACATGAAAGAAAATCCTAATGTTAAGATCAATTTAGAAACTGTAGGCGGAGGACAAGATTACGGTGCTGCATTAAAAGCTAAATTCAATTCAGGTTCAGAGCCAGCAATATACAATGTAGGTGGACCACAGGATGTTGCTACATGGAAGCCAAAATTGGCTGATCTGTCAGATACAAAAGCTGCAAAAGCCGCTCTTCCTGGTACTCTTACTGGTGTGACGCAGGACGGTAAAATTTATGGTTTACCATTTGATTTAGAGGGATATGGATTAATCTACAACAAACAGATATTCAGCAAAGCAGGTATTGATCCATCCAGCATTAAAACTTTTGATGCATTGGTGAATGCTGTAAAGACTTTGGATTCAAAGAAGAAAGAGTTAGGCATCGAAGCTGTTTTCGCATTCCCGGCAAAAGAAACTTGGGTTACTGGACTCCATCTATCTAATGCATTCTTGTCACCAGAATTTGATGGAGATGTCATGAAAGCATTTAATTCTAAGACAGTAGACTTCAAATATGGTGATGCAATGAAGCAGATGATTGATCTTCAGAATAAGTATTCAGTACAACCTACAGCAAGTCTTGACTACAGCACGCAAGTTGAAAAGCTTTTTGGAACTGGAAAAGTTGCGATGATTCAGCAAGGTAACTGGGTATATCCTACATTAGAGTCACTTGATAAGAACTTTGCACAAAATGATATTGGCATGTTGCCATACCCTGTTCCAGGATATAAAGAAGACTCATATCCCGAAGGTGTCCCAATGTATTGGGCAGTTAACAGCGACAAACCAGCGGATGTTCAAAAAGCTGCTAAAGATTTCTTAGATTGGTTGTATACATCAGATGAAGGAAAACAGATAGTTACTCAGCAGTTTAAGTTTGTCCCAGCATATACTGGGTACAATTCAAATAGCATATCTGATCCGCTTGGAATGCAGCTTTTTGTGGCAGCAAGTCAAGGCAAGACATATGGATGGGTATTCATGGGGTATCCAAACAATTGGGGTCAAAATGTCCTTGGTGCTGATATACAGCTTTATGTGAATGGTTCATTAAGTTGGGATAAAGTGATTTCACATGCTAAACAGGCTTGGGCAGATGCGAGAAAATAATTAAAAATTGTAGTGGGAGAGTATAATTGTATTCTCCCACTTTGCAAATATGAACAAGAAGGAAGGTAATACAATGGCAAAAAAAGCGAAATTTTTTAAAAACGGGATTTGGTATTGGCTTTTTATAGCACCAACACTATTGTCACTTATTATTGTCGTATTAATACCATTTATTATAGGAATATATTATTCATTTACAGATTGGAATGGAATAAATCAACCTGTATTTATTGGATTAAAAAATTTCATGACACTTAGAGACGATGCTGAGTTTTGGAATTCAATAATTTTTACAGCTAAATTTGCAGTCGCGTGTATCGTGATCATAAATGTGGTAGGCTTGAGTCTTGCCATGCTTGTAACAAGAAAAATATTTGCCAGAAATTTCATGCGTACAGCATTTTACTTGCCTAATCTAATAGGTGGACTCATATTAGGATTTATATGGAATTTCATTTTTGTGGATGTGTTTCAAACAATTTCAGACGCTACACATATTGGATGGCTTGGAGGCTGGTTATCCACAACTAATACTGGCTTTTGGGGGCTTGTGATTGTGACATCATGGCAAATGATAGGCTATGTTATGGTGATTTATATAGCATATATTGAAAGCATTCCTACTGATTTAATAGAAGCTTCAAAGATTGATGGCGCAAATTCATGGCAACAATTTAGGAATGTCGTATTTCCGCTTATAGCGCCAGCGTTTACAGTGAGTTTGTTTATTACGCTTTCAAATTCATTTAAACTATTTGATCAAAACTTATCATTAACTGCTGGAGCGCCTGGCAATACCACACAAATGATAACACTTAATATATACCAAACGGCTTTTTCAGCTCAGGAAATGGCTGTAGGACAGGCAAAAGCGGTAATAATGTTCTTAATAATTGCTGTTATTTCTGTCATTCAAGTTTACTTGACACAGAAAAGAGAGGTTGAGATGTGATGAGAAAAGTTCATGTTCAAAAATATTTATTGACATTTTTAGGAATTGTGCTTTCGCTTTTATGGATATCTCCTTTTTATATAATACTTGTCAACTCTTTCAAGACAAAATTAGAGCTGTTTACAAATACATTGTCACTTCCAAAAAGTTTGATGCTGGATAATTATAAAACGGCAGCCGCAAATTTAAATTTAAGTGAAGCATTTTCAAATACATTAATAATAACGGTTTTTAGCATATTGATTATTGCAATATTTTCATCTATGACGGCATATGCACTTCAAAGAGTAAAAAGAAAAAGCAGTGTAATTATATATATGATTTTTACAGTGGCTATGTTGATCCCGTTTCAATCAGTTATGATTCCATTAGTAGCGGAATTTGGCAAATTTCATTTTCTTACAAGGTCAGGGCTTGTGTTTATGTATTTGGGATTTGGATCAAGCTTAGGAGTGTTTTTATACTATGGTGCATTAAAAGGAATACCGACATCTTTAGATGAAGCAGCATTAATAGATGGTTGCAGTAGATTTAGAATTTACTGGAATATTATATTGCCTTTATTAAATCCTACTACGATTACTTTGGCTGTATTGGATATCATGTGGATATGGAATGACTACTTATTGCCATCTTTAGTCATAAACAAAGTTGGTTATAGGACTCTCCCATTAATGATTTTTTACTTCTTTAGTCAATACACAAAGCAATGGAATCTCGGTATGGCAGGGCTAACTATAGCAATTTTACCCGTTGTAATTTTCTACTTCTTGGCGCAGAGAAAATTGGTTACAGCCATAATAGCTGGTGCTGTTAAACAGTAAGATGAATATTTGTATTTAAAACAAGTTAATTTAAAATTATAGACGATATGCAATCGATATAAAAGTATTTTGACATTAATATCGATTGCTTTTATATAACAGAAAGGAGTGATTGAAAACCAATAAATTATTAAACAACTCGCTAATCAAAAAAATAATTAAAAGGAGGGTCTTACATGAAAAAAACGTTTAAATTGATATTGGTGCTGATGCTTTCACTTACACTTGTTTTTGGATTGACAGCACCAATACAGGCAGCTTCTGATACAGCAGTAAGTAATGTTGTCAATTACTCGACGGATGTAATTTATCAGATTGTCACTGATAGATTTGTTGATGGAAATACCAGCAACAATCCAACTGGTGATTTGTATGATCCAACACATACAAGTTTGAAAAAGTACTTTGGTGGAGACTGGCAGGGTATTATTAACAAGATAAATGATGGCTATCTAACAGGAATGGGTGTAACAGCAATTTGGATATCTCAGCCTGTAGAAAATATTTATGCAGTCTTACCTGATTCAACTTTTGGTGGAAGTACATCGTACCATGGTTATTGGGCTCGTGATTTTAAGAGAACAAATCCATACTTTGGAAGCTTTACTGATTTTCAAAATTTGATTAATACAGCTCATGCACATAACATAAAAGTAATTATCGATTTTGCACCAAATCATACTTCACCTGCATCTGAAACCGATCCGACTTATGCTGAAAATGGAAGGCTATACGACAATGGAACATTGCTTGGCGGGTATACAAATGATACAAACGGGTATTTTCATCATTATGGAGGAACAGATTTTTCATCTTATGAAGATGGCATTTATCGTAACTTATTTGATTTAGCAGATTTAAATCAACAGAATAGTACAATCGATTCATACTTAAAATCAGCAATTAAGGTGTGGCTCGATATGGGAATAGACGGTATACGTCTAGATGCTGTAAAACATATGCCGTTCGGATGGCAGAAGAATTTTATGGATAGCATATTGAGCTATAGGCCTGTATTTACATTTGGAGAGTGGTTTCTTGGAACGAATGAAATTGATGCAAATAACACATACTTTGCGAATGAAAGCGGTATGAGTCTTTTGGACTTTAGGTTTTCTCAAAAAGTGAGGCAGGTATTTAGGGATAATACGGATACTATGTATGGACTTGATTCAATGATTCAATCAACTGCATCTGATTATAATTTTATAAATGATATGGTTACTTTTATTGATAATCATGATATGGATAGATTCTATAATGGTGGTTCTACTCGTCCAGTTGAACAAGCATTAGCATTTACTTTGACTTCGAGGGGAGTACCTGCTATATATTATGGAACAGAACAGTATATGACAGGCAATGGAGACCCTTATAATAGAGCTATGATGACCTCATTTAATACATCAACTACAGCATATAATGTAATTAAAAAACTTGCTCCTTTGCGCAAATCTAATCCTGCAATTGCTTATGGTACTACTCAGCAACGTTGGATAAACAATGATGTTTATATATATGAAAGAAAATTTGGGAATAATGTTGCTCTTGTTGCTATAAATAGAAATCTTTCAACAAGTTATAATATAACAGGACTGTATACAGCGCTTCCTGCTGGTACTTATACTGATGTTCTTGGTGGACTTTTAAATGGTAATAGTATTTCTGTCGCGAGTGATGGTTCTGTAACACCATTTACACTTAGTGCCGGTGAAGTTGCAGTATGGCAGTATGTAAGTTCAAGTAATTCTCCGTTGATAGGACATGTTGGGCCAACAATGACAAAAGCAGGGCAAACTATAACAATAGATGGAAGAGGTTTTGGTACGACATCAGGACAAGTTTTGTTTGGTTCGACGGCTGGTACTATTGTCTCTTGGGATGATACAGAGGTAAAAGTAAAAGTTCCTTCGGTGACACCTGGTAAATATAATATATCATTAAAAACTTCAAGTGGTGCTACAAGCAATACTTATAATAATATTAACATTCTTACAGGCAATCAGATATGTGTTAGATTTGTTGTAAATAATGCAAGTACAGTGTATGGAGAGAATGTTTATCTTACTGGTAATGTAGCTGAATTGGGAAACTGGGATACGTCAAAAGCAATAGGACCAATGTTTAATCAGGTAGTATATCAGTATCCTACATGGTATTATGATGTAAGTGTTCCAGCGGGTACAACAATACAATTTAAGTTTATAAAGAAAAATGGCAATACGATAACATGGGAAGGTGGTAGTAACCATACTTATACAGTTCCATCATCTGGTACAGGTACTGTAATTGTAAACTGGCAACAATAGATTAAAATAATAAGGGTCAAGAGATCTAATCGTTATGATTTCTTGACCCTTAATTTACTTTTAATTTATTTACTTATCTTAAAATTGTTAACAGCAGCCATTAATGTATTAGCAATAGTATTTAAATCTCTTGCATATTTTGATATTTCATCTATTGCTTTTTTCTGAGTTTCAGCAGATGAAGAAATCTCCTCAGTAGATGCTGCTGTTTCTTCAGTTACAGATGCTATATTTTCAATAGATGTTATCATATTAGTTTTACTTTGCGATATCCTTTCCATAGAATCGTTTAATTTTTTTAGTTCACTGACAATACAATTTACAGCTGACTGAATATCATGGAAAGTATGTATGGTTTTGTCCAATGCTTTATTTTGTTCTTCTATTGATGAGGTAGCATCTTCAACAATTTTATATGTTGTATCTATGTTAGCTTGTATCTCTCTTATTATCTGTTCTATGGTATTAGCTGCTTTTGATGACTGACTTGCGAGTTTTCTGACTTCATCGGCAACAACAGCAAATCCTTTTCCGCTTTCACCGGCTCTTGCTGCTTCTATAGCAGCATTTAGTGATAGAAGATTAGTTTGATCTGCAATTGAAGTAATTGTTTCTACTATATTGCCAATCTCTATTGATTTTTTCTTAAGGTATGAAGTCGATTCTTTTACTTTATTCTGCATTAAATCAGTTAATTTAGATTTTTCACTTAAATCTTTTATATTTTCAATCCCTTGATTAGTAGCGCAAATTACATTATTTGTTTCATTATTTATGTTTTCCGAATTCTTAATTGCAATGTCTACATGTTTACTTAATTCATCCGTAAGTGACGCACTGTTTTCAGCATCTTTAGCTTGTTCTTGAGCTCCTTTTGCAATTTCTTTCATTGCAATAGCGACTTCATTTGTTATTATTTCGGCTTTTTGTGATGAAGAAGTCAATTTTTCGGAATACAAATTAACATTGTTTGCGGCATTAAATACTTCCATTATGAGATTTTTAATGCCATCAATCATTTCATTAAAACCATTTGCAAGTAATCCAATTTCATCTTTTGCTTTTATATTTATTTTTTGAGCTATGTTTCCTTTTGAAGCTTCATTCATGATTTGCATTATTTTCTTTATATTGGATGTAATGCCTTTTGAGAAGAAATATGCTATTAGAAGCCCTATCAGGAGGCATATTAAGCTAAACAAAATTATATTGTATTTTATTTGTGCCACACTATCATTAAGTTCTGAAGAATTCATATCAACAACTGCTTTCCAACCGAAGTTGCTGAGATTTTTTATAGTTGCAAATTTTACTATTCCGTTATCAGTATATTGAAAGGTGGTATCATTTGAAGAAATCATCTTTTTGCCATAATCTCTTTTGGTTATATATGTAAAAAGGCTATTTTTATCTTTACTTGCTAATATGATACCATCATTTGATAGAATATATACATTTCCAGTTTTACCTATCGCAATTGATGAAATCATATTGGAAAGGGAATCAAGGTTAATGTCAAAGGCTAAAACACCTATTACATCAGATGAAGCAGATGTTAATGAACTTTTAATAGCTTTTGAGACAGTGAAAACTGCACCGTTTGTGCCATTGTTGCTGTAGGGCCCTGTCCACATTATTGAGTCAGGATTTTCTATTGCATCTTTGTACCATTTTTGTGCGGTTGGGTCATAATTTGAATCAAGAGGCAAATCTGGTGATTGAATCATTTTTTTGTCAGGTGTTGCAAAATAAATTATTGATATTTTACTATTCTTTGCATTTAAAATATTTGTAAATAGATCTTGAAGATTTTGCTTATCTGTTGTGAAATCTGCTTTGCCGTAATTTAATAATTGACTGTTGTCAGATAGAATGGTAAGCTGAGTTTCTACATCATTTTTAAAAAGATTTACGTAATTATTTATAAGCTCAAGAGTATCCTTGTTAGAAACGTCGATACGAGCTTTTAGAATTTGAGTAGATTTGTTTGCAGACATATAACCTGTAAATGTAAGTGGCAAAATTATAATTAAAGCGATAAAAACCATTAACTTAGTAAAAATGCTTTTGTTATTTATTACAAGTTTTTGAAAATTTGGTTTAACTAAAGTTGATTTTTGCTTACGAGTGGTTTGAGGTGTTAACAACTTTTTCTTCATAATTACTCCTCCCTCCAAATTAAATAAGCAAAGAACACAAACGATTGCATAATAATATTATAGCATTAATATATAAAATTGCAAATGAAATATATAGAATAGTTTGAACTTAATATCATTTTGATCGAGCATAATAAGATTTAATTAAAATCGTAATTGTAAAAATTTAACTGTATTTTTATAATTGTATATTTAAAATATATTGTTTGAAAATTGCGTAAAAATTAAGATAGAAGTTTTGATGTGGCTGATGAAAATTAATCTAAAATTTTAAAAAGACAGTTATAAAATTTGCTCTTGATATGCCTATTGGAACTGTTATGCGCTTTAGTTGGACCTATAATTCATACGGGACGTTGTAGAAGATAGACTGACAGAAACCAACTTTTAATATAAATGGATTATTGTTGTTACATTAATTGATATGTTAATTTATTAATTGGAAATGTTGAGCAACCTTTATAAAACAAAAACAATATTTTTATAAAAAGCATATTGACAATTTTTGAATCTGGATATACAATTATATTAAAGGCGGCGCAAGCGATTGCAAATTTTATTTGCAGTTAAGCGCTTTTAAAAATAGCGCTAAAGAAAGCGATTGCTGTAATTTAATAGTAATCACTAAGGGGATGATACTAGTAAAAGATTATGATTATGAAGTTTGTCTGCAGCATTTTTAGTTAATATACATCAATTTGTTATTATGTTGGAGAAAAATAAAATGCATTATTGTTTTATTCGGTTGTAAAACTGATATGGAGAAAATCGATGCAGGGCGATGCTATATATACAATAACTATATATGTAAACATTGTAGCAAAAGCTTAGATTGAGGTTTGAAATAAAATTTTGGGATATACCCAAAAAAATCATAAAAATTTTATTTTGTGAGGAGGATTTACATGAAAAAGTACACAAAAATTTTTGCAATACTTACTGCCATGGTATTGCTATTATCAGTTGCTTTAACAGGCTGTGGAAGCAGCAAGACAAATGAATCAAAGTCTTCAGATAATAGTTCTAATAACACTTCTCAGACACAGCAAAAAAAGGAACCAGTTGAATTGACGGTATGGTCACATTTGACAGATCCTGAAATAGCCAAGGTGCAAGAAATCGCTAACAAATGGGCTCAAGAGACAGGCAATAAAGTAAAAGTATTGGCTGATCAAAGCGACTTCCAGGCGTTTTCTACGGCAGCTCAGAGCGGTAAAGGGCCGGATATTATGTTTGGATTGCCGCATGATAATCTTGGAACATTCCAAAAGGCTGGGCTTTTAGCAGAAGTACCTGATGGAGTTATTAATAAATCTGATTATGTCCCGATGAGCATAGATGCAGTTTCATATGATGGGAAGATGTATGCAATACCATTATCAATGGAGACATACGGACTTTTCTACAATACAAGCAAAGTTCAAACTCCTCCAGCTACACTTGATGACTTGATTAAGGTTGGGCAGCAAGTTGGATTCCAATATGATATAAATAATTTCTACTACAGCTTTGCATTTATGGCTGCTTATGGTGGTTATGTATTTAAAAATAATGGAGGCGCTCTCGATCCAAATGACATAGGCTTAAATAATGATGGCGCAAAAAAAGGTTTGTCTTTGATAAGAGATTTTGTAAAAACTTATAAGTTTATGACTGCTGATATTAAGGGTGATATAGCTAAAGGCAATTTCCAAAATGGAAAGATAGGCCTTTATATAAGTGGTCCATGGGATGTTGATGGATTTAAGAAAGCAAATGTTCCTTTTAAAGTGGCTCCACTGCCTACAGTTGATGGGAAGCCGATGCCTTCATTTGCTGGTGTACAGGCAGCTTTTGTAAGCGCTAATTCTAAACATCAACAAGAAGCATGGGATTTATTAAAATATCTTGCTCAAAATACGGCATTGCCTCTTTTTGAAACAGGCAATAGAATTCCGGTTCTCAATTCTGTGTTAAACAATGATGAAGTTAAAAACAACGATATTTTGAATGCATTTGCTGAGCAAGCTAAGAATGCTATTCCTATGCCAAACATTCCTGCCATGACAGCAGTTTGGACACCGGCTGGTAATGCACTGCAGCTTGTAACATCAGGTAAAGCAACTCCTGATAAGGCAGCAGATGATATGGTCAATCAGATAAAGCAGGGTATTGCTACTCAGCAATAAATAAAGGGGCTAAGTGCCCCTTTCCAATTATTTTAGAGGAGGACATTTTATGAAGACAGGAACAAAAATCAGAGACAAATTGACACCATATGCGTTTTTGTCACCTGCAATATTATCAATGACGGTGTTAAGTTTCTTACCTATTGCATATACCATATATATTGCGTTTACCAATTTTAGCCTGAATCACTTTAAACAATATCAATTTGTAGGATTTAAAAACTTTATCGATATTATCAATGGTCCGTTAAGAACGGTTTTTTTGCCAGTGCTTTTATGGACGGTTGTTTTTGCAGCGATAGCAACATTGGCTAATTATGTTATAGGTTTATTTTTGGCGGTTTTACTCAATAACAAAAATATGTGGGAAACGAATATTTATAGAGCCATACTCATAATTCCATGGGCATTGCCATCAACAATTGCAATATTAGCTTGGCAGGGTCTATACAATCAAGATTATGGTGGAATAAATACTTTGCTAAGTTACTTGCATATTTCAAAAATACCTTGGCTTACGGATCCATTCTGGGCAAGAGTGGGAATAATAATTGCCAGTGCGTGGATGGGATATCCTTTTATGATGAATGCATCTTTAGGGGGATTACAAGCTATACCACCAGAGTTATATGAAGTAGCAGATTTGGATGGTGCTACTTGGTTTCAAAAGTTAAGGCTTATAACACTTCCTATGCTTATGTCATCAGCGCTGCCACTTATTATATCATCATTTGCTTTTAATTTTAATAATTTTGGTTCTGTGTTTTTGATAACTGGTGGAGGCCCTCCAAGAACAGATACAGCTTTTGCTGGTACTACAGATTTACTCGTAAGTGCAGCTTATAAAATGACAATGCAATTTAATAGATACGATTTGGCGTCAGCATTGTCAATAATTATATTTTTGATAATTGGAACATTAAGCTATGTGAATATGAGAATGACGCATGCATTTGAGGAGGTGGACTAAAGTGATGACGTCAGCTAATGCAAATATGAATAAAAGCAAATTAAAAGAAGATCGAAAAATGCGTCCAAACGAGAAAGTAACTTTGTGGGTTAGCAGAATTATAATTTGGATTTTCATTATAATAATTCTTTTTCCTGTGGCATGGGTTGTAGGTGCTTCGTTGGGGACAGGTGATGCTTTCTTTTCCGGTACAATTTTTCCAAAGCATATAAGCTTTCAAAATTATATAGACTTGTTTCAAAAAACACAGCTATTAACATGGATAAAAAACAGTATGATCTTGTGCTTTGGAGTGGCTATCATACAATCTATTTTAACATCTACTTCCTCATATGCATTTAGCAGAATGAAATTCGTCGGAAGAAAAAATGGATTAATGACTCTTTTGATTTTACAGATGTTTCCAACATTTATGTCTTTGCCAGCGATATACGGAATTTTGGCAAAATTAGATTTGCTTGATAATTTATATGTATTTGTTTTGGTGCTTGCAGGTGGTAGTGCTTTTAATATATGGCTTTTAAAAGGGTATATAGATGGATTGCCAAAAGAACTTGATGAAGCGGCATTGGTTGATGGCGCGTCATATTGGCAAATATTTATTAGAATAATATTGCCACTTACTGCACCTATGCTTGTTGTAATATTTTTGTTTAGCTTTATAGGGACATATAGCGAATTTATATTGTCAAGTGCTGTACTAAAATCACCTGAAAGTTATACTGTGGCACTTGGACTTCAAAGATTTATTACAAATCAATTTTCAGCCCATTGGACATTATTTGCGGCAGCGTCTGTTGTAGCTTCATTGCCACTTGTAATTATATTTATGGCATTGCAAAGGTATTTGCAACAAGGGCTTGCAGCTGGTGCTGTAAAAGGATAAAATGTTGCACATGGAACAAATTGTAAACACTGGAATGTATTCCAGTGTTTTTTGTATATTATGGTCGTTTAATGTTAAAAATAATATTGTTTTATTATTAAATTATTTGG
This sequence comes from Thermoanaerobacterium aotearoense, assembly GCF_009905255.1. Classification (NCBI taxonomy): domain Bacteria; kingdom Bacillati; phylum Bacillota; class Clostridia; order Thermoanaerobacterales; family Thermoanaerobacteraceae; genus Thermoanaerobacterium; species Thermoanaerobacterium aotearoense. The sequence continues at coordinate 1,901,514 of NZ_CP047602.1, read as the reverse complement.
AGGTAAGAGATGAGTAAAAAGGTTGGTATTCCAAAAGGGCTTTTATACTACAACTTTTATCCTATGTGGAAAGCATTTTTTGAAGAACTGGGCGCTGAAGTGGTTACTTCCAGTGATACATGCAAAAAAATAATTGATGATGGTGTCAAGACTTGTGTTGATGAAACGTGTCTTCCTGTAAAGACATTTATGGGACATGTGATTGATTTGAAGGAAAAAGGTGTTGATTATATTTTTGTTCCCAGAGTCATAAGCGTAGAAAGACATAGATATCTCTGCTCAAAATTTTTGGGGTTGCCTGACTTAGTGAGAAATCTTGTTTCTGATTTGCCGCCAATAATAGATATGAAGATTGATTTTTATCGTGGCGATGATTTTATGAAAAGAGAAATATTGAGAGTTGGTAAATTGTTCATCAACGATGTCAGTAAAATTAAAGACGCATACGAAAAATCTTTAAAAATGCAAAGGACTTTTGAATGCATCGTTCGAGAAGGTTTTTCAAATACAGAAGCAATAAAGATTATGGAAGGAGAAAAATTAGATGCAAATGCAAAAGGGGATTTAAAAATAGCTTTATTAGCCCATCCCTACGATATAATGGATGATTATTTATCTATGGGGTTGATAAATAGACTTAAGAATATGGGAGCTTATGTGCTTACTACAAATATGATAGAAAGAGATAAAATTGAAAAAGGTGCCGGTAAACTTCAAAAAGATTTGTTTTGGACTTATGGAAGGGATATTTTAGGTGCAGGTAAATATTTTATTGAAAGTGAAGATATAGATGGTGTAATATCTGTTTCAGCATTTGGATGTGGACCAGACTCTATCACTGAAGATCTTTTAGAAAGGGATTATAAAAGAGATGGTAGGATTCCATTTATGTCAATAACTATTGATGAGCATACTGGTGAGGCTGGTCTAAATACCAGATTAGAAGCATTTATTGATTTATTAAGATGGCGCAAAGGAGAGATTATGGCATGAAAATAACATATCCACATATGGGTTCATTAAATATGATATTAAAGACGATGTTTGAAGGAATCAATGTAGAAGTTGTGGAGCCACCACCTGTGACTAATAAGACTCTATCAATTGGAGTAAAATATTCACCTGAGTTTGTCTGTCTTCCGTATAAGATAAATCTGGGAAATTTTATAGAAGCACTTGAAAATGGTGCTGATACTATAATAATGTTGGGTGGTATAGGCCCTTGCAGGTTTGGCTATTATGGACAAGCACAAAAAGAAACATTGATAGATTTAGGGTATAAGTTTAATATGATAATATTAGATCCGCCTCATGGAAGGCTAGTTGACTTTTTAAAAGAACTTTCATCGTATTTTCCAGACGTATATTGGAAAGATGCTTTGAAGGCTTTTATTTTTGCTGTTCAAAAAATGATAATTGCTGATAAATTCGAAAAGAAGCTTTTGATTTTAAGAGCACATGAAAATAGAGCAGGAGTTACGACTAAAATCTTTGAAGACTACATGGAAAAAATAAAAAATGCGAAAAACAAAAAAGAGTTAGATGGCATTTACAAAGAAGGCTTGGAAAAGTTAAGACAAAATGCAACTACAAAAAGGGAAATTCAGCTTAAAGTAGCTTTAGTCGGAGAAATCTACCTTATGCTGGAGCCTTTTTCTAATTTGGATATTTGCAGATCATTGAATGAATTAGGCATAGAAGTTACTAAAACTGATTTTCTCTCGGATTATTTGATAAACAGCGCTTTTAAATTGCCTCAGAGAATGGAATTTAAAAAATATGCGCATGGATATTTAGAAAGGGACATTGGCGGTCATGGCTTAAATACTGTTGCAAACACTGTAAAATATGCAGAAAAAAATTACGATGGCATAATACAGATTTTTCCTTTTACTTGCACACCTGAAATTGTCGCACAAGGAATAATCGCCAAAGTAAGCAGAGATAAAAATATACCGGTTATGTCATTAAGCTACGATGAAAAAACCGGTGAAGCTGGCTATCAGACGAGATTAGAAGCGTTTAAAGATTTATTGGAGAGGCGGAGATTGAAAATATAAAAAAATATTAAATTTTTTATCTGGATATCGAAAAAAATATAAATTATTGGTATACTTATATTTGTATATAAATAGATTATTTTTTATGGAAGATCGACGATGAGGTGATTTTATGAATGAACTTGGTGATATACTTAAAAATGCGCGATTAAAAAAAGGCATGACACTTGACGATCTTCAGGAGATTACTAAAATTCGCACAAGATATTTGAAAGCCATAGAAGATGGTGATTTTAATGTGATCCCAGCTTTAGTGTATGCAAAGGGCTTTGTGAAGAGCTATGCAGAGGCCGTAGGTTTAGATGCGGGTGAACTGTTAAAAAAGTATAGTTATCTTTTTGAGGAACCCAAAGAAAAGGATGATGTAGTGCAACATGTAAATGCACCTGTAGAGAAAGAAAGTTCTTTTGATTTATCAGCTCTCCTTAAAAGACTTATAAAGCCATTTATAGGAGTTTTGCTGGTATGCCTTTTTGCATTTGGCGTATATTATATGATAAATCAAATAAATAAAGGATTGGCGCCTCTTCCAAGTACAGAGCAAAGCGCGAATAACACTACTAATAAATCACAAAATCAAAATAATGATAATACTACTTCGAATGATGTATATAGTAATAATCAAAAAACGACTACGTTTAATTTGGTAAACAGCACAAAAAGCGAAGTTGATTATAAAGTTTCACCTGTTGCTGATTCATACAAAGTCGATCTATCTATACCTGGAGAGAAATGCTGGGTTAGTGTGAAGGTGGATGGTGTCAATACCTATCAGTATTTGATGACATCAGGCATGGTAAAAACATTTGATGTCAAAAATAATATAGAAATCTTGATGGGAAATCCGCCAGATGCTAAAATAACAGTAGATGGCAAAGAAATACCACACATCGATATTCCAGCACCAGTAACTGTAAAACTTGAAAAATGAGAGAGGGGTATTGTATGATAAGACAAGCTATATATCACAAAAGTGATGTTCCGTTTGCATATCCTTTAAATAAGGATGAGCTTCATATAGTTTTAAGGACTGCTTCTACAGATATAAAAAGATGTTACATTTTTTATCGTGACAGATATGATTGGATGGGTAAGTTCAAAGTAAAAGAAATGTTTTTAACTCAATCAAATGAGTTATTCGATTATTATGTAACGACACTTAAATTAAACAAGAAATTTGTATACTTTTTTTACTTAATATCTATGAAGGATGAAAGAGTCTACTATACGGAATCAGGTTTTTATGAGGAGAAGCCAGAGAATAGCTTTCATGGTTTTTTTCAGTTTCCTTATATATGCGATATGGATGTTTTTTTTGCACCAAAATGGACAAGCGATTGCATTGTATATCAAATATTCCCTGATAGGTTCAACAATGGAGATAAATCAAATGATCCAGAGAATGTGAGACCTTGGGGTGAGAGACCTGGACCAACTACATTTTTTGGGGGAGATATTCAGGGGATTATTGATAAAATTGAATATCTTAAGGAACTTGGAATTAATGCAATATATATGACGCCAATATTTTTGTCACCGTCTACACATAAATACAATACAACAGATTATTATAAAATAGATCCTCATTTTGGTGATACACAAAAGGCAAAAGAATTAATTGATAAATGCCATAAAAATGAGATAAGAGTGATTTTTGATGCTGTCTTCAATCATTGCGGCTATGACTTTTTCGCATTTCAAGACGTAATTAAGAATGGGAAAGATTCAAAATATTGGGATTGGTTTAACGTATATGAATGGCCTATAAAAACAACACCTCTTCCATCATATGAGGCTTTTGCGGATCATGAATGGAGAATGCCGAAGCTTATGACTAAAAATCCTGATGTGCAAGAGTACTTGCTTAATGTTGCTGAATATTGGATTAAAGAAGTAGGCATTGATGGTTGGAGGCTTGATGTTGCAAATGAAATAGATCATCATTTTTGGAGAAAATTTAGGGAGATTGTGAAAAAAGCGAAGCATGATGCTATAATTGTCGGTGAGGTTATGCATGATGCGTCACCTTGGCTTTATGGTGATCAGTTTGATAGTGTCATGAATTATCCTTTTAAGAATGCTCTTGTTGACTTTTTTGCAAAGAGAAGCATAGATGCAAAGCGATTTAACACTATTATGACTGAACAATTGATGAGGCACATGGATGGTGTTAATAGAGCCATGCTAAACCTAATAGGGAGTCATGATACAGAGAGATTTTTGACAATGTGCAATGGCATGGTAATGCGAATGAAGCTGGCTCTTGTATTTCAATTTGCTTATATTGGAGTTCCGTATATATATTATGGGGATGAAGTTGGTATGGTTGGTGGATATGACCCTGATTGCAGAAGATGTATGATTTGGGACGAAGAAAAACAAAACTTGAAGTTATTCAATTTTTATAAAAGGCTTATTTCTTTGAGAAAGGAAAATGAAGAACTAAGATATGGAACATATAAAACACTATATGCAAAAGATGGAGTTATAAGTTTCAAAAGGGAATACAAAGGTAAATCGATTATTGTGATAATAAATAATAGCAGCAAAGAGAACTCAATATTGTTAAATGGCATACAAGGAAAGGCAGATATTTTAGGAATGGGCAAGATAAAGATAAGGGGTAAAATTATATCATTAGAGCCAAACTGTGCCTATATTCTAAAATAAATTAGTGTTATCCTTTATATGACTAAAGCCGGACTATTTGTCCGGCTTAAAACATGGAAATTTTAACGTTTTGTATACATTAATTCGTAGTATTCTTTAAGCATTCTATTTGCAGAAAAGGCATCATAGGTTGTTCTAATGCTTTCTCTCATCATATTTTCCCATTTTTCCTTATCGTTATAATATGTTGGTACCACTTTATTTAACAGTACATCGTACAATGCTTCAAGGTCGTGCTTGTCTAAAATTTCTACATCATCAGATTCAAATCCATCGCCAAATTGCCAGCCATTTACACCGTCAATGCAAGCTTCAGGCCACCAACCATCTAAAATACTTAAGTTTAATACACCGTTCATAGCAGCTTTCATGCCAGATGTACCGCTTGCTTCCTTTGGCCTTCGAGGATTGTTAAGCCAAACATCGGAACCTCTTGTCAACATTTTACCTATTGTCATATCATAATCTGGAAGAAATACGACACTTTCTGGGTATTTTTTGGTCATCTCAATTAACTTTGCTACGATTTTTTTCCCAACATCATCTAAAGGATGTCCTTTTCCCGAAAATACCATTTGTATTTTTCTTGATTTTAAGTATTCACCTATAACTTCATCATTTGTGAAAATAAGGTCACTTCTCTTGTAAGGGGCAGCTCTTCTTGAAAAACCTATTAGCAATTTGTCTGAATCAAGCTTTACACCAGTGCGTTCATATACAAAATCAATTAATTCTTGTTTTATTATATTATGTGTTTTCAGAAGATTTTCCCCTTTATTGTATGCTTCCGTGATTCTACTATCTACCCATGTTTTTCTATCAATACCGTTTGTAATTGATATGATTGGAGCCGCATTATCAACATGTGCCCACATTTTATTTGCAGTCTGTCCGTGCAATTTTGCGACACCGTTTGCAATTCGTGAAAGTCTTAGCCCTGCAACAGTCATATTAAAGGGAACTCCGCCTATTTGAGCCATTTGCTCAATTGTTAGACCGTTGTTTGCGCCCATGTACATGAGAAGCTCTATGTTGTGAAATTCGTTCCCTTCAATTACAGGTGTATGTGTCGTAAAGACAACTTCTTGTCGTGTTGCATTCCATGCTTCATCGAACGTCATATTTTTATTTTCCATTTTTTCTCGTATAAGTTCCAATGCTGCTAATGCGGCATGGCCTTCATTAAAGTGATAGACATCGATGTCGATTCCCAATGCTCTTAAAGCTCTTACACCACCGATGCCAAGCACGATTTCCTGTGCAACTCTTTCTTCGCCAAACCATCCGTAAAGTTGTCCTGTTATCCATCTATCTCCATTTTCAGGTATATCCGTATCTAAAAGGTACAGTGGTGCATTGTCAAAACTATCTACGAGCCAGACTTTGCAGTATACATCTTGATTTCTAATTTTAACTTTTACTTTCACACCTGTATCTTTTAGAAAATCGTACTTGTAGTTATGATATGCGTCATAAGGATAACCGTCTTTGCCTATATGTTGTTCTGTATAACCTTGTTTCCATAGGATGCCGATGCCTACAAGAGGCATGCCAAGTTCTTTCGCGGCTTTCAAATGATCACCTGCTAAGATTCCAAGGCCTCCAGCGTAAAGTTTAAAATCCGAATGAAGTCCGTATTCCATGCAAAAGTATGCCACTCTTGGGAGTTTTTCTCTGTCCATTTTATACCTCCTTATAAAACTTTTAAGTATATTATAATATTAAAAAATCAACAATGCAATGGGTTGCACAAAATTTCATAACCGATGTACGCTAAGTAACCTTATTTGAGATTTGTGAATATTATGCAGTATATATTAAAATATGGCTAAATGCCATCTTTCCATACTGTAATTGGGGTGAGATTATGGAGGCAAATGGGAGATACGGAAGAGATTATCACTACTATAAAGAGTACGAAAAGCTGTATGGAAGCCTTGATATTTTTAGGTTTTTAGCTGCAAAAAGATTAAATGAACTTGGAGAATATGAAGAGTGGAAAGACTATAAAGAATTCAAAGATTGGCTTTCATCAAGAGAAATATCTGACTGGAAAACCTCGAAAGATTATTTAGAATGGGAAAGAAAAAAGTTAGATTTTTAAATTATTTTCAAACTCCTATAAAAAATTTATAGGAGTTTTTTTAAAATTATGTAGTATAATAGATATAGGACCCTGCGAGGTGATTTATATGTCCTTTTCGTCTATCACAAAAAACGAGTTATCGAGAATATACCCCGATGATAGCTGTTGCAAATTGGCTGAACTTGCTGCTTTGATAAGAACAATAGGCTCAATATCTATATATGGTCATCAGAGAATTAGTTTAAGCCTTGTAACTGAAAATGCTTCTGTGGCAAGATTAGTATTTAAGCTTTTAAAAGATATATTCAATGTTGTAGCAGAGGTGATGGTGAGGAGAAATAGCCAGCTAAAAAAATCCTTAAGCTATTTGATTTTAGTCTCTGACAAAGATGCAGCCGAGAACATATTGAGAAAAGTTGGACTTCTAAAGTATGACGGTGAAGGCAGTAAGTTAAATTATGGCATAGACAAAAGCATTGTCAGCAAAAAGTGTTGTAAGAAGGCATATATTAGAGGTGCTTTTCTTGGAGGTGGTTCGATTAGCGATCCGGAAAAGGCATACCATTTGGAATTTATAACGCACAATTTAGATCATGCTAAGGATTTAAGCAAATTAATAAATAATTATCATTTGCATTCAAAAATTATTGCAAGAAAAAATAATTATGTAGTATACTTAAAAGAGGGAGAACAAATAGTAGATGTCCTAAACATAATGGGGGCACATAATTCCTTATTGAACTTAGAAAATATACGCGTATATAAAGACATAAGGAATAATGTAAACAGGCTTGTTAATTGTGAGACTGCCAATCTTACAAAGACCATAAATGCATCATTGAGGCAGATAGAGAATATAAATTATATAAAGAATAGCGTAGGGCTTAATTACCTCCCGGATAATTTAAAAGAGATTGCAGAAAAAAGGCTTAAATATCCAGATATAAGCCTTAAAGAATTGGGTCAAATGCTAGATCCTCCTGTTGGAAAATCAGGAGTCAATCATAGATTAAGAAAAATTGAAGAAATTGTATCAAAATTAAAAGAGAGGAGAGTCAATAATTATGACTGAAAAGACAGTAGAAATTAAAAATAAGACAGGTCTTCATGCGAGACCAGCAGCTTTGTTTGTACAAGCGGCAAGCAAATTTTCATCACAGATTTGGGTGGAAAAGGAAAATAAAAAGGTAAATGCGAAAAGCATCATGGGTATTATGTCATTAGGAGTTGCACAGGGGAATACAGTGAAACTTATCGCTGATGGCAGCGACGAGCAAGAAGCAATTAAGACACTTGTTGATTTAATTGATTCAAAATTTGGAGAAGAATAATCTAAAAAGGTTTCTTAGGAAACCTTTTTTGCATGAAGGATGATTTTTTTATGACTAAAAATGAGAGGGTGCTGGAGTATCTTAAAAGCCTGCCAGAAGGAACGAAAATATCAGTAAGAAGTTTGGCACAGGCTTTGAAGATAAGCGAAGGCACTGCGTATAAAGCCATAAAAGATGCAGAAAGCATGTATATTGTGACAACTATTCCGAGAGCAGGTACCATAAGGACGAAGCCTAAGAATAAACTGTTTGACAGACTGACGTACGAGGAAATAAAAAATGTCGTGGATGGGACTGTCTTAGGAGGAGAGAATGGGCTCAATATAGAGCTTAACAAGTTTTTGATAGGTGCCATGACAACGGAAGAAATGGTAAAATACATTCAACCAGGTGATCTTATTATACTTGGCAATAGAGATAATGCACAGATGGCAGCATTAAAAGCAGGTGCTGCCGTCCTTATAACAGGTGGATTTGATGCTAAAATAGAAGTTAAAACTTTGGCAGATAAGCTTTCATTGCCATTGATCTCAACTACGTATGATACCTTTACCGTGGCAACCTTGATCAATAAGGCAGTAAACGAGAGGATGACAAAGAAAAGGATACTGCTTGTAAGCAATATCATGTCAACTAACCCCATCTACATGACGACAAATCAGACAGTAAATGATTGGAAGGCACTATTAAATAAGACAAGCCATACGAGGTATCCTGTTGTAGATGAAAGCGGTACTTTAGTTGGAATAGTTACATCCAGAGAAATAGCTAAAGCTGACGATTATGATAAAATAGGAGATATAATGGCCAGAAATCCAATATATGTCACTGAAACTACGACTGTAGCGTTTGCGGCCCATCTAATGATATGGTGGAATATAGAAGTTTTGCCTGTTACTAACAATAAAGAACTTGTCGGCATCATAAGTAGAGAAGACGTGATAAAAGCCCTTCAATACATGGCAAAACAGCCTCAGATTGAGGAAACTATCAATGATACATTGTTAAAAGACTTTCATGCTGAGAAAACACAAGATGGGATGAAATTTTATGGAACGATACCGCAAAACATGGTAAATCAATTAGGAACGGTCAGCAGCAGTGCCCTCATGATGCTTATGAGCGAATGCGGCATATCGTCAGTGACGAGAAATAAAAGATTTGATGCTGTTGTAGATAATTTTTTAGTTTATTTTATAAGGCCTCTACAGACAGAAAAGACGATTGAAGTAAATACCGCTATCATAGATTATAGCGGCAATTTCTGCAAAGTTGAGATATCAGTTTTATACGAAGAAACAATGATTGCAAAAGCACTGATGTCTTTGAGGCTTTTAAAGAACAAAAAACTTTTTTAAGGTGATTGTAATGTTTGTACATTTGCACGTTCACAGCGAATACAGCCTTCTCGATGGTTCATGTAGGATAAAAGAGCTTATAAAGAGGACGAAAGAGCTTGGAATGAATTCCATAGCTATTACGGACCACGGCGTCATGTACGGTGCCATAGATTTTTACAAAGAGGCCGTATCTTATGGTGTAAAACCTATAATTGGGTGTGAAATTTACGTCTCTCCAAGGTCTTTGTACGATAAAGAATACGGCATAGATAATTTGAATTATCATCTGATTTTGCTGTGCAAAAACATGACTGGATATGAAAATTTGATGAAAATTGTCTCAAAGGCATCTATCGATGGTTTTTACTATAAACCGAGGGTTGATCATCAATACTTAAAAGAACACAGCGAAGGCTTAATAGCGCTTAGCTCATGTCTTGGCGGTGAAATACCATCGTATCTCCTTTCTGATGAATATGAAAAAGCTAAAGAGACTGCTATTTTTTATAACTCCATTTTTGGGACAGGCAATTTTTATCTTGAGCTTCAATACCATGGTTTAAGCCAGCAGGAAAAAGTAAATGCGGAATTGATAAAACTTTCAAAAGAGCTAAACATACCTCTCGCGGCCACAAATGATGTTCATTATCTTAATAAAGAGGATCATTTGGCACATGAAGTCCTTTTGTGCATTCAGACAGGCAAGAACATGGATGATGCTGATAGGATGTCATTTCCGACAGATCAATTTTATCTAAAATCCCCTGATGAGATGTATGATATGTTTTCGTATTGCAAGGAAGCTTTGGAGAATACCGTAAAAATTGCCGATATGTGCAATCTGGAATTTGAATTTAATAAGACTAAGCTTCCAAAGTATGAAGTGCCAGATGGCATGAAGTCAGATGAATACTTGAGAAAACTTTGCATGGATGGGTTGTATAAAAGGTATCCAAATCCAACCGATGAAGTGATAGAAAGGTTAAACTACGAGCTTTCTGTAATAGAAAAAATGGGATATGTTGATTACTTCTTAATCGTGTGGGATTTTATTAAATTTGCCCGCGACAATGGAATAATGACTGGTCCTGGGAGAGGCTCGGCTGCTGGGAGCCTTGTGGCATACTGCCTCGGCATAACAAAGATTGATCCTATAAAGTACAATCTCCTTTTTGAAAGATTTTTAAACCCTGAAAGAGTAAGCATGCCAGATATAGACTCTGATTTTTGCTATGAAAGAAGACAAGAGGTAATTGATTATGTAGTCAAAAAGTATGGAGAAGACAGAGTGGCTCAAATAATAACATTTGGTACGATGGCTGCAAGGGCTGCCATAAGAGATGTTGGCCGTGCTTTAAACTTTCCTTACGCTGAAGTTGATGTCATTGCGAAAATGATACCTTTCGAACTTGGAATGACTATAGATAAAGCAATTGAATTAAATCCAGAGTTAAAAGATAAGTACGAAAATGACGAAAAGATTAGGCAGTTGATTGATATTTCAAGATCTCTTGAAGGACTTCCACGTCATGCTTCAACGCATGCTGCAGGCGTAGTTATATCAAGCGAACCGCTGGTAAAATACGTTCCATTGCAGAAAAATGAAGGTTCTATTGTCACGCAGTTTACGATGACGACTTTGGAAGAATTAGGCCTTTTAAAGATGGATTTTTTGGGTTTAAGGACACTTACTGTCATAAGAGACACTTTAGATATTGTAAAAGAGACCAGAGGGATAGATGTTGACATAGACAATATTGACTTTGAAGATAAAGAAGTTTATGCATTAATAAGCAGAGGCGATACTGAAGGTGTATTTCAATTAGAATCATCTGGAATGAAACAGTTTATGACAGAGCTAAAGCCAGAAAAGCTGGAAGATGTAATAGCAGGTATATCGCTTTATAGACCTGGTCCAATGGATCAAATACCCAGATACATAGAAAATAAAAATCACCCTGAAAACATAAAATATGAACATCCGCTTCTAAGGCCAATTCTTGATGTCACTTATGGCTGCATGGTTTATCAGGAGCAAGTTATGCAGATAGTGAGGGATTTGGCAGGGTACTCGTTGGGAAGGTCTGACTTGGTTCGCCGTGCCATGGCGAAGAAGAAAATGAAGGTTATGGAGGAAGAGAGGAAGAACTTCATCTATGGAATCAAAGATGAAAATGGCAATTACATCGTACCAGGAGCTGTAAACAAAGGTGTTGATGAAGATACGGCCAACAGGCTTTTTGACGAAATGATTGATTTTGCCAATTATGCATTCAATAAATCTCACGCTGCAGCTTATGCTGTTGTGGCTTTTCAAACGGCGTATTTAAAGAGATACTATCCTGTTGAATTCATGGCTGCATTGCTTAATAGCTTTGTTGACAATACGGATAAAGTGGCTTTCTATGTACAAGTTCTAAAAAAGATGGGTATACAAGTTTTGCCACCGGATATAAACGAAAGCTATTCCTACTTTACCGTCGCCAATGGCAAAATCAGATTTGGTCTTGCTGCTGTTAAAAACGTCGGCTTAAACGCTACATTAGAAATTGTAGAGGACAGAAAGAAAAACGGCAGATATACATCTATCATAGATTTCTTTGAGAGAATAGACGAAATGCAATTAAACAAGAAAGCCGTTGAAAGTCTCATAAAATCTGGTGCATTTGATTCATTTGGCGTCTACAGATCTCAATTATTAGCAGTTTACGAAGGCATAATGGAAAGCATTCATAGAAGCAGAGAGAGGAATATAAAAGGGCAGATATCATTATTTGAAAGCGATGCGGAAAGCTATAAAATCGATTATTCGCTTCCAGACATCAAAGAATTTTCTAAAGACGTAATACTTTCTATGGAAAAAGAAACTATGGGGCTTTATATTAGCGGACATCCACTTGATGAATATCAAGACGATATACGAAGAATAGCAAATTGTACAACGAGGGACTTGAAAAATAGCGATGACTCATTTGCAAAAAAAACGGCCTTTGATGATCAAGATGTTGTTTTGGTAGGGATTGTAGAAAGCAAGAAAATAAAGTTTACAAAAAACAATAATATGATGGCTTTTGTAAATCTTGCAGATCTGTACGGTACCATCGAAGTCATCGTATTTCCTGCTGTGTACGAAAGATACTCAAAATTTTTAAGTGAAGATTTGCCTGTTGTAGTAAAAGGCAAAGTAAGTTTAAGGGAAGATGAAGAGCCAAAGATTTTATGCGATGAAGTTAAGCCGCTTACACACATGATACGAGAAAAATTGTGGCTTAATGTGAAGGAACAAAAGGATGTGGAAAAGATTAAAGGAATTTTAGTCAAATACAGAGGAAACATTCCTGTTTTTATAAGATATGCAAATAAAAATCTGGCAGCTCAAAAAGATCTTTGGGTAAATGGTGCAAATGAGCTTTTGGACGAACTTGCAAGTGTACTTGGAGAAGAAAATGTTAAAATTGTATAACGTGTAAATATATATTGATATTATACAAAAAATAAATTAAAATAGTAGTTAGAATATTCAAGGAGGCCTTTTTATGTGGACTGTTATATATATGGCGCACAGCATGGAAGTTGCAGAAAAGGTCAAAGATGTGCTGACAAAAGAAGGCTTTTTAGTGAAATTAAAACCATTGAAAAAAAATGTAGACAATAACGACGGCTACTGTGAAGTTATGGTTCCTAATTCAGAAGCTCAGGATGCACAGAATATTATTATTGAATATGGTCTTTAATTACCCCTTATAAGGGGGACTTTTAATAAAATGGGACATATAATGACCCGGTTGGTAAGGAGGATATATTATGAGAACAATAGGAGTTTTAACAAGTGGTGGAGATGCACCAGGCATGAATGCTGCCATAAGGGCAGTGGTAAGATGCGGCATATATAACGGGCTGACAGTAAAAGGCATCATGAGAGGCTATCAGGGGCTTATAGACGACGAGATAGAAGACATGACATTGTCATCAGTAGGTGACATAATTCAAAGAGGCGGTACAATACTTCGTACAGCCAGAAGTGCAGAATTTAAAACAAAAGAAGGAAGAGCCAAGGCTGCAGAGGTATTGAAAAAGCACAATATTGAAGGGCTTGTGGTCATAGGCGGAGATGGCTCTTTTAGAGGTGCACAGCTTTTAAGTAATGAACATGGTGTTAATACGATCGGTATTCCAGGCACTATCGACAATGACATACCGTGTACAGATTATACAATCGGTTTTGATACAGCTTGCAATACGGCTATAGATGCCATCAACAAGATTAGAGACACGGCAACGTCACACGAAAGAGCAAATATCATAGAGGTAATGGGAAGAAATGCTGGGTACATAGCGCTTTATGCAGGACTTGCTGGAGGAGCAGAGATTATAATAATACCGGAAGTCAAGTTTGACATAGATGAAGTGTGCGAAAAAATTTCGTACGGCATAAAGAGGGGCAAGCTGCATCACATAATTGTACTGGCAGAAGGTGTAATGAGCGGTCTGGAGTTATCAAAGATGATTCAAGAGAGACTTCCTAAGCTTGATTTAAGGCATACGACTTTGGGCCACATACAAAGGGGTGGCGCGCCTACTGTCATGGACAGAGTTATCGCAAGCCAAATGGGATCAAGAGCTGTAGAGCTTCTGTTAGAAAACAAATCTCAAAGGATAATAAGCATAAGAAATAACCAGATTGTGGATGATGATATAGACACTGCTTTGGCAATGAAAAAAGAGTTTAATTTAAAGCTTTATGAACTCAGCAAAATATTATCAATTTAAGGAGTGAAGATATGCGTAGAACTAAGATAATATGCACGATTGGTCCTGCCAGTGAAAAATATGAGATATTGAAAGAGCTTATAGAAAGCGGTCTTAATATTTGCAGGTTGAATTTTTCACATGGGGATCATGAAGAGCATGGAAGCAGAATAGACAATATTATAAAGATTAGAGAAGAACTTAAGCTGCCTATTGCAATTATGCTTGATACAAAAGGGCCTGAAATAAGGACTGGCAGATTTAAAGGCGGTGTTGCAGAGCTTAAAGAAGGCCAGACATTTACGATAACATCAAGGGAAATTGAAGGAGATAACACTATTTGTTCTGTTTCATACAAGGGGCTTCCTCAAGATGTGGAGAGAGGTTCTCGCATATTGATTGATGACGGATTAGTATCATTGAAAGTCAATGACGTAAAAGGTGAAGATATAGTATGCACTGTGGAGAATTCTGGTACAATAGGTGATCACAAAGGTGTAAATGTACCTGGTACAAAGCTTAATTTGCCTGCCATAACGCAAAAAGACGTGGATGATATAGAGTTTGGAATAAAAAAAGGAATCGACATGATTGCAGCGTCTTTTGTCAGAAAAGCAGCAGATGTAATTGCCATAAGGAGATTGTTAGAAGACAATGACGCTGGCCATATACTTATCATATCAAAAATTGAAAATCGCGAAGGCGTAGAAAATATTGACGAAATAATCAAAGTCTCTGATGGCATAATGGTAGCCCGCGGCGATTTGGGTGTCGAAATTCCTATAGAGGAAATACCTATCGTTCAGAAAAGGATAATTGAAAAATGCAACAAAGCAGGTAAACCAGTAGTTACTGCTACACAGATGCTTGACTCTATGATAAGAAATCCAAGGCCAACAAGGGCAGAAGTAACAGATGTAGCCAATGCTATATTGGATGGCACTGATGCGATAATGTTGTCTGGTGAAACAGCGCAAGGCAAATATCCTGTAGAGGCTTTTAAGACGATGTCAAAGATAGCTGAAAAGATTGAGACGTATATAAATTACAAAGAAAATTTAGATAAAAATGTGGATTACAATATTTCTATGACAAATGCCATAAGCCATGCTACGTGCACTACCGCGAGAGATATAGGCGCAACTGCCATTATTACATCTACAATATCAGGTTATACTGCGAGAATGGTGTCTAAGTATAGACCGTCAGCACCTATAATAGCAGTGACGCCAAACAAAGATGTTGCAAGAAGGCTTAGCATCGTGTGGGGTGTACATCCATTGATATCACAGGAAGTCAATTCTACAGATGAAATGATAGAAGTATCAGTAAATACGGCTTTAAATGAAGGATTAATTCGAAATGGCGATATTGTAGTAATATCGGCAGGAATACCTGTCGCGACTACAGGCACAACAAATATGTTGAAGGTTCATATTGTGGGAGATGTAATAGTAAAAGGCACAGGCATAGGCACTAAATCCATAAGTGGTGTTGTTTCCATCATAAGAGATCCATACAAGGACAAAGATAAGTTCAGAGAAGGAGATATCATCGTTGCTCAAAAAACTGAAAGGGATTATATGCCTATAATTGAGAAGGCTTCAGCTATCATAACAGAAGAAGGTGGACTAACGTCCCATGCTGCAATAGTTGGATTGAACTATGGATTACCTGTCATTGTAGGCTGTGAAGGAGTAACTTCAAAGCTTAAAGATGGAATGACGGTAACTCTCGATACTGCCAGAGGATTGGTCTACAAAGGTATAGTGAATATAAAATAGGACAGGAAGTCATCTTCTTGTCTTTATTTTTTTGAGGTGATAATACATGTATACTTACGACGTAAAAGTAAGGGTAAGATATGGCGAAACAGATAAAATGGGCATAGTGTATCATGCAAATTATTTAAACTGGTTTGAAATAGGAAGGACAGAATTTTTCAGATCTTTAGGCATGACTTATCGAGAATTAGAACAGAACAATATCATGCTTCCGGTGATAGAAGCCAGTTGCAAATACTTTTGGCCTGCAGAATATGATGATGTAATAATTATAAAGACAAAAATAGGTTTATTGAAAGGCTCAAGGATAAGATTTGAGTACGATATAATGAAAGAAGATGGAAATAAGCTTTTGGCACAAGGCATGACAGAACATCCATTTACGACACTTGACAGGAAACCTGTAAATATAAAGAAGGCTTTGCCACATGTTTACGAAATGCTGAATAAATGCTTTGAAGGTGTATGAAGTTTGAATATAATTCAATAAATTGGTTATAATGGTATTGGTAACCGATTATATCAATGGGCGGCATTCGCCCTATTTTTTTTGCCTTTATATAAAATCGGTTGCACAAACCTCAGATATAATGTAAAATAGTATTGGAGGCGATGAAATTGAATAGAAAACTTATAAAATACCTACCTGTATTATTTCTTGCATCCAGTGTGCTAAGCGGATGTGGAAACAATAATATATCAAGTATGAAAATTGAAAGATTAAATAATGTGCAAGCAATAAATGGCCCGGGAGAGGCCGATACATGGGCAAAAGCCCAGAAACAATGTGTAGGTACTGCAAACAACTATACTTCCAAAGTGTGGTTTACACTTGCAGACGGAGCGATATCTGAGGTTTACTATCCCACTATAGATACTGCTGATGTAAAAAATATTAAATTTTTTGTGACAGATGGAAAAACGTTTGTCTCTGACGAGACAAAAGACACAATAACCAAAGTAGAAAAGTTCACTGAAAAATCGTTAGGTTATAAAATCATTAACACAGATAAAGTTGGGAGATATAAGATAACTAAAGAAGTATTTACTGATGTAAAGCGAAATTCTCTCATAATTAAGACGAAATTTGAAGCTTTAAAAGGCAATGTTGATGATTACAGACTTTATGTAATGTGTGATCCTCATGTAAAAAATCAGGGCAAATACAATGAAGGATACGCAGTTAAGGCAAATGGCAATGTTGCGCTAATTGCTGAAAGAGATGGGATTTACACTGCATTGTCTTCTGATGTAGGCTGGAAAAAGTATTCGATAGGTTATTATAAAGTAAATGATATTGAGACCGATCTTTATAAAAACATGCAAATGACTTACAATTACAATAGTGCAAGAGGCAACATCATAGAAGGTGCTGAAATAGATCTTAAGAAAAATACTCAATTTGAAATCGTATTGTCTTTCGGACAAAGTGAAAATGAAGCGGTAAGGACAAACATGGAAACTTTAAATGATGATTATGGCAGTTTAAAGAAGGCGTATATAGACGAATGGGAGAAGTATTGCAATAGCCTTAATGATTTTGGCGGAAAAGCAAATTCACTGTATTTCAATAGCATGATGATATTAAAAGCCAGTGAAGACAAGACAAACAAGGGTGCTTATATAGCATCGCTATCAATCCCATGGGGTGATGGCCAAGAAGATGACAATATCGGTGGTTACCATCTTGTATGGTCACGAGATCTGTACCATGTAGCAAATGCATTTATTGTTGCTGGCGATACTGATTCGGCAAACAGAGCGTTGGATTATTTAGTCAAAGTAGTAAAAGACAATGGAATGATTCCACAAAATACATGGATAAATGGAAAGCCTTATTGGACAGGCATACAGCTTGATGAGCAGGCAGACCCAATAATATTAAGCTACAGGCTTAAAAGATACGATCTCTATGAAAGCCTTGTTAAGCCTTTGGCGGATTTCATTGTGAAAATAGGCCCTAAGACGGGACAGGAAAGATGGGAAGAAATAGGAGGATATTCACCAGCAACGCTGGCTTCAGAAGTAGCAGGACTTACATGTGCTGCGTATATAGCTGAAGAAAATAAGGATTTTGAATCTGCTAAAAAGTATCAAGAAAAGGCGGACAACTGGCAAAGGCTTATTGACAGCCTAACTTACACAGAAAAAGGTCCTTTGGGAAATGGTCAATACTATATAAGGATAGCAGGACTTCCAGATCCAAATGCTGATTTCATGATAAGCATAGCGAATGGCGGTGGTGTATACGACCAAAAAGAAATCGTGGATCCAAGTTTTCTGGAACTTGTAAGGCTTGGAGTAAAATCAGCAGATGACCCTAAAATACTAAATACGCTGAAAGTCGTAGATGAAACAATAAAAGTCGATACGCCGAAAGGACCGTCGTGGTACAGGTATAATCATGATGGATATGGCGAGATGTCTAAGACAGAACTATATCATGGGACAGGGAAGGGAAGATTGTGGCCGCTGCTTACAGGTGAGAGAGGCATGTACGAGATTGCTGCAGGGAAAGATGCGACATCTTATGTAAAAGCCATGGAGAACTTTGCAAATGAAAGCGGCATAATATCTGAGCAAGTATGGGAAGATACTGGACTTCCTACAGATTCAGCATCACCGCTTAATTGGGCACATGCCGAATACGTAATATTATTTGCATCGAATATAGAACATAAAGTGCTTGACATGCCAGACATTGTTTATAAAAGGTATGCTTCGAAGTGATACACAGATTTTCCGGATGACTATATCCGGGAAATCTGTTTTTTATTGCTTAAATAGAGTATAATTGTGTATGTGAAAATATTAATTTGGAGTGATAATTGTTGCAAAATTTAAACATTGGCGATATATACGAAGTATTCATTGACAATATGGCGCATGAGGGCCAGGGCGTCGGAAGATTAGATGGAATTGCTGTTTTTGTAAAAGGCGCTTTAAAAGGAGAGAAGGTCTTAGCCAAAATTGATGAAAAACATAAAAATTATTTAAATGCACATGTAGAAGAAATATTAGAGCCATCACAGGAAAGAATTATGCCTAAATGCCAATATGCTGATAAATGTGGAGGTTGTATGCTTCAACATTTAACATACAGCGGACAGTTAGAATTTAAAAAACATGTTGTTGAAGAAAGCTTGAAAAGAATTGGGAAAATTGATGCTTCTGTATTTGATACGATAGGCATGTCTGACCCACTGCATTACAGGGATAAAGCGGAATATCCATTGAGCTTTAGAGATGGCATGGTAGAAGGTGGATTTTACGCATCTAAATCACATGAAGTGATCGGCATAGATTCCTGCATGATTCAAAATAGCGTCAGTGTCGATGTGATGAAAACCGTTGTAGAATGGGCAAACGACTATAAGATTGCAGTTTACGACAAAAAAACTGAAAAAGGGATTTTAAGGCATGTGATAACAAAGATTGGTTTTGCAACAAAAGAAGTCATGGTTATCATTGTGGCAAATGGCAGAGACATTCCACACAAGAAAGAACTTGTAAGCCGGCTTAAAGGAAATATTGAAAACTTAAAAAGTGTTGTTTTAAATGTAAATAAAAGCAACGGAAAACAAGTCATGGGTAACAAAAATATTGTCATATATTGTAATGATTATATTACTGATTTTATTGGGGATAAAAAATTTGAAATATCTCCTTTGTCGTTCTTTCAAGTAAATCCGGTTCAAACCAAAGTATTGTATGAGAAAGCGTTGGAATATGCAGATTTAAAAGGCGATGAAACCGTCTTTGATGTGTACTGTGGCATAGGCACGATATCGATATTTTTTGCAGAATATGCAAGAAAAGTCTATGGTATAGAGGTAATACCAGACGCTGTAGAAGATGCGAAGCGAAATGCAGCTATAAATGGAATATATAATGCAGAATTCATCGCTGGAAAAGCAGAAGACGTCATGAAAAAACTTTTTGACAAAGGACTAAATCCTGACGTCATAGTGTTTGACCCACCAAGAAAAGGCCTGGACAAAGAGGTTGTGAAAACGTCCATAGATATGAATCCTAAAAAAATAGTTTATGTTTCTTGTAACCCGACTACATTGGCAAGGGATTTAAGGATTTTTGAAGACAATGGATATAAAACAAAAAAAGTACAACCGGTCGATATGTTTCCATACACACATCACGTTGAGTGCGTGGTATTGATGTCAAGGGTGTAGAACTGGGCTTCTGAAATGGCTTGATATAAGCCATTTGTGTGATTTTGTGTTTGAAGTTGTAGCGTAAAAAATGTGTTTTTTTGCTTCGTGGGAACATATCCAGACAAGCTGCAATGCTTTTGACAGAGCGATTTGGATGTCATTGGTTCGTGAGTGGTCAGTTCAACAGTTGGATAATGGAGGGATTTATATGTTTTTTGGATTAAAAGGTTTCTATATAGATTCAGTTGAGAATAAGGATTTAAATGAAGTTGTTGAAGTTTATAATTCTAATAAACATTTTTTATTAAGCCATATGGACAAGGAAAAAGTAACAAAAGAATGGATACTTCAAGAACTTGAATCAATGAAAGAAGTTGGATTTCATTCTTGTAAGATAGTTGAGATAAGTTCAGAAAAGATAATCGGAGTAATGGACTTTAAGGTAGGAAAAGAAACTTATTTATCACTGTTGATGATACATAATGATTT